>NZ_AP022618.1:3051363-3356499 GCF_010731615.1 Mycolicibacterium insubricum | reverse complement strand
CCCGCCGAACTCGAGGGTGCCTTCGAGGAGGGCATCGGCTTCGACGGTTCCTCCATCGAGGGTTTCGCCCGGGTGTCGGAATCGGACACGGTGGCCCGGCCCGACCCGTCGACCTTCCAGATCCTGCCGTGGCGGGCCAGCGAGGACGGCGCGTTCCACACCGCACGCATGTTCTGCGACATCACCATGCCCGACGGGTCGCCGTCGTGGGCGGACTCCCGGCACGTGCTGCGCCGCCAGCTCGCCAAGGCCGGCGATCTGGGGTTCTCCTGCTACGTGCACCCGGAGATCGAGTTCTTCCTACTCGAACCCGGCCCGTACGACGGCAGCGTGCCGGTGCCCGCGGACAATGGCGGCTACTTCGACCAGTCCGTGCACGAGGGTGCCCCCAACTTCCGGCGGCACGCCATCGAGGCGCTAGAGAAGATGGGCATCTCCGTCGAATTCAGCCATCACGAGGGCGCTCCCGGCCAGCAGGAGATCGACCTGCGCTACGCCGACGCGCTGTCCATGGCCGACAACGTGATGACCTTCCGGCACCTGGTCAAGGAGGTCGCCCTCGGCGAGGGGGTGCGGGCGTCGTTCATGCCCAAGCCGTTCACCGACTACCCCGGCTCGGCGATGCACACCCACATCAGCCTGTTCGAGGGGGAGAACAACGCCTTTCACAGCCCCGACGATCCGCTGCAGTTGTCCAACGTCGGCAAGTCGTTCATCGCCGGCATCCTGGAGCACGCCGTGGAGATCAGCGCCGTCACCAACCAGTGGGTGAATTCCTACAAGCGGCTGGTGCACGGCGGCGAGGCGCCGACGGCGGCGTCCTGGGGTGCGGCCAACCGCTCGGCGCTGGTCCGGGTGCCGATGTACACGCTGAACAAGGCGTCGTCGCGGCGCATCGAGGTGCGCAGCCCCGACTCGGCGTGCAACCCGTACCTGACCTTCGCGGTGCTGCTGGCCGCCGGGCTGCGCGGCGTCGAGCAGGGTTATGTGCTGGGGCCCGAGGCCGAGGACAACGTGTGGACCCTGACCCCCGAGGAGCGCCGCGCGATGGGCTTCCGGGAGCTGCCCAACAGCCTGGGCCAGGCGCTGGAGGCGATGGAGCGCAGCGAGCTGGTGGCCGAGGCCCTCGGTGAGCATGTGTTTGACTTCTTCCTGCGCAACAAGCGCACCGAGTGGGAGAACTACCGCAGCAACGTCACGCCGTACGAGCTCAAGCAGTACCTGTCGCTGTAACCGGCCCCGTTCGGGGTTCGGCGGTGCGTTACGGTGGCGAACGTGCGCGAGTCTCCCGCCCGGCCGGCGACCGGTCGCCCCACCATCCCCGGTACCGGACGGCTGGGACTGGTCGATCCAGGGGCGCGGGCGAGCCTGACCCAGCTGGGGTGGGACACCCCCGGGCACGTCGAACTGTTGTGGTCGCTGTCGCGCGCACCCGACGCCGACGCCGCGCTGAAGGCGATGGTGCGGCTCGCGGAGTCGCTGGGGCCTGATTTCGACGAGCTGGCCGCCGCTTTGTTGGCCGACCGGGGATTGCGCGGCAGGCTGTTCGGGGTGCTCGGGTCGTCACTGGCCCTCGGCGACCACCTGGTCGCCCACCCGCAGTCGTGGAAACTGCTGGCCGGTTCGGTGCGGCTGCCGTCGGCCGACGAGCTGCGCACCGTGTTCTGCGCCTGCGCGGACGAAAACGCCGGTCCGGCAGTGTCTTCGGCGTTGCGCAAGCTCTACCGGGACCGGTTGCTGGTGCTCGCCGCACTCGACACCGCCCCGACGGTGGAGAACGAACCGGTGCTGGCGTTCCCGGCGGTCGGTGCGCACCTGTCGGATCTCGCCGACGCGGCGCTGGCCGCGTCGTTGCAGATCGCCGTGGCGACCGTGTGCACCGACGGTGTGGAGGCGCCCCGGCTGGCCGTCATCGCCATGGGCAAATGCGGTGCGCGCGAACTGAACTACGTGTCCGACGTCGACATCATCTTCGTCGGCGCGGAGGCGGATTCGGTCACCACCCGGGTGGCCGGGGAGATGATGCGGTTCGCCTCGGACACCTTCTTCGAGGTCGACGCCGCGCTGCGGCCCGAGGGCAAGGCCGGACAACTCGTCCGCACCCTGGACAGTCACATCGCCTACTACCAGCGATGGGCCAAAACCTGGGAGTTTCAGGCACTTCTGAAGGCCCGGGCGGCCGTCGGCGACCCGGAGCTGGGCCGCGCCTACATCGACGCGCTGATGCCGATGGTGTGGAACGCCCGCGAACGCGAGGACTTCGTCCCCGACGTGCAGGCCATGCGTCGCCGGGTGGAGGCACTGGTACCCGCGGAGGTGCGCGACCGGGAACTGAAACTGGGCACCGGGGGACTGCGCGACGTCGAATTCGCCGTTCAGCTACTGCAACTCGTGCACGGCCGCAACGACACGTCGCTGCAGGTCGCCTCCACCGTCGACGCGCTGGGCGCACTGGCCGCGGGCGGCTACATCGGGCGCGACGACGCCGCGAACCTGACGGCGTCGTACGAGTTCCTGAGGTTGCTGGAGCACCGGCTGCAGTTGCAGCGGCTCAAGCGGACCCACCTGCTGCCCGCACCCGACGATGCCGAGGCGCTGCGCTGGCTGGCGCGTGCGGCGCACATCCGCCCCGGCGGCAACTACGACGCCCTGGGCATGCTGCGCGAGGACCTCAAGCGGCACAGCCTGCGGGTGTCCCGGCTGCACGCCAAGCTCTTCTACCAACCACTGTTGGAAAGCGTCGGCGGCGCAGTCGAATTGGGTTCCGGACTGAACACCGAGGCGGCCGAGCGTCAGCTCGCCGCCCTGGGCTACCGGGCACCGGCGAGCGCGTTGACACACCTGTCGGCGCTGAGCAACCAGACCGGCCGGCGCGGCCGGGTCCAAACGGTGCTGCTGCCGACGCTGCTGGACTGGCTGTCGGACACCCCGGATCCCGACGGCGGGCTGCTGTCCTACCGCAAGCTCAGCGAGGCGCTGTCGGACCAGCGCTGGTATCTGGCCACCCTGCGCGACGAGAGCGCGGTCGCCAAGCGGCTGATGCACGTGCTGGGCACCTCGGCGTACCTCCCGGATTTGCTGATCCGGGCCCCAGAGATCATTCAGGCCTACGGCGACGGGCCCACCGGGCCGAAGCTGCTCGACACCGATCCCGACGGGGTGGCCAAGTCGCTGGTGGCCGCCGCCGCCCGGCACCGCGATCCGGTGCACGCCATCCAGGCCGCGCGCAGCCTGCGCCGCCGGGAACTGGCCCGGATCGCCTCGGCGGACCTGCTGGGCCTGCTGGACGTGCGGTCGGTGTGCGCGGCGCTGACCTCGGTGTGGGTGGCGGTGCTGCAGGCGTCGCTGGACGCGGTGATCCGGGCGCACACACCCGCCGACGGGCGGGTTCCGGCGCGGTTCGCGGTGATCGCGATGGGCCGGCTCGGGGGCGGCGAACTCGGCTACGGCTCGGACGCCGACGTGATGTTCGTCTGCGAGGCCAACGAGGGATTCGACGACGTCGCCGCGGTCAAATGGTCGACGACCATCGCCGAGCAGGTACGCGCCCTGCTGGGCACCCCGAGCGCCGATCCGCCGCTGGAGGTGGACGCGAACCTGCGCCCGGAGGGCCGCAATGGGCCGCTGGTGCGCACGTTGGCCTCCTATCAGGCCTACTACACCCAGTGGGCCCAGGCGTGGGAGATCCAGGCGCTGCTGCGCGCCCACCGGGTGGCCGGCGATCTGGATCTCGGTGACCGGTTCCTGCTGATGATCGACGAATTCCGCTATCCGGCCGACGGCATCTCGCCCGCCACGGTGCAGGAGATCCGCCGGATCAAGGCCCGCGTCGACGCCGAGCGCCTGCCACGCGGCGCGGATCCCAACACCCACACCAAGCTGGGCCGCGGCGGACTGGCCGACGTCGAATGGACCGTCCAGCTGCTGCAGCTGCGACACGCCCACGACGTGCCCGGTCTGCACAACACCTCGACGCTGGACACCCTGGACGCGATCGAGGAGGCCGGTCTGCTCGATTCGGGCCAGGTGGCGCAGTTGCGCTGGGCCTGGCTGACAGCCACCGCCAGCCGCAATGCGCTGGTGCTGGTCAAGGGGAAACCGATCGATCAACTGCCCGGTCCGGGACGATTCCTCAACGCGGTCGCCGTCGCCGCCGGCTGGCCCACCGACGACGGCGGCGAGTTCCTGGACAACTACCTGCGGGTGACACGGCGGGCCAAGGCCGTGGTCCGAGAGGTGTTCGGCTGACGCTTCGCCTGAGGCGTTTGGGTGTCCGCGGGCGCCGTCGAAACTGCGCGGTGTTATGAAGGTTCGGTGAAGTTCTCCGAGGAACTAATCGACACCGCCGAATACCAGCGGCTGCGCGCCCGCTACGAGCCGCTGGCCCAGTCGGTGCGCGCACTCATCGATGCGTGTATCCGGACCGAGGCCGACCAGGACGAGGTGGACCGGGCGCGCCGGACGATCGACGAGGTCACCGCGTTACTGACCGAGCGCCAGATCGACGGCACGCACGGAGTGCGTTTCATGCCCGACGGCCAGGGGGTCACCTGGGGGAATCCGGTGATCGGGGTGCGCAACCCGATCGCGCCGCCGGTGGAGATCCACCGCGAACCCGGCGGGCGGGTCTGGACCGAGTTCGTCCTCGGCGCGCCGTACGAGGGTCCGCCCGGGCACGTGCACGGTGGCATGAGCGCCCTGATCCTCGACCACCTGCTGGGTGAGGCCGCCAGCGACGGGCTGACCAAGCCGAACTTCACTGGCACCATCAGCTGTCGCTATCTGCGCGGCACCCCGCTGGGTGCGCTGCGGGCCGAGGCGTTCATCGAACGCGTCGACGGGGTGAAGACCTACGCGCGCGGTCATATCGCCGACGCCGACGGGCCCACCGTGCAGGCCGAAGGCGTGTTCATCACACCCGCGTGGGCACGAGAGGAGAATTGATGCGGTTCTACGTCGGAACGGCCTTCATGGACGTCCACGAGGCGGTCGAGATCGCCCGGGCGGCCGATGATCTGGGTTACGACGGGATCGCCATTCCCGAGCATGTGGTGAACCTGGAAACCCTCACCACCCCCTACCCGTACACCAGCGACGGCAAGCCCCGCTGGCAGCCGTTCACCCCGTGGCCCGACCCGTGGGTGCTGATCGGCGCGATGGCCGCCGTCACCCGGCAGATCCGGTTCGTCACCACCGTCACGGTCCCGGCGCTGCGCAACCCGTACCTGGCCGCCAAATCCATCGGCACGGCGGCCGAACTGGCCGGCGGCCGGGTCGAGCTCGGTGCCGGAGTGGGCTGGTGCGCCGACGAATTCGCATTGATGGAACAGGATTTCGGCAACCGTGGCCGGCGCACCGACGAGATGCTGGAACTGATGCGGCGGCTGTGGTCGCCGGGCTGGACCGAGTTCGACGGCGAGTTCTACCGGGCGCCGCGCCTGGAGATGGAACCCACACCGCCGCGGATCCCGATCTACATCGGTGGCCAGTCCGACATCGCGCTGCGCCGCGCCGCCCGCTACGACGGCTGGATCGGCGACCTGCTGAGTACCGACCGGGTCATCGCCTCGATCGCCCGGATTCGGGATCTGCGGGCCGAAAAGGGCTTGGGCATGGATGATTTCACCGTCATCACGCCGCTGGCCGACGCCTTCACCCCCGAGCAGTACGCGCGGGCCGAGGCCGGGGGAGTCAGCGCCGTGCTGACCGCCCCGTGGATGTTCTACTGCACACCCGATGCGCCCCTGGCCGAGAAGATCGACGGGCTGCGCCGCTTCCGGGTGGACAACGGGCTGGACTGAGGGGCCGTTGTCCGGCCGCTCAATCGTCGACTACCTCGATCGGTGGTGTGACCCGACTGCGCCGGGGTTCGGTGTGGGCGCCACCGAGATCACCAGCGAACCCTGGGACGACGCCCCGCCCTTCTAGCAGTGGCGGCCGCGGAACTCCCGCTACAGCGAGCGGGCGATGATCTGCTTCATCACCTCGTTGGCGCCGCCGTAGATGCGCTCCACCCGGGCATCCTCGTACATCCGCGCGATCAGGTACTCGCGCATGTAGCCGTAGCCGCCGTAGAGCTGCACGCACCGGTCGATGACCTCGCATTTGCGGTCGGTCAGCCAGTACTTGGCCATCGCGGCGTCGGTGTCGGAAAGCTCGCCGCGCAAATGGGATTGGACGCAGTGGTCGTAGAAGATCCGCCCGGTCCGCGCGATGGTCTTGCACTCGGCCAGCTCGAACGCGGTGTTCTGGAACTCGAAGATGCTGTGCCCGAACGCTTCCCGAGACTTGGTGTAGGCCACGGTGTCGTCGACGGCGCGCTCCATGCCGGCCACTCCGGAGGCGGCGATGGTGAGCCGCTCCTGGCGCAGCTGGGCCATCAGCTGGCCGAAGCCCTTACCCTCCTCGGGGCCCAGCAGTGCGCTGACCGGTACCCGCACATCGGTGAACGCCAACTCGGCGGTGTCACCGCCGTGGATACCGACCTTGTCCAGCACACGGGTCACCTGGTAGCCGGGGCAATCGCGCAGGTCGACGATCAGCAGCGACACACCGCGCGCGCCGGCCTTCGGGTCGGTCTTGACCGCGAGCACGATCATGTCGGCCGAACCACCGTTGGTGATGAAGGTCTTGGAGCCGTTGATCACATACTGGTCGTCCTCGCGGATGGCGGTGGCGCGGATGGCCTTCAGGTCGGAACCGGCGCCGGGCTCGGTCATACCGATCGCGCCGAGCACCTCACCGCTGGCCATCAGCGGCAGCCAGTAGCGCTTCTGCTCCTCGGAGCCGTAGGCCAGGACGTAGTGCGCGACGATCCCGCTGTGCACGCCCACCCCGAGCGACAGGTCCCCGGCGTAGCCCTGGGCCTCCAGCACGGCCAGGTCGTGGGCGAAGGTGCCACCGCCGCCGCCGTACTCGGCGGGCACCGAGCACAGCAGCAGACCCAGCTTGCCGGCCTCCAGCCACACGCTGCGGTCGATGTGACGCTGGGCGTCCCACTTCTCGTGCTGCCCGACGACCTCGCGCTCGAAGAAGCCCAGCGCCAGCTCGTAGAGGGCGCTGACCTCGTCGTCGTACCAGGAGGGGATGTACTTCGTCACCATATAGATCACTCTATCTTTCTGATTCGAGGAGCAGGGTCACGGGGCCGTCGTTGATCAGCTCGACGTGCATATGGGCGCCGAACACGCCGGTGGCGACCTCGGCGCCGAGCCCCCGCAGCGCCTCGGCGAACGCCTCGACCAGGGGTTCGGCCACCGGCCCGGGCGCGGCGGCGTTCCACGCCGGTCGCCGGCCCTTGGCAGTGTTGGCATACAGGGTGAACTGGCTGATCACCAGGATCGGGGCGCCGATATCGGCGGCGCTGCGCTCGTCGTCGAGGATCCGCAGCCGCCACAACTTCTCGGCCAGCTTGGCGGCCACCGCGGCGTCGTCGGTGTGGGTGACACCCACCAGAGCCACCAGGCCCTGGGTGGCGGGCGAAATGGCCCCGACGACCTCACCGTCGACGTGCACCTGCGCGGACGTGACGCGCTGCAGCAGAACCCGCACGGGTCAGAACGGGCTGCTGTTGGCCTGCCAGCGCGCCTCTTCGGGGCGCGGCCCATACTTCTCGATGTAGTTGTCGTGCATCCGTTGGGCGCGCTTGGACTTCTTGGCCTCGATCAGCTCCATCGGCAGGCCGTGCTGAGCCAGCCGGTGGCGCCGCCACGGCTTGTTCAGCGCCATCGCCATCACCACCGCCCAGAAGAACAGCGGTCCCGTCATCTGGAGCAGGATCGACACCGGGGCCGGCAGCAACCACACCGGAGCCAGCACCAGCGCCGACGGAATCGCCATCCGGATGAGGTGACGGCGGACCGCGCCCGGGCCGGTGAGGTCCTGGCGCACCCAATCCCTCATCGAGTCGGGCAGCCGGCGACCGTAGGCGTAGGTGATGCGTTGCCAGGGGTTCGGTGTTGTCGCAGCCACGCCGATCACCCTATCGCTCGAGAAAAAGCCGGGCGGCACTCGCGCGCCGCCCGGCTTTTCCCACCTGTCTCAGCAGTCGTAGTACAGGCTGAACTCGTACGGGTGAGGACGGATCTGCACCGGCAGGATCTCGTTCTCCCGCTTGTAGGCGATGTAGGTCTCGATCAGGTCCTCGGTGAACACGCCACCCTCGGTGAGGTATTCGTGGTCCTCTTCGAGCTTGTCGATCACCGCGGCCAGCGAGGTGGGCGCCTGCGGGATGTTGGCGGCCTCGTCCGGCGGCAGCTCGTAGAGGTCCTTGTCGACCGGGGCCAGCGGCTCGATCTTGTTCTTGATGCCGTCGATACCGGCCATCAGCATGGCTGCGAAGGCCAGGTACGGGTTACCCGAGCTGTCCGGGCAACGGAACTCCAGGCGCTTGGCCTTCGGGTTGTTGCCGGTGATCGGGATACGCACGCAGGCGGACCGGTTGCGCTGGCTGTACACCAGGTTGATCGGGGCCTCGTAGCCGGGCACCAGGCGCTTGTAGGAGTTCACCGTGGGGTTGGTGAACGCCAGCAGCGACGGGGCGTGGTGCAGGATGCCGCCGATGTAGTGCCGGGCCAGATCCGACAGGCCCGCGTACCCGGCCTCGTCGTGGAACAGCGGCTTGCCGTCCTTCCACAGCGACTGGTGGGCGTGCATGCCCGAACCGTTGTCGCCGAACAGCGGCTTGGGCATGAAGGTGACGGTCTTGCCGTTCTGCCACGCGGTGTTCTTGATGATGTACTTGAACAGCAGCACGTCGTCGGCCGCATGCAGCATGGTGTTGAACTTGTAATTGATCTCGGCCTGCCCGGCGGTGCCGACCTCGTGGTGGCCGCGCTCCAGGGTGAATCCAGCGTTGATCAGGTTGGTCGACATCTCGTCGCGCAGGTCGACGTAGTGGTCATACGGTGCGACGGGGAAGTACCCGCCCTTGGGGCGGACCTTGTAACCGAGGTTGGGGGAGCCGTCCGGCTCGGTCGGCTGGCCGGTGTTCCACCAGCCCGACTCGGAGTCGATCTCGTAGAAGGTGCCGTTGATCTTGGAATCGAAGGCGACCGAGTCGAAGATGTAGAACTCCGCCTCGGCACCGAAGTAACAGGTGTCGGCGATCCCGGTGCTGGTCAGGTAGTTCTCCGCCTTGCGGGCGACGTTGCGGGGGTCGCGCGAGTAGGCCTCGCGGGTGAACGGGTCGTGGACGAAGAACATCATGTTCAGCGTCTTGGCCTTGCGGAACGGGTCGATCTGCGCGGTGGCGGGATCCGGCAGCAGCATCATGTCGGACTCGTGAATGGACTGGAAGCCACGGACCGACGATCCGTCGAACGCCAGGCCGTCTTCGAAAACGCTCTCGTCGAACGCCTCGGCGGGGATCGAGAAGTGCTGGACGACGCCCGGCAGATCGCAGAACCGGATGTCGACATACTCGACGCCCTCGTCCTTGATCAGCTTGAAAACGTCGTCGCGGGTGGTTTCGGCCACGAACTGCTCCTTTGCGTATGTATCCGAACCAAGTCGCGCATATGCACTGCATCGGGCACAAGCGTGCGGATCACTCGCGGCTGACGCTATGAAGTCGATGTTGCGCGGCAGTCAACCAAATGTTGCGCGGAGGTTACACAATCACCGGACCCGGGCCGTGCCGCGCGGTGAGGTCGGTGGTGACACGAATCGGGCCACCTAAACTGGAGGTCATGAGCCGACCATATGGGGACTGGTTGTCCGGGGCGGAACTGCCCGAACCCGGCACCGGCCGGGGCGACTATCCCGGACAGCGCATGGGCCTGCCGCCCAGCGGGCCGGGATCGCTGGCCGGGATGGGCCGACGGCTGGCCGCGCTGCTGGTCGACTGGCTGATCGCCTACGGGCTGGCCGGACTGCTGATGGCGCTCGGAATCTACCCGATCCAGTGGTTGTCGACCGCGGTGCTGGTGATCTGGCTGATCCTGGGTGTGATCTCGGTACGGCTGTACGGATTCACCCCCGGCCAGCTGGCCCTGGGGCTGCGGGTGGCCTCGGTGGACAACCGGTTGCACGTCGGGATCGGCCGTGCGCTGGTGCGTGGCGTGCTGGTGGGTCTGGTGGTGCCGGCGTTGTTCACCGACTCCGACGGCCGCGGCGTCCAGGACCGGGTCACCGCGACGGCCGTGGTCCGCCGGTAGAAGAGGGCCTGCGAGCTCCGGCCGACTCAGCGCCTTTGCACGCGCCGCTGCACGCCCTTCATCTTGGCGCCACCGGGCATCGGGCCCTTGGGAATCGCGCCCGGGCCGCCCTTGGTGCTCAGCGCCGTCAGTCGGGACTCGATGGTGTCGATCTTCGCGACCGAGATGTTGGCGGGCAACCGATTCAGGTGCCGCTCCAGCTTGGCCAGCGGAACCTGGCCCTCGTCGTTGCCGACGATGATGTCGTAGATCGGCACCTCGCCGACGAGCCGGGCGGTGCGCTTCTTCTCCTGTGCCAGCAGCGATTTCACCCGTCCCGGGTCACCCTCGGCGACGAAGATCACCCCGGGCTTGCCGATCACCCGGTGCACGGCGTCGAAATGCCCGGTCGCGGCCACCCCTGGGGTCACCCGCCACTTGCCGCGCAGATTGTCCAGCGCCCAGGCGGCCGCCCCGGTCTGGCCCTCGGCCTTGGCGTACACCGACTTCTGCGCACGGCGCCCGAAGATGATGAACGCAACCAGGGCACCCAGCACGACCCCGAAGACGCAGAACAGCGTGGTGCTGATCGGCCCGGTCCCGGTGAGCACCGCGATCGCCACCGAGGCGCCGGCCACCAGGACGAACGCCAGCACCATGTACGGGATGAGCCGACGATCTTCCTTGCGCTGGATGTTGAACGCCTGCCACAGCTGCTGGCGGCGCGCCTTGGACGCCGCCTTGGCGGCCTTGCGGGCCTCGGCCTTGGCCGCCTTCGTCTCGGCAGCGTTACGGGGTTTTGCCATGGGTTCAGGATACGGCGGCGGCGTTCGGCACCGACGCCGCGGCACCGGTTTGGGCCGCCGCGCGCGAGGCCATCACCTGCGCGTACAGCCGGCCCGCTCGATACGACGAGCGGACCAGGGGCCCGGCCAGCACCCCGGCGTAGCCGAGTTCCTCGGCGAAGCGCTGATGCTCGACGAACTCCTCGGGCTTGACCCAGCGCTCGACGGGATGGTGGCGGGCCGAGGGTCGCAGGTACTGGGTGATGGTGACGATGTCGCAGCCGGCGTCGAGCAGGTCGGCCAGCGCCTCGCGGACCTCCTCGGGGGTCTCACCCAGACCGAGGATCAGGTTCGACTTGGTCACCAGACCGAACTCGCGCGCCGCGGTCAGCACGTCGAGGCTGCGCTGATAGCGGAACGCCGGGCGGACCCGCTTGAAGATCCGCGGCACCGTCTCGACGTTGTGCGCGAACACCTCCGGGCGGGTCTCGAAGACCTCGCGCAGCAGATCCTCGTCACCGTTGAAGTCCGGCGCCAGCAGCTCCACCCCGGTGCCCGGGTTCAACTCCTTGATGACGCGCACGGTTTCGGCGTAAAGCCAGGCACCGCCGTCGGGCAGATCATCACGGGCGACCCCGGTCACCGTCGCGTAGCGCAACCCCATGGTGGCCACGCTCTCGGCCACCCGGCGCGGCTCGTCACGGTCGAACTCGGCCGGCTTACCGGTGTCGATCTGGCAGAAGTCGCAGCGCCGGGTGCACTGGTCGCCGCCGATCAGGAAGGTGGCCTCGCGGTCTTCCCAGCACTCGTAGATGTTGGGGCAGCCGGCCTCCTCGCACACCGTGTGCAGGCCCTCCCGCCGCACCAGGGACTTCAGCTCGGTGTACTCCGGGCCCATCTTGGCGCGGGTCTTGATCCACGAGGGTTTGCGTTCGATCGGGGTCTGCGCGTTGCGCACCTCCAGCCGGAGCAGCTTGCGGTTCCCGGGATCGATACTCACGGCTGTGATGCTACGCGGCTGGCCTCGGTCAGGTTGTGCTCGGCGACGGGCAGCTCTCCGTCCAGGGCCCGGCACACCGCGTCGGCGACCTGCGCGCGCACGTCGTCGACGCTCACCCGTCGGCCCAGCTCGGCGGTCAGCGAGGTGACACCGGCGTCGGCGATGCCGCACGGGATGATGCCGCCGAAGGCGCTCAGATCGCAGTCGCAGTTCAGCGCGAACCCGTGCAGGGTGACGCCGCGGGCAACGCGGATCCCGATCGCCCCGATCTTGCGCGTGCGGCGCAGGCCGTCGTCGGGCAGCCACACCCCGGACCGCCCGTCCACCCGCCCGGCGTCCAGGCCGAATGTCGCACACACCTCGATCAACGATTCCTCAAGGCGCCGAACGAAATTCACCACATCCAGGGGTTCGGTGAGGCCGATGATCGGATAGCCCACCAACTGCCCGGGCCCATGCCAAGTGATCTTGCCGCCGCGGTCGGTGTCGATGACGGGTGTGCCGTCGAACGGCCGTTCATGGGCCTCGGTGCGCCGTCCCGCGGTGTACACCGGCGGATGTTGCAGCAGCAGCAGGGTGTCCGGGCCGCCGGCCACCCGGGCGTCGGCCAACTCCCGCTGCAGATCCCAGGCCGCGGTGTAGTCGATCAGCCCCAGGTTGCGGACGTCGACCGGGGCGGTCGAGGACCGGATGGAAGGCGTCATCTGCCTCACGCTACGCGCGCCGCATTGTCCGCAATCCCGCAGGTGATTCGGCTTGACCCGGGCGGCGCGGCGAACGTAGGGTTCGCCCCGGCAGCGCACCGAACGACGGCGCGCGGGCAGACGCTGGGAGGTGAGTGCCGATGATCGAGGGAAGTAGTCGCGGGTCCGGTCGGTCGTCAGTGCACACCGCCGCCCGGATCCGGTTCTGACAGGCTCCTGACCCGTCGCCGTGACGGTGCGCGTGATCGGCTGATCACCGCGCACCACCGTCGCGCCCAAACCGGAAAGCCGGGGTGACCCGCGCATGGTTTCGCTTGCCTCCGTTCCCGCCCGGGCTGCCGCCCGGCCCATCCGCAGCCGCACCGCCGACGCCGCCGTCTTCGTCGGCACCGCCGCGCTGGTCTGGCTGCTCGTCCGGGTGGGCTCCGGTGCGAGCGTGCCGTGGACCGTCGACACCGCGCCGCCGTCGGCGTCCACCGACCCGGCGAATCTGCCCTACTACGCGGCCCGTTCGCTGCTGCGGATGTTCATCGCGCTCGGCGTCTCGATCGTGTTCACCTTCGTCTACGCCACCGCGGCCGCCCGCTCGCGCCGCGCCGAGAAGGTCCTCGTCCCGGCGCTGGACGTCCTGCAGTCGGTGCCGATCCTGGGCTTCCTGTCGATCACCGTCACCGGGTTCATCGCGCTGTTCCCGGGCTCGCAGCTCGGCCTGGAATGCGCGTCGGTCTTCGCGATCTTCACCTCGCAGGCGTGGAACATGACGTTCGCGTTCTACTACTCGCTGAAGTCGCAGCCGCGCGACCTCGACGAGGCGTCCCGGTTGCTGCGGCTGTCGCGCTGGCAACGGTTCTGGCGGGTCGACCTGCCCGGCGGGATGATCCCGCTGGTCTGGAACGGCATGATGAGCTTCGGCGGCGGCTGGTTCTTCCTGACCGCCTCGGAGGCACTCAGCGTCAACGGGCACCAATTCGCGCTGCCCGGCATCGGCGCCTATGTCGCGGCCGCCGGCGACAATGGGGAACTGGGCCGGGTGGGGCTGGCGATCCTGGTGATGATCGCGCTGGTCATCGCGGTCAACGTGGCATTCTGGCGGCCGCTGACGGCCTGGGCCGAACGGTTCCGGGTGGAGGAGTCCGAATCCGCGGAGGCACCGCGCAGCCTCACCCTCGAGGTGCTGCGCCGGTCCCGGCTCCCGCGTCTGGTCGGCCGACCGCTCGGGCACCTGGTGTACCCGCTGGACCGGGTGATGGCGGTCTTCGGTGTGGCCGACCACCCGCTGCGCACTCCCGTGGCGCGCCGCCGACTCGGCGATGTCGTGTTCGCCGCGGCCGTGGCCGCCATCATCGGCTACGGCGCCTACCGTGCGGTGAGGTTCATCCACGACGGCGTGGGGTTCGCCGAAGTCGGCCACGCCGGGCTGCTCGGCCTGGCCACCTTCGCGCGGGTCGCCGTCGTCGTGGTGGTGTCCACGCTGATCTGGGTGCCGGTCGGGGTGTGGATCGGGATGAACCCGCGGGTATCCCGGCTGGCCCAGCCGGTGGTCCAGGTGCTGGCCTCGTTCCCGGCGAACTTCCTGTTCCCGCTGGTGACCGCCGCCCTGATCGCCACCGGCGTCAGCCTCGACATCGGCGGCATCGTGCTGATGGCGCTCGGCTCGCAGTGGTACATCCTGTTCAACGTCATCGCCGGTGCCAGCGCCATCCCCAATGACCTGCGCGAGGCCGCCGCCAACCTGGGGCTGCCGACCGCGCTGAAATGGCGCCGGCTGATCCTGCCCGCGATCTTCGCCGGCTACGTCACCGGCGGCATCACCGCGGCCGGCGGCGCCTGGAACGCGTCCATCGTCGCCGAGGTGGTCACCTACCGCGGCCAGACGCTGACCGCCACCGGCCTGGGCTCCTACATCACCGCCGCCACCGCCGACGGCGACTGGGGCCGAATCCTGGTCGGCGTCATGGTGATGAGCATGTTCGTCGTCGGCACCAACCGCACCCTCTGGCGGCGCCTCTACGTGCTCGCCGAACGCCGCTACTCGCCGGCCTGACCCGAACGGGAGAACCACCGATGACCGACAACACTCCGGTGATCGTCTCGCTCGATCACCTCACCAAGAGCTTCCCCGGACCGTCGGGCGAGCAGCTGCTGGTGCTCGACGACATCAACCTCGACCTGCGCGAGGGGGAGATCGTCGCGCTGCTGGGCCGGTCCGGCTCCGGCAAATCCACCCTGCTGCGTACCATCGCCGGACTGATCGCACCGAGTTCCGGGATGGTCGGCTACCGCGGCCGGGAGCTCAACGGCGCCAACCCGGGCACCGCGATGGTGTTTCAGACCTTCGCCCTGATGCCGTGGCTGACCGTGCAGGACAACGTCGAACTCGGGTTGGCCGCCCGCGGGGTGCCACCCGCCCAACGCCGGACCCGGGCGCTGGCCGCCATCGACACCATCGGCCTGGACGGCTTCGAATCCGCCTATCCCAAGGAGCTTTCTGGCGGCATGCGCCAGCGCGTCGGATTCGCCCGCGCCCTGGTGCTCGAACCGGATCTGCTGCTGATGGACGAGCCGTTCTCGGCGCTGGACGTGCTGACCGCGGAGAACCTGCGCAACGAACTGATGCAGCTGTGGTCGGGGAACGAGTTCCCCACCAAGGCCATCTGCCTGGTCACCCACAACATCGAAGAGGCCGTGCTGCTGGCCGACCGGGTGATCGTGCTCGGCGCCAACCCCGGCCGCATCCGCGCCGAGCTGACCGTCGGCCTGGACCGGCCGCGGGACCGGCGCGCCGCCGGGTTCGAAGCCGTCGTCGACAAGCTGTACGCGCTGCTGACCGGCGCCGCCGGGTCCGCACCGGCGCCCGCGCCCGCCGCGGCGAGCGCCACCGGCCGGCCGCTGCCGGAGGCCTCGGTGGGCGGGCTGGCCGGCCTGGTGCAGATCGCCCACGCCGCCGGCGGACACCTCGATCTGCCCGATATCGCAGCCGAGCTCAACTTCGAACTCGACGATCTGCTGCCGCTGGTCGACGCCGCGGAGCTGCTCGGGTTCATTACCGTCAGCGCCGGCCGCATCTCGGTGACACCGGTCGGCGTGGAGTTCACCACGGCCGACATCCGGCGCAGCAAGCAGATTTTCGCGGCGCAGGCCCGCGAGCGCGCGCCGCTGGTCCGGACCGTCTGCCGGGCCCTGGGCGCCTCCGCCGACGGGACCCTGCGGGCCGGGTTCTTCCTGGACGTGCTGCGCCGCGGCTTCGGACCCGAGGACGCGCGCCGGCAACTCGACACCGCCGTCGACTGGGGCCGCTACGGCGAGCTGTATGACTACGACGCCGAAACCGAGCAGATCACCGCGGACCCGGCCGCCGGGATCTACCCGCGGACCGCGTAGTCCAGGGCCTCGCCGAGGGTGTTGTGCCGGAACTGGAATCCGGCGGCGGCCAGCGCCGCGGGCAACACCCGCTGGCCGGTCAGCAGACCCTCCTCGGCGAACTCGCCCAGCAGCGCCCGGGCGGCGAAACCCGGCACCCGCAGCGGTGTCGGCCGGCCCAGCGCCCGGCCCAGTGCGGTGGTGAACTCGGCATTGGTGACCGGTTCGGGCCCGGTCAGATTCACCGGCCCGGATATCCCCGGGTCGTCGATGATCAGCTGCAGCGCCGCAACGGTGTCCGCCAGGCTGATCCAGGACAGGTACTGGCGCCCGTCGCCGAACCGGGCACCCAGGCCGAGCCGGAACAGCGGCCGCAGCGCCCCGAGCAGGCCGCCGGTGGCCGACAGCACGTGGCCGGTGCGGATGTTGACCACCCGGGCGCCGGCGTCCGCGGCCGGGGCGGTCGCGGCCTCCCAGTCCACACACAGTCCGGACAGGAATCCTGCACCGGCGCAGGCGGTTTCGTCGACCGCGCGGGATCCCGTGTCCCCGTAGAAGCCGATCGCACTGCCGTTGACCAGCACGGGAACGCCGGCTCGGGCGACGGCCGTCGCGAGCACGTCGGTCGGGATGATGCGGCTGTTGCGCAGCTGCTGCTGATAGGCCCCCGACCACCGCCGCCCGGCAACCGGGGCACCGCACAGGTTCACCACTGCCGCGACGCCGTCGAGGACGCCGGGGTCCAGCTCGCCGGTGTCGGGGTTCCAGTACCGCTGGTCCGGCCCGGCCGGGGGACGCCGGACGAGCCGGAGCACCGGCCGGCCGGCGTCGCGCAGCGCCACCGCCAGCGCCGAACCGATCAGGCCCGACGAGCCGGCGATCGCGACGACGGACCGGTCGGGCGCCATCGGCTCTACAGGCCGAGTTCGGCCTCGAACGCGCCCTCTTCCAGGCGTCGCTTGATGGTGGTGACGAACCGGCCGGCGTCCGCGCCGTCGATCAGCCGGTGGTCATAGGTCAGCGGCAGGTAGCAGACCGAACGGACACCGATCGACTCGTTGCCGGAGTCGTCGACGATGACGCGCGGGCGCTTGACGATCGCGCCGGTGCCCAGCATGGCGGCCTGCGGCGGGACCAGGATCGGGGTGTCGAACAGTGCGCCCTGGCTGCCGATGTTGGTGATGGTGAAGGTGCCGCCGGACAGCTCGTCGGGCCGCAGGTTGCCCGAGCGGGCGCGGGCGGCGATGTCGACGATGGCCCGGGCCAGACCACCCAGTGACAGGTCACCGGCGTTGTGCACGACCGGCGACAGCAGGCCCTGCTCAGTGTCCACCGCGAAGCCGAGGTGCTCGGCGTCGAAATAGGTGATCTCGGCGGTGTCCTCGTTGTAGCTGGCGTTGACGTTCGGGTGCTGCTTGAGCGCGTCGATCACCGCGCGGGCGATGAACGGCAGGTAGGTCAGGTTGACGCCCTCCCGCTCGGCGAAGGCGTCCTTGGCGCGGGCCCGCAGCGACACGATCTTGGTCATGTCGACTTCGTGGGTCTGGGTCAGCTGCGCGGTGGCCTGCAGCGACTCGCGGGTCTTCTTCGCGGTGAGCTGCCGGATCCGGCTGGCCTTCTGGGTGGTGCCGCGCAGGTGGGCCAGCGGGCTCGGGGCCGAGGAGACCGCGGGTACCGACGGGGTCGGTGCGGCAGCGGCGGGCGCCGCGGTCGCGGGGGCGGCAGCCGGAGCCGCGGCGGGCTTCTGGGCCTCGGCGGCGGCCAGCACATCCTGCTTGCGGATGCGCCCGCCGACACCGGTGCCGGTGACGGCGGACAGGTCGACGTTGTGCTCGGCGGCCAGCTTGCGCACCAGCGGGGTGACGTACGGGCCGTCGTCACCGGCCGACGGCGCGGCCGCGGCCGGGGCAGGTGCCGCCGGTGCGGCGGCGGCCGGGGCCGGCTTGGGTTCCGGCGCAGGTTCGGGCTTGGGCTCCGGAGCCGGAGCCGGAGCGGGCGCGGGTGCGGCGGGAGCCGGAGCGGGCGCGGCGTCGGCGGCACCGACCACGGCGAGCTCGCCGCCGACCGGGACGACGACGTCTTCCTCGGCGGTGATCGACAACAGCACGCCGGCGACCGGCGACGGGATCTCGGTGTCGACCTTGTCGGTGGACACCTCGACCAGCGGGTCGTCGACCGCGACCGGGTCGCCGACCTTCTTCAGCCAGCGGGTCACCGTGCCCTCGGTGACCGACTCGCCGAGCTCGGGCATCACGATCGACGCCGCGGCGGCGGCGGTGGCGACCGACGGCGAGGGAGTCTGGGTCGCCGCGGGTGCAGCCGGTGCCGCAGCGGGCGCCGGCTCCGGTGCCGCAGCGGGCGCGGGGGCTGCCGCCGGCTCGGGCGCGGGCGCGGCCGGGGGCGCCTCGCCGGCCTCGCCGATGACCGCCAACTCGCCGCCGACCTCGACCACATCGTCTTCGGCGGCAACAATCTTGGTCAGGACGCCGGCCACCGGCGACGGGATCTCGGTGTCAACCTTGTCGGTGGACACCTCCAGCAGCGGCTCGTCGACCGCGACCGGGTCGCCCTCCTGCTTGAGCCAGCGGGTGACGGTCCCCTCGGTGACGCTCTCACCGAGTGCGGGCATCTGTACGGACACGGCCATGTGTTTGGCTCCTCGAAGACTCTGGCGCGACGGGTACGGCTCTGGCTTACCACAACGACGGGTCGGCCGGGTGGCAGGCGGTTTACGACACCATCCTGTCACTGTTACCGCTGGGCTTCCCACCGAGGTCGACACCAGATATTTATTACCCACCAGTAGCTTTGGGTGGGCCTCAGCCGTTGCTTGCGATGTCCTCCAGGACGGCGAGCATGGTCCGCACCGGAACACCGGTACCGCCCTTGGGGGTGTAGCCCCACGCGCTGCCGGTGTTGTACGACGGCCCGGCGATGTCGATGTGCACCCAGTCCACGCCGTCGGCGACGAACTCGCGCAGGTACACCCCGGCCACCAGCATGCCGGCGAACCGCTGGCCGCTGACATTCGCCAGATCGGCGACCGTCGACTTCAGGTCGTCCTTGAGCTCGTCGGGCAGCGGCATCGGCCAGGCGTTCTCGCCGACGTCGGCCGAGCGCGCGGCGACCCGGTCGCGGAAGTCGTCGGAGCCCATCACCCCGGGTATCCGCGCGCCGAGGGCGATCAGCTGCGCCCCGGTCAGCGTCGAGGTCTCGATCAGGTAGTCGGGGGAGTCCTCACAGGCCCGCACGATGGCGTCGGCCAGGATCAGCCGCCCCTCGGCGTCGGTGTTGAGCACCTCCACGGTGGTGCCGCCGTACTGGGTCAGCACGTCCCCGGGACGCTGCGCCGAACCCGACGGCATGTTCTCGGCCATCGGCACCGTCGCGGTCACGTCGATCGGCAGCTTGAGCCGGGCGGCCAGCACCACGGTGGCGATCACCGCCGCGGCACCGCCCATATCGGAGGTCATGTGGTGCATGGAAGCGGCCGGCTTGATGGAGATGCCACCGGTGTCGAAGGTGACACCCTTGCCGACCAGCGCCACCTTCTTGCCGCCCTTGGCGCCCTTGTGCCGCAGCCGCACCAGCCGCGGCGCACGCGTCGAGCCCTGGCCGACCGCGAGGATGCCGCCGAAGCCCTCCTTCTCCAGTTCCTCGACGCCGAGCACCTCGACCTCCAGGCCGGCGGCCTCGCCGAGCTTGCGCGCGCGCTTGGCGAACGACTTCGGGAACAGGGCATTCGGCGGGGTGTTGACCAGGTCGCGGGCGGTCGCGACGGCGTCGGCGACCAGGGCGGCCCGGTTGGCGGTGGCCTCGGCGTCGGCGGCCACCGACAGCGCCACCACCGTGTTCAGCGCGGGGTCGGTCGGCGCGGTCTTGGCGCTGCGGAACTCGGCGAACCGGTAGCCGCCGAGCACCGTGCCCTCGACCGCCGCCGCCACGTCGACGTCGGCCAGCGCGGTGACCAGCACCGGGACCCCGGAGGCGGCGCGGGCCGCCGCACCCGAGCAGCGCCGGACGAGATCGGCGGACAGGTCCTCGGCGCTGCGGCCCACGCCGACGGCCAGTACCTGTTCGAACGGCAGCGACGGGACCACCACCCGGGTCACCTGCTCCGGGCCGGTCTTGGCGCCCAGCGCGCGCAGCTGGCTCTCGATCTCCCCGGTGGCTTCGGCGTCGAGGAACGGGTTGGCCAGCACGACGGCCGGGCCGCCGTCCTCTCCGGCGACGATCCCGACCACCAGCGCCCGCGGCTGAGGATCGCGGGTATCGGTGGCGGAGACGGCGTCGGAGAGGGTCGCGGCGACGGTGACGGCGGGGGACTGGCGGTCGGATTCGGTGCTCACGAGGACCCACAGTAATCACCCACTAGGCTGAACGCCCGTGACCGATAACCTGCTGCACGGGCCCCTGGAGGATCGCCACCGCGCCCTGGGTGCGAGCTTCGCCGAGTTCGGCGGCTGGCTGATGCCGGTGTCCTACGCCGGAACCGTCGCCGAGCACAACGCGACCCGGGGCACCGTCGGCCTGTTCGACGTCAGCCACCTGGGCAAGGCGCTGGTGCGCGGGCCGGGCGCCGCCGCGTTCGTCAACTCCGCGCTGACCAACGACCTGAACCGGATCGGACCCGGCCAGGCCCAGTACACGCTGTGCTGCACCGACGACGGCGGGGTGATCGACGACCTGATCGCCTACTACGTCTCCGATGACGAGGTCTTCCTGGTACCCAACGCGGCGAACACCGCGGCCGTCGTCGCCGCGATGAAAGCCGTTGTACCCGAAGGCATCACCGTGACCGACGAACACCGTTCGCGCGCCGTGCTGGCCGTGCAGGGACCGGAGTCGACCCGGGTGCTCACCGAACTGGGACTGCCCACCGACATGGACTACATGGCCTGGGCCGACGCCGAGTACGCCGGTGTTCCGGTCCGGGTGTGCCGCACCGGCTACACCGGCGAACACGGCTACGAAATCCTGCCGCCGTGGGATCAGGCGCCCGTGGTGTTCGACGCGCTGGTCGCCGCCGTCGGTGCCGCCGGCGGCGAACTGGCCGGGCTCGGCGCCCGCGACACCCTGCGCACCGAGATGGGTTATCCGCTGCACGGCCACGAACTTTCGACCGCCATCACCCCGGTGCAGGCCGGCTGTGGCTGGGCCGTCGGGTGGCGCAAGGACGCGTTCTGGGGACGCGATGCGCTGTTGGCCGAGAAGGAGGCCGGCCCCAAGCGCCGATTGCGCGGCCTGCGCGCGCTGGGCCGCGGAGTGCTGCGCGCCGACCTCGACGTGCTGGCCGACGGCAACCGGGTCGGGGTCACCACGTCGGGCACCTTCTCCCCGACGCTGAAAACGGGCATCGCCCTGGCGCTGATCGATTCGGCGGCCGGGATCGCCGACGGGGACACCGTCACCGTCGACGTCCGCGGCCGCGGTATCGAGTGCGAGGTCGTCAAGCCGCCGTTCGTCACCGCCGCACCCAAATAGCCGCCGACCGCGGCGAATATCGGCTGGACGCGCGGCTATAGAATCGCTTTCATGACCGACGCGCCGCTGGAGTTCACGCTTGCCCGCAACCCCAACCCGGCGAGCGATGAGGCGCGGGACGCCGTCCTGGCCAACCCCGGATTCGGCAAGTACTTCACCGATCACATGGTGTCGATCACCTACGACGCCGGCCGCGGCTGGCACGACGCGCAGGTGCTGCCCTACGGGCCCATCGAGCTGGACCCGTCGGCCGTCGTGCTGCATTACGCCCAGGAGATCTTCGAGGGGCTGAAGGCCTACCGCTGGCCCGACGGCTCCATCGTGTCGTTCCGGCCGCAGGCCAACGCCGCCCGGATGCAGGCCTCGGCGCACCGGCTGGCCATGCCGGAACTGTCCGAGGAACTGTTCCTGGCCTCGCTGCGCGAGCTGATCGCCGTCGATGAGGCCTGGGTGCCGGCCGCCGGCGGGGAAGCGGCGCTCTACCTGCGGCCGTTCGCCATCGCGACCGAATCCGGACTGGGTGTGCGCCCGGCCAAGCAGTACCGCTACCTGGTCATCGCCTCGCCGGCCGGCGCCTACTTCTCCGGCGGGATCACCCCGGTCAGCGTGTGGCTGTCCACCGAGTACGTCCGCGCCAGCCCCGGCGGTACCGGCGCGGCCAAGTTCGGCGGCAACTACGCGGCGTCGCTGCTGGCCCAGGCCCAGGCCGCCGAGCAGGGCTGCGACCAGGTGGTGTGGCTGGATGCCACCGAGCGGCGCTACGTCGAGGAGATGGGCGGGATGAACCTGTTCTTCGTCCTCGGCAGCGGGGGGTCGGCGCGCCTGGTCACCCCCGAGCTGTCCGGCTCACTGCTGCCCGGAATCACCCGGGATTCGTTGCTGCAGTTGGCCGTTGATGCGGGATTCACCGTCGAGGAACGCAAGATCGACGTCGAGGAGTGGCGCAAGGGCGCGGCCAGCGGGGAGATCACCGAGGTGTTCGCCTGCGGCACGGCGGCCGTCATCACTCCGGTCTCCACCGTCCGCTACGACGGCGGCGAGTTCACCATCGGCGACGGCACCCCCGGCGAGGTGACCATGGCGCTGCGCGACACCCTCACCGGGATCCAGCGGGGCACCTTCGCCGACACCCACGGCTGGATGACCCGGCTGGGATAGCCCGGCGCCGGTTCAGGGTTCGATCAGACCCACCCGGATGGCGTAGCGGGTGAGTTCGAGGCGGTCCCGCAGCCCGAGTTTTTTCAGCACGTTGGCGCGGTGACGATCCACGGTCTTCGCACTGATGCCCAGCGTTTTGGCGATCTCACGAGCGGAGTAGCTTTCGGCGATCAGCTTGAGCACCTCCTCCTCGCGGGGTGTCAACAGATTGGCCGGCAGGGCTTCGCCCTGGGAGGTGCGGTGCAGAAACTCGCGAATCAGGGCGGTGACGGCACCCGGATACAGAAAGGGCTCGCCGCGCAGCGTCGCCCGGCACGCCTCCAGAAGATCCCGGTCGGCCACCGATTTGAGCACGTAACCGGACGCGCCGGCCTTGAGCGCCTCGAAGAAGTACTGCTCGTTGTCGTACATCGAGAGGATGAGAATCCGCAGGTGCGGGTGTGCGCGGTGGATCTCCCGGGCCGCCTGCAGACCCGTCATCCGGGGCATCGCGATATCCAGGATCACCAGATCGGCGGGGGTGTGGTCGAGCACGGCCAGCGTTTCGTATCCGTCGGCGGCCTCGGCCACCACCTGGAGATCCGGCTCGGCGTCCAGGATCAGCCGAAGCCCGCTGCGGACCAGGGCGTGGTCGTCGGCCAGCACGATGCGCGCGGGCGAGGCGGCGGTCACCGCTGGTGCTCCGGGGTCAGCGGAACGGTCAGCCGGACCTCGGTGCCACCGCCCGGTGAGGTGCAGACTGTGAATCGGCCGTTGACGAGCAGGGCGCGTTCGCGCATCCCGGTGATCCCGCCGCCGTAGTCGGAGATGCCGCCCACGCCGTCGTCGACGATGCGCAGGGTCAGCTGCCCGACGTCGGTGTGCAGGTCCAGTGTGACGCGGTTGGCCCGGGCATGACGCGCGACGTTGGTCAGGCTCTCCTGGGCTATCCGGTAGCAGACCAGTTCAACATCGGGGGTCAACGGTTGCCCGCCGATACGCTTGACGACCCCGATTCCCGTCGCGGCGGTGAACTCGCTGCACAACGCGTTGAGCGCGCTGTGCAGGCCGAGATCGGTCAGCACGCCGGGCCGCAGCCGTCGGGCCATCTCGCGGACCTCGTCGAGACACTCCCGCACGGTTTCCTGAATGCTGTGCAGTTCATCGCGCAACGCGTCCGGAGCACGATCCATCGTCCGTTTCAGCGTCAGCAGTACGACGGTCAGACTCTGGCCCATCTCGTCGTGCAGCTCGCGGGCGATCCGTTGCCGCTCGTTCTCCTGCACCGAGATGATGGCGGCATTGGCCGACGCCCGCTCGGCCTCCATCCGGTCGAGCATCGCGTTGAACGACGAGATCAGGTGATCGAGATCTCCGTTGCCCCGGTCGAGGACGCGGTCACTCACCGACGGCGGGTCGACGCGGCGCATCGCGCCGACCAGACGGTCCAGCGGCGCGAGACTGGAACGCAGCAGAACCGCGTTCGCGGCCACCATCAGCACCAGGCCGACCACCAGGACCGGGATCTCGGCCGGTTGAACCCGCGACGACACCGACGCCGGCGAGATCGCCAGCACCAGCGTGCCCGCCGCGAAAATCAGGCCGTTGATCGTGAATAGCCGAAGGAACAGTGCGTTCACGGCGTTGCCCGTCGGGTGGCCGCGTCGCCGCAACGACGCCCGGCAGTCCATCCATCCAGACTGAGTGCTCTGCGACGGCTTGTCCATACGGCTCCGATCCCCGGAAGAATGGGTGTTGCGCCCGATGTCGCGCGCCACCCACCGAAGCGCAGACTGAGGGTGTCATGGACGCCCTCACCGAGCAGCACCGGCAATCCGGGCGGTCGACGAGCCCATCCGGGAAGTCCTGGCACGGCATGGCGGCGCAGGAGGTACTCGACGAACTCGGTTGCGGGCCGCTGGGACTCGATGCCGCCGAGGTGACGCGGCGCCGGGCCGAGCACGGCCCGAACCGGCTGCCCGGGACCAAGCCGCCCAACCCCGTCGTCCGCTTCATCCGGCAGTTCCACAACGTGCTGCTGTACGTCATGATGGCCGCTGCGGTGATCACGGCCCTGCTGCAACACTGGGTCGACACCGCGGTGCTGATGGCCGCGGTGCTGGTCAACGTGGTGGTCGCCTTCCTGCAGGAGGGCAAGGCCGAGGCGGCGATGGACGCCATCAGGTCGATGCTGTCTCCGCACGCGACCGTGGTGCGCGGCGGACGCACCATCGACGTGGACGCCGCCGATCTGGTACCCGGGGACCTGGTGCGGCTGGAATCCGGCGATCGCGTTCCCGCCGACCTGCGTCTGGTGTCGGCCACCGAGTTGAGGATCGACGAGGCGGCGCTGACCGGGGAGTCGTTGCCCGTGGAGAAATCCGTTGCGGCGGTGGCCGAGGATGCCACGGTCGGTGACCGTACGGGGATGGCGTACTCGGGAACGCTGGTGGTGCACGGGATGGCGACCGGGGTGGCCGTCGGCACCGGCAGCGACACCGAGATCGGGCGGATCGACGTGCTGCTCTCCGGCATTTCGGTGTCCAGTACCCCGCTGCTCCGCCAGATCGGCCGCTTCGGCCGAATCCTCGCGCAGGTCATCGTCGTCCTCGCCGCCGTCACCTACGCCCTCGGTGTGCTGTGGCGGGGGCACGCGGTCGACGAGATGTTCATGATGGCGGTGGCGCTGGCGGCTTCGGCGATCCCGGAGGGGCTGCCCGCGATCCTGACGGTCACCCTGGCGATCGGCGTGCAGCGGATGGCGCGCCGGCAGGCGATCGTGCGGCGGCTGCCCGCCGTGGAGACGCTCGGTTCGGTGACCGTGATCTGCTCGGACAAGACGGGCACGCTCACCAGCAATGAGATGACGGTGCAACGGGTGCTGTGCGGCGGCCACGAGTTCGACGTCGGCGGGGTCGGCTATGCACCGGTCGGCGACGTCAGCGTCGACGGCCGGGTCATCGATCCCGACCGCTATCCCACGTTCCGGTCGGCCGTTCGGGCCGGGCTGCTCTGCAATGACGCCCAGCTCGACGAGTCCGACGGCGAATGGACCATCACCGGCGATCCCACCGAAGCGGCGCTGCTGGTGCTCGGGGAGAAGATGGGCCTGCCGTATCGCAGTGCGGCGGCCGAACTGCCCCGCACGGGCGAGCTGCCGTTCGAATCCGAGCACCGCATCATGGCCACCCGGCACGCCGACGGCGACGGTTCGGTGGTGTTCGTCAAGGGTGCCCCCGAACAGGTGGTGGCGCTGTGCGGCACCCAGCTGAACGCACGCGGCGAGCAGCCGCTGGACGCCGACTACTGGCAGCGCCAGGCCGCCGAGACCGCGGGGCAGGGACTGCGGGTGCTCGCCGTCGCGCAGCGGCGGGACAGCGGAGCCGACCGCCGGGGGCTGGACCGCGGCGATGTTGCGGGCGGATTCACCATGCTCGGTCTGATCGGGTTCATCGATCCGCAGCGGCCGGAGGCGGCTGCGGCGATCAGGGACTGCCACCGGGCGGGGATCAGGGTGGCGATGATCACCGGCGATCACGCGGCGACGGCCGGCGCCATCGGCGCCGAGCTCGGCATCGGCGCGGGCAAACCGGCGGTGACCGGCCCGGAGATCGAGGCGGCCGACGACGCCGCGCTACGCGAACTCGTACGCGAGCGGGAGGTTTTCGCCCGCGCCAGTCCCGAACACAAACTGCGACTCGTCACAGCGATGCAGGCCAATGGCGACGTGGTGGCGATGACCGGCGACGGGGTGAACGACGCGCCCGCGCTCAAACGCGCCGATGTCGGTGTGGCCATGGGACGCAAGGGAACCGAAGCGGCCAAGGAAGCGTCCGACATCGTGCTCGCCGACGACAACTTCGCCACCATCGCGGCGGCGGTGGCTGAGGGGCGCGCCGTCTACGACAACATCCGCAAGTTCATCCTGTTCATGCTGCCCACCAACGGCGGTGAGGCGCTCGTCGTGGTCGCCGCGATCCTGTTCGAACTGACGTTGCCGCTCACTCCCGCGCAGGTGCTGTGGGTGAACCTGGTGACCTCGGCCACGCTCGGTGTGGCGCTGGCGTTCGAGCGGTCCGAGTCCGACGTGATGGCCCGCGATCCCCGCCCGCCCGGCGAGAGCCTGCTGTCCGGGTATTTCCTCTGGCGGGTGTGCCTGGTGTCGGTGCTGATGGCCGGCGGAGCTCTGACCATGTTTCTGCTGGAGTTGCGCGCCGGCACCTCGGTCGAGACCGCCCGCACCATGGCGGTCAATGCGATCGTGGTGGCCGAGATGTTCTACGTGCTCAACAACCGGTACCTGTTGGCCCCGGTGCTCAATTGGACCGGGTTGTTCGGCAACAAGGTCGCGGTGGCCGCGGTGGCGGCGTGCGTAGGGCTGCAACTGGCGTTCACCTACCTCCCGGCGATGAACTCGGTGTTCGGATCGACCCCGCTGGGCCATCTGGACTGGCTGAAGGCCGCCGGTGTGGGCGCAATGGTGTTCGTCGTCGTCGAGCTGGAGAAGGCGGTGGTGCGCCGCCGGCGATCCTCGACGGGCCGGCCCGTGCCGGTCAGCTCGCTGCCAGCCCCAGCGCAACCAGGGTGACCGTCAGCTCGATCCCGGCGCCCAGCACATCGCCGGTGATCCCGCCGAACCGCCGCACGCAGTGCGCGACCAGCCCGGCGACCAGCAGCAATGCCGCGACGACGACGAGCGGGCCCTGCCACGGGCGCGCCGTGACGAACACCGCGGCCACCGCGGCGACGGCCACCCACGCCGCCACCACCCAGACCGGCTGACTGCCGGCCACCTCGGCGCCCAGCGAACTGCCCGGCGCGGCCGGCACCCCGCGCCGCGCCGCGCACACCGCGGCCACCCGGCCGGTCCCGACGGCCAGCGCAATCGCCGCCGGCGCGAGCACCGAGAACGACATGGCCTGGCACGCCAGTGCCAGAAACACCGCGGCCACCCCGAAAGGACCGGTGCTGCCGTCGCGCATCACCGCCAGCGCCCGCTCCGGCGGGCCGTAGCAACCCAGCCCGTCGGCCGTGTCGGCCAGCCCGTCGATGTGCAGACCGCGGGTTGCCAGCACCAGCGCCGCCACCGCCAACAGTCCGGCCAGCGGAGAGCCGGCACCGAACACCTCGCGGGCACCGACGACGACCGCGGCCGCCATACCGCCCAGCGCGGCACCGACCACCGGGAGCGCGGTCAGCACCCCGCGGCCCGGCGGCGTCGAACTGCGGACCGGCGCCACCGTGCCGAAGGTCAGCGCCCCGGCCAGCGACCGGATCACCGGGAAGCCCGGTCGGTCACCCCGGCCGCGTCGAAGGTCGCCATTGAGCTCAGCGTTTCGACCGCACCGCGCAGCACCGGCAGCGCCACCGCCGCGCCGGTGCCCTCGCCCAGGCGCATGCCGAGATCCAGGATCGGTTCCAGGCCAAGGGAATTCAATGCCAGCGTGTGGGCCGGTTCGGGGGAGCGGTGGGCGGCCTGCCACCAGGCGCGGGCGCCGGGCGCCAGCCGTTCGGCCAGCAGGGCCGCGGCGGTGACCACCAGGCCGTCGAGCAGCACCGGGGTGCGCCGCACCGCGGCCTGGGCCAGGAATCCCGTCATCGCGGCCAGATCGGCGCCGCCGGCGATGCGCAGCAGTTCCGCCGGTTCGGCACGACGGGCGCGGAACATGGCGTCGCGGACCGCGGCCGTCTTGCGCATCCAGCCGGCGTCGTCGATGCCGGTGCCGCGCCCGACGGCGGCCACCGGTTCGGTGCCGGACACGGTGGCGACCAGGGCGGTGGCGGCGGTGGTGTTGCCGATGCCCATATCCCCGGCGATCAACAGATCCGCGCCGCCGTCGACCTCCTCGTCGGCGATCGCCCGCCCGGCGGCCAGCGCGGCGTCGGCCTCGGCGGGACTCAGCGCGTCCTCGACGGCGATGTTGCCGCTTGCTCGCCGGACCCGGTGCGGGCCGGGAGCCTCGGAGTCCACCGCGATGTCAACGACCCGGACCCCGGCGTCGGCGACGGCGGCCAGCGCGTTGATCGCCGCGCCGCCGGCCTCGATGTTGGCCACCATCTGGGCCGTCACCTCGCTGGGGTAGGCCGACACCCCGGCCGCGGCCACCCCGTGGTCGGCGGCGAACACCACGATCCGGGCGCGGGTGAACTGGCGCGGGGGACACGCGCCCTGGCATCCGGCCACCCAGATCGACAGTTGCTCAAGCCGGCCCAGCGCGCCGGCCGGTTTGGTCAGTCGGTCCTGGCGGGCCCGGGCGTCGGCCGCTGCGGCCGCATCGGGCGGGGATATCTTGGGCCAGGTCACCGTAAACGGTGTCACCGCAGGCCCTTGGCCGCGGCAGACCCCTTGATCTCCACGGGAATCCCGGCCACCACCAGCAGTACCCGGTCGCACACCGCGGCCAGCCGCTGGTTGACGGTGCCCAGGGCATCGCTGAACAGCCGCCCGGAGGCCGTCGTCGGCACCAGGGTCAGGCCCACCTCGGAGCTGACCAGCACCACCGCGCCGCGGTGGCCGTCGACCGCGGTGGCCAACGCGTCGATCTCGGGTTCGACGGAGCCGCACCACCCACGTTGGTCGTAGATCGAGGTCAGCCAGCCACCGAGGTCGTCGACCAGGGTCGGCACGGTGTCGTCGGTCAGGATGCCCGCGACGTCGGTGCTCTCCACGGTGATCCAGCCGTGCGTCCGGCGCAGCCGGTGCGCGGCGACCCGGCGTTCCCACTCCTCGTCGTTGCCGGTGCCGGTGGCCAGGTAGCGCACCGGGATGCCGCAGGCGAGCTCGGCGATGATCTGTTCGGCGACAACGGATTTTCCCGACCGGATGCCGCCCAGGATCAGGACCCGGGTGCCCGGTTCAGCCGACGTCGGCGCCACGGTTGACCATGGGCTTGGGTGCCCGCATCCGGCGCAGCTGGGAAGCCCGCCCGGCGGCGTACATGCCGAGGCGGAACTTGCCCTCGGTGTTGTCCGGGAACTTCTCGTCGACCCGCCGCGACACCTGACGGCCCAGCAGGACCGCGTCGATCGCCATCATCAGCATCAACATCAGCATCGGGGTGGAGCCGAATACCGCGGCCTGCTGCGGCATGGCGAACATCATCGCCAGCATCACCAGCGCGGCCGGCATGAACATGCCCAGCAGGCTGAACCGCCGGGAGTCCACCAGGTCGCGGACGTAGCGCTTGACCGGTCCCTGGTCGCGGGGCATCAGGTAGCGCTCGTCGCCGGCCATCATCCGAGCCCGGCGGTCGTCCATCACGGCGCGCCGTTCCAGCCGCGCGGCCTTGCGTTCTTCCCTGCTCAGCTTCGGCCCGGCCATCTGCTTGCGGCGGGCCCGCGCCTCGGCCATGGTCTGCGGCGCGGCGACAACCGGGCCGCGCCGGCCCTGGTCACGCTTGGGCGTGGGCCGGCCCTTGGGCGCGGTGGTCCGCTTCGCTCCCTCTTCGGAGGCGTCTGAGGTGGTGATTTCGACGGCGTCGGACGCACCCTCGGGGTCCTCGGTGCCGTCGTCGTCGCGCTTTCGGCCCAGCAACTTCACGCAGATCACCGTACCCTGCCGGGATGACCGTGCTGCGCGTGCTGATCGCTCCGGACTGTTTCGGTGACAGCCTGACCGCGGTGGCGGCCGCCGAGGCCATCGCGGCGGGCTGGCGGAGCGCGCGGCCCGACGACGTGTTGAAGCTGGCGCCGCAGTCCGACGGTGGCCCGGGGTTCGTCGACGTGCTGGCCGCCCGAAACGGCACCAGGCACCGGGTACCGGTCGCCGGCCCGCTGGCCGACACCGTCGACGCCGACTGGGTGTCCATCGGCGACACCGCCTACCTGGAATCCGCGCAGGCCTGCGGGCTGGCGCTGCTGCCCGGACCGCCCACGCCGCACACCGCGCTGGCCGCGCACAGCGGGGGCGTCGGAGACCTGATCGCGGCGGCGTGCGACGGCGGGGCGCGCCGGATCGTCGTCGGGCTGGGCGGCAGCTGCTGCACCGACGGCGGCCGGGGCATGATCGAGGCGCTCGGTGGTCCCGTGGACGCCCGGGCCCGTCTGTCCGGCGTCGAGCTCATCGCCGCCACCGACGTCGAACACCCGCTGCTGGGCCCCGGCGGTGCCGCGACGGTGTTCGGGCCGCAGAAGGGCGCCGACGCCGACACCGTCGCGCAACTCGAAGACCGGCTGGCCGAATGGGCGGTCGTGCTCGACGGGATGGGCGCCGGGCCGGTATCCGGGCTGCCGGGTGCCGGGGCCGCCGGGGGACTGGGTGCGGCGCTGCTGGCGCTCGGCGCGCGCCGCGAGTCCGGCGCGGCCGTCATCGCCGATCACACCGGGCTGCGCGCCGATATCGACGGCAGCGACCTGATCGTCACCGGGGAGGGCCGGATCGACGACCAGTCGCTGCACGGCAAGGTGATCAGCGCGCTGGCCGTCGCGGCCGGTCGCCGCCTGGTACCGGTGGTGGTGCTGGCCGGGCAGGTCGACCTCGACGAGCGGACACTGAACGCCGCCGGGGTGGCCCGGGCGGCCTCGCTGGTGGACTACGCGGGCTCGTTGCGCCTGGCCATCGACGACGCCGCGAACCAGCTGCACGGCCTGGCCCTAGTCACCGCCGAGGGCGTCGACGGGTGGGCGACTCGGGAATAACCGGCATTCGGGGTACCGTTAAAGCAGCTGGACATTCCGCGGCCGGTGCGCCGCGCAATCGAGGAGAAACAATGACTGTTCAGGACGACGCGGCTACTCAGGCCGCAACCGAGGCACACGGCGTAACCCTGACCGAGGCGGCGGCGAGCAAGGCACGCTCGCTGCTCGACCAGGAAGGTCGCGACGACCTGGCGCTGCGCATCGCGGTCCAGCCCGGCGGCTGCGCGGGCCTGCGCTACAACCTGTTCTTCGACGACCGCAGCCTCGACGGCGACCTGGTCGTCGACTTCGCCGGGGTCAACCTGACCGTGGACCGGATGAGCGCCCCCTACGTGCAGGGCGCCGTCATCGACTTCGTTGACACCATCGAGAAGCAGGGGTTCACCATCGACAACCCCAACGCCACCGGCTCGTGCGCCTGCGGCGACTCGTTCAACTGACCTCACAGCACAGCACAGCGCGGCCGCACCCGATCCGGGTGCGGCCGCGCTGCGTTGTGCGGGTCAGGCTGTGCGGATCAGAAGGTCATCGCGACGTGCGGGATGTACGAGCAGGTCAGCACCTGGTCCTTGACCAGCTGTACCTGCGCGATGCCCTGACGCTCGGCGGTCCCGCGCTGACTTCCGGCCGGGGTGGCCTTCATGGTGAACAGCACCTGGGCGGCCAGGTCCGACGTCGGCACCAGCGCGTCGATCGAGGTCACCTCGGTCTTGGAGTACTGCTTGCGGTACGCCGCGCTGGCCAGCTTCGCCACCGCCTCGTCGGCCCGCCGGTCGGTGATCCCGTCGTACAGGCCGCAGAGCTGATTGCGGGAGATGGTCTCCAGGTCCTGTTCGGCCAGGGCGTTGAGGAACCGCTGGATCGAGTCCTTGGCGGTGGCATCGGTGATCGACCCGACGCTGCCGGAGCCGTGGCTGCGGGCCAGGGCCGCCACACCGAACACCGCGCCCGCGGCGACCAGGGCGGCCGCCGCGGCGCCGGCCCAGGTGCGCCAGCGTCGGCGCCGGGCCGGATAGGCCACCGGCGGCGGCATGGTGCCGGGGTAGCCCGGGCTGGAACCGTAGAGCTGGCGGTACTCCGGTGATCCGGGAAACGGCGCCGGCGCGGTGGCCGCGCCCGGGTAGCCGGGATAGGTCATCGGCGGCGCGACATAGGTCTGCTGCGCCGCGGGATCAGGATAGGGCTCGGCGTAGCCCGACGGGTACTCCTCGGCGGCCGGCTCGGACGGCGCGGGCTGGACCTGCGCGGCCGCGGGTGCGACGGCCTCCGCGGCCGCGGGTGCGACGGCCTCCGCGGTCTCGGGTGCGACGGCCTGCGCTGTGTCCACCGACTCCGGTGCGGCGCCCACCGGCCCGTCGGGCTGGGGGTCCGGTGACGGCGGGGGAGCGTCGTGCATCGAGGGTTCTCCTGATTGGCGTCGGGCAGGCGTCTGGCCGCCTGCCCCCGCAAAACTACCCGGCCAACCGGGGTGGCGCCGGGCCGGTGGCGGCGCGCACCCCAGTTCGGGCTGGTTGGCTGGTTGGGTAGCCTGGGTAACCTTCGCCGCAGAACTTCGAAAGGGTGGCCGTTCGTGACCATTGCTGTGACCGGATCCATTGCCACCGATCACCTGATGCGCTTCCCCGGCCGGTTCTCTGAACAGTTGCTGGCCGAGCACCTGCAGAAGGTGTCGCTGAGCTTCCTGGTCGACGACCTGGTCATCCACCGCGGCGGCGTGGCCGGCAACATGGCCTACGCGATCGGCGTGTTGGGCGGCAACGCCGCGCTGGTCGGCGCGGCAGGCGCGGACTTCGCCGACTACCGCAGCGCTCTGGAGTCCGTCGGTGTGGACTGCGAAGACGTGCTGATCTCGCAGACCGCGCACACCGCCCGGTTCGTCTGCACCACCGACCAGGACATGGCGCAGATCGCGTCGTTCTACCCCGGCGCGATGTCGCAGGCCCGCGACATCTCGCTGGCGAAGCTGGTGGACCGCATCGGCACCCCCGAGCTGGTGATCATCGGCGCCAACGACCCCGAGGCGATGTTCGCCCACACCCAGGAGTGCCGCACGCTCGGTCTGAAGTTCGCCGCCGACCCGTCGCAGCAGCTGGCCCGGCTCTCCGGCGAGGAGATCCGGGCCCTGATCGGCGGCGCGGAGCTGCTGTTCACCAACGACTACGAGTGGGACCTGCTGCTGAGCAAGTCCGGCTGGACCGAGGCCGAGGTGATGTCCCAGATCGGGCTGCGGATCACCACCCTCGGCGAGAAGGGCGTCGACATCGTCGACCCCGACGGCACCGTGCTGCACGTCGACGTCGTCCCGGAGACCGCCAAGGTCGACCCGACCGGCGTCGGCGACGCGTTCCGCTCCGGCTTCCTCACCGGCCGCAGCGCCGGGCTGAGCCTGCAACGATGCGCCGAGCTGGGCTCGCTGGTGGCGGTGCTGGTGCTGGAGACCGACGGCACCCAGGAATGGACCTGGAACAAGGAAGCCGGCATCGAGCGCATCCGCGGCGCCTACGGCCCCGAGGCCGCCAGCGACATCCAGGCCGCGCTGCTGTAGGCCTGCCGACACCGTGCTGGCACAGATTGGTTGTCTACTGCGTGCTTGGCTAGCTGCTGATCGCCGCGCGAACGCGGTTGCCGACCTGGGTAGCAAGGGCCGTGACATCGATGTCGGGCACGATCCACCGGATGTCGCTTACCGCCGGTAGGCGCAGGGGTTGATCACTGCGGTAGGAAAACGGCGCGATCAAACCGAACTCGCCACCGAGCGGCAACGAATAGGCGGCCAGGTTGTAGGGCCAGCGCCACGAGCCGCCGGTCACCGCCTCGATGACGATGTCGGCGTCAACCCGCAGCGTGAGAATCGGAGTGGCGGAAATCTTCGCGGCGGCATCGAGAATCAGCACATCGCGCGCGTAGCTCAGCGTCGCCTTTGCCGACATGCCGCCGCGCAGCAGCACGCCACCGACAACGGTGATTCCCCCGGTAGCACTGGCAAAGGCCACCGATGCCCCTATCCCGGCCCGCACTGACAGTTCGATACCGGCCTCGGCGGGCAGGTCCAGGGTGGCCTCGGCGGCCGCCTCGAGCTGATGATCCGGTTCGAGCGGATACATGGTCGCGCGAATTACCATGTCGCGCAGCACACCCGGCCCGTATCCGTACCGCACCGCCAAACCGCCGCCGATGCGTCCCACGAGCCCCACTGCCCCGACTCCGAGCGGGATGGCGAATAGCGGAATATCGGGTAAGCTGCGTTGAAATATCTGCCTTCGGTTGCTGTGTGGCTGCAGGAAAGTGTAAGGCGGGAAACGTATTTCGCCGGTTGTCTTCAACCGTCGGTCCGCTCCGTACTCGAGCCTGACGGCCCCGACCAAGCCAGGCTTGAACTCGATCTGTCCGGAACCCGTCCCGGTTAGCGCTCCGGTCGGATGCAGTTCGGCGCCGAGCTTACCGGTGAATTTGCCTCGCTTCAGCTCAGCGTCCCCGCGGCCGGTGAACTTACCGTCGCGGTAACCCAGCACCAACGTGCCCGTTGCTCCGAGAACGGAAAATGTTGTACGGGCGCTGCCGGACACTTGTGTGCCGTCATAGCTGAGGTCGGTGACCTCTACGGGATGCAGGCCGGGGACATTCAGTGTGGCCCGACCCGAATACACCACTTTGTCGCCGACCCGCTTGGCAGACAGAACGGCCGGCGAGTCACCCGGCAGCATCGCGGAAACTTCGCCCTGGACGCTCCAATTACCCTGGGCGAGGTCAACCCTCAACAACCCGGATCGGATCACGCCGGTGCCCTTGCTGGCGCGCGCCTCGGCCCACCCGGTCAAACCCGTGGACGGTCGGTACTCGACATGGCCGCCGGCGGCGTCCAGCCCCGGTATCTTGGCAGCGAGGTCGCCGGTGGCGTAAAGCCCCCGGGTGTCGACTCCGGCGGTGATCCGCCCCTCGGCGAAGCTGCCGATCACGAAGGCGATGTGCCCGCCGGCCGACAACTCGGGGGCGAATGAAACCGTTAGAGCCGCCTCGGTGATCCGGAAGGGCGGCAGGCTGAGCTTGTCAACAGGCGGCTGTATCGATCCGCGCAATCCCGTCGAATCCCAGTCGACGATGATCGGCACCTTGGACAGCAGCGGTACGCTTGGGGTCAACGTGCCGTGTCCGGAAAGTTCGCCGGCGTCGTTGAGTTTGAGCGTCATCTGGCCGCGGGACAGATACGGATAAGTGAAGGCCACGGCCGTCCCCTTGTCCGGCATTTGAAGCTTCCCGGTGCCCTTGGGATCGGTGACGGTGAGCTTGATCGGTTTGTCGCCCTGGTCGAACTTGATGGGATTGCGCGTCTTCTTACGGCCGCCCTCGGCGGGATGGGCGGGTGAATCCAGCCAGGCGTCGATGGTGTGGGTCTTGCCGGAACCCTTTGGGCGGTGCAGCTGGGATAGCACCATCCCGCTGATCAACTCACGAGCCGCGTGGTTCTCAGGAATAGTGGAGTTCTCGATCTGGTCCTTGTCTGCGGTCTCGGATACCCGAAGCACAGCCGAGGTCGCGGCCCGGATGGGGTACTCCGGCAGCGTCGAGTTCATCGCCGCTTGAACAGTCATATCCGCTTCGGTCGGCCGCGTCCGGTTTTCGCGATCCTTCTCCGCGGTGAAATGCACACGCAGCGCCGTTTTCGCCTTGCCCTTGCGGCTGGCGAGCACCTCTGCTCGATTGGAGGCACCGGGAGCCGGCAGCTCGGGAAGTGGATCCCCGAGGTCATAGGCGCCCGACTGCTTTGCCGAATCGAAGTGCAGCGCCAGGCTTGTCAGCTTGTTGCCGCCCGGCCGCTTGGCTATCTCAGTGGCAGCGGACTGCGCCGCGCTGCGCAGACCCGTCCAAATCTCGCGCCCGCTGGCCGTATTGTCGGTGTCGGTGTGCGGTGCAAGGTTCTCCGGCACATTGGTCCCCCCGAGCTGCAGTTCCACGATGTGGTCGATTTGGGCGGCTTTGCCACCGGCACGGGGATTGAACTCGGTTCCGTCGCTGTTGTTTCCGCCGGCTTCTTCCCACCAGCTGGGGGCCTGGGCCCTGGGCCATCCCATCCGCAGCAGCCACAGGTTGCGCAGCTCGGCGGTGGGCGCCCGTTGCTGCCACAGCGCCGCACTGATTCTCCCGGAGCTGACCGAGGTGACCGCCTGCAGGGCATTGTCTTTCGCCAACCTGTCATAGTGCTGCTGCCATGGGCCCTTGGACCGCGGAATGTTGAACGCTCCGAGGTTAATCCGGGCGAACGTGGGATCTTCCGGGCTCCACTGTTCCCGGGTGATGGTGCGTTGCTCGCCGCCGTAGTCGACTGTGTAGGGGGCCGGCGGCGCGACCCAGTCGCGACTGCCATCGCGGGGTTCGGTCACTGGGTAACCCAGCCCTTGACCTCATTGGCTGCCAGCGCGCGTTCCAGTTTGTCACATTCGATGCGCACGGCCTGCAGCAGATGTGACATGGTCACCGGGCAGCCTTCGTCGGCGGCGAGGAACGCTGCGTGCATGGCGATCTGGCTGATCGTGCCGCCACTGACCGATAGCTGGGCCAGTCGCTCCGGTTGCAGGCCCTCGGTAGGCACCCCGGCCGGAAATGCGGCGCTCCACAGCTGCGCACGTTGGGCCTGATCGGGGAACGGGAAATTCACCACGAAGCGAAATCGGCGGGTAAAGGCGGAGTCGACGTTCTCCCGGGTATTGGTGGTGATGATCGCAATGCCGTCGAATGTCTCCATACGTTGCAGCAGATAGCTCACCTCGAGGTTGGCGTACCTGTCATGGCTGTCCCGCACAGCGGTGCGACGGCCGAACAACGCATCCCCCTCATCGAACAACAGGACCGAACCGCCCTCGTTGGCGGCGAACAGCGTGGCGAGATTCTTCTGCGTGTCGCCGATGTACTTGCTCACCACCTGGCTGAGATCCACGGCGACGACATCGCGCCCCAGCTCGTGCGCGACGGCTTCGGCCGCGGTGGTCTTCCCGGTGCCCGACGGCCCGGCGAACATGGCGGTGACACCGGTGCCGCGCAGCCGGGTGCGGTAACCCCACTCGCCGTACACCCGCTCGCGCTGGCGCACGGTGGCCACCAAGGCGTGCAGGCTGCGCAGCGCCGAATCAGGCAACACCAGATCGGACAGTTGGGCGTGGGCGCGACGCACCATCGCCAGTCCTGAGAGAGGTTGAGCGGCAGCGGAGTGCGCGGCCTCCTCCAGTTCGTTGAGGGATACCGGACCGTCTTCGGCGGTCAATCGGACGGCACGGGAAACCACGGTGGGAACTTGCGCGGCGGTCAGTGCATGCCTGGCGGCAAGGTCGCGCGCAGCGTCGCTCTCGATCGGCCGCCCGTGCAGGCTGAGATCGGCCTGCAGCAGCGCCACGCGGTCGGCAACGGTGCACGGTGGGATGAGGATTCTCGGTAGATCGGAATGGCTGTTCTCAGCTGACACCACGGGCACCGAGAGCACTACTGGAGCGCCGTGCGCGGCCGTCTGGCGGCCGAATTCTGCGATATCGTCGAGGCTCTCGGCCTCGATGAGAAGCAGTCGCCGGCCCAGGCCCGCTTCACGCGCCAGCAGTCGAGTGAGAGCCGCCCGGTCCGCCGGATGCTCGGGCAGACGCGTCGCCGGCCGCAGCCCGTCACCGCGCACCACCAGCGCCTCATAGCTGAGTTCGGCGCCGGCGGTGATTGTGACCTGACGGCGAGTCAACTGATCCTCGCCGGTCAGCACCACCGGTTCGAAGCCTGGCCCCCCGCCGGCCGCCGAAGCACACATCCGGGCCAGGCGCTGCGCTGAGGTCGTCTGTGCGTCGGTCAGTTCGCACACCGGGCTGGCCAGTTCGGCCAGCCCGGCGAGCTGCCCGTCGACGGTGCGGGCCCCGAGCAGTCCGTGTAGGACCCGCTCATCGAGCGTCAGGGCGATGTTGGTCATCCCGATGCCGGTAGCGGACCCCGGAAGAGTCAGCAGTCGCCAACCTCGCAACGGCCGGTCCGGGAGTACCGCACTCCAGTGCGGTTCCGGCAAGTTCTCCAGGGCTTGCTGAAAGCTGATGCCGCCGGGTTCCGCCACGCCCAGCTCGGGGGCTGCGGCGGCCACCACAATGCTGGTTTCAAACCGGGTCAGGTCAAACAGTGTGGAGACAGTTTCTATTCCCACCCGGATGCCGGTGCGATGCAATACGTCGCTGGCCACATCCCTGGCGGCCTGCTCACCGGTCTCGGCGGCAGCCAGGTCACCGACGAGCCGAGCGGTGACGGCAGCGGCAGAAAGCGCCAGATGGCGTTGATTCTCGCGATACCACCAGCGCTGCAGTTCTGCAGTCGCCGATGGACAGCGTGGGTCGGGGCTGTTCACAGCGTCACCGCTATCGGTGCGTACCTGTCGCTGGCATCGACCGGCGGAATGCTGCGTACCCCGTTGACGTCCAGTGTGATCCGATAGGTAGCCGAGGGCAGGTCTAGGAAGGGGAAGTCCACGCCGGTGCCGGGGGCATCCGCGAGGGGTGCGCACGGCAGCACGAGAGTACGTGCGTCGGTGTCCAGGATCAGCGAAACCCGCTGACCCCGCCGAACCGGGGGGTGCACCGTTGCGCTGATCACCCCCGAGCCGATGGCCGGGGGTGCCGCGGCCGCCACCGTGGGTGTGCCGTCGATGCTCGGCACGATCCAGGCCACCCGGGTTTCGCTGAACTGGAGCTGTCGAGTGCTTGACACCTGACTGTCTCCCGGGGGATCGCTGCGGCGTACCTGAATCCGATGGCCGCCGGCGTCGAGAATGGGCGTCGCGACAGTGATCTCGCCGTCGTCGACGACAGTGGTAGGTGCGACAACGCCGTCGATGAGTGCGTCCATTTGCCCGCCGGCGCAAAATCCGGCACCGCGCAACGTAAGCGGCGCCGGCGCGGATGTGGCTCGGATCGGCGCCCCGATACCGTCGGGCCCCGCGATGGTATCCAGCCGCGGGCCCGCCGTGCTCGGCCGAATCGAATTGCCCACCGTGCGGACCGGATACGTCGGCGGGGCCACCAAGGTCGAGTCGATCACCACCGGCCCGGCAGTGACGGCGAGGGTCGGAGCGAAGGAACCGGGCGGGTACAGCGCCCAGAGCCGGGCGACCTCGTCGGAGCCGAGGGTTTCGGTGCTCAATCGCACGTACTCGGCAGCGTCGGCAAGGTCGTTGCCGACGATCTCCGGATGATCGGCCGCTGCCAGCGCCAGCAGGTTCGCCGACACTGTGGGCTGTGCCTCCACGGCAACGGCCGCCGCTGCGAGCATGGTGTGGGCGTCGAAATCTGAATCGGCACGGAAACAGAGCAGATAGTGCAGATCGAAAGCTGCCCGAGGGGTCGTGTGTATTCGCCCGGTACCGTGCCGGCTGGGCAGGGTGTCGTTGCCGAGGTATCCGTTTCGCGTGATTCGGTACAGCGTGATGCTGATTCGGCCGTGATCGCCGCTGTCCTCCAGACTGGAGGCGGTGACCACCGGGCCGGGCGTGATGCCCAGGGTGTCGACGGCCTGCTGCACCAGCGTGACCAATGCCGCGGTGACGCCAGCCGCCGCCCGCGCGTTGCTCATGGCATCACACCCTCCCGTCGCGTGTGCGCTAGTACCGTCGCTGGGCTTGCAGCTCGTCGAGCGCCGCTAGGCGGTCCAGCCAGTTCGGTACGGCCGCCGAAAGTCGTTCGGCGCGGGCATCGGCGTCTGCGACAGTTTGATCCAGGCCGTTGCGGAGCCGGCTGAGGCTGCGCTTGCCCAGACCAGGTCCGCGATTGGCGGCGCCGGCCGCGAGTCGATCGAGATGCTCGGACCGCTGTTTCTGCAGGTTGCGCGCCGCGGCGCAGTCCTTGGCCGCGCGAGCGGGTAACCCGGCGATGGTCGCGGCAACGTCGGCACGACGGGCGCTCTCGAGCACCTCGCCGAGGGCGCTGAGATCCTGCCGCAGGTTCGTCATCTTCGGGATCCGCAACAGGGTGCCCCTGGGCACCGCTGCGCGGCCGAGCGCCGGATTGGCGTCGATCAGGGCGGTTTTCGCCCATTCCCGCTGTGTCGTGCCGGCCCGGGCGGTGAGCAGTCCGTCGACCAGCCGATCGACGCCGATCCGCTTGCCGGTGATGAGGTAGGGCATCAGTTCACTCCGTAGATGTTGAAGGGTGCGAATCCTGCTGGAAGACCGCTGATCGAACCTGCGGAGACCAGATTGCCGAGCACACTCAGCCGTGTGTTGGACACCCCCAGGGCGAGCGAGTGCTGGCCACCCCGAATGTGATTGCCGGTAATTGCTGCCGAATGGCCCGCGATTTGGACGGTGAACGCCGTACTGAAGTCCGGTGCGTTGCAAATATTATTGGCCAGCACCACGGGATGTTCGCGCGTCTCGATGACCACGGCGGGCTGCTCGATGCTGCCCGTCCAGGTGTTCCCATCGATGGCGCATGCCGGTTCCAGGGCTGGATTGCCCAGCCAGGATCCGCCGTCCGAATAGACCACCTGGTCGTCAATGTAGGCGGTATCGGGGTTCAGCGCTGCCGCGAAATCACCCAGCACGGACTGCACCAGCAACCCGACTCCTCTCGCTCTGTCAGCAGTGGGGTATCCACGTTGTCGGGCCGATTGATTGCCGTGCAGAGTGATTCGGCTTACCGCGAGGACGGTACAGTCGAACGACTGCCCCGGGTCCATCGGATATCCCACATCGGTGATGTCGTTGCCGAGCACCCGGCACCCGGCAATCCCGTACAGCAGCACGCCCACCGCTGTGCATTCGGGGTTTCGTTCCGGGCCCACCCGGATCACGGTGTTGTCGGCGACCTCGGCGCCGGCGGCGCCGGCGATGAGGATCCCCGCGACCATCTGCGCACCGCCACCGAAACGTGACAAGATGTCGCGCAACGTGTTGCCGGATACTCGGGCCGACATATCTGAAACCTGAAAGCGGATTGCGATGCCATCTCCGGTGTCGTGCACTTGGTTGTCGCATACGTCGATAGCGACGGTGGCGTGTCGCACGTCGATGGCAGCGCCGAGGAAGCCCGACACCTGGTTACCACAGATGCGCGTGGGACAGGAGTTTTCGCTCTTCTCTCCGTTGGGGTCGCTGGTGATGCCGTTGGCGACGAATATGTCCGCAATGTCGGGTGGATGCGCTGTCACGATGTTGTCGGTGACGGTGATTCCCGCCGAGCCGACGAGGATCCCGGCGCCCTCGGCTATGGTGATGTGGTTACGTTTCACCAGTGTCGCACCGTCGTCGCTTGTCGACCCGCGTGCCGTAATCGCTGCCCTCTGGGCCGAACCGCTGATCCGATTGTCCGCGACGGTGACATCGCCGCGGAAATATGCCTGGCCGTCGATATGGACACCGGCGGCCTCGACCACCATGGTGTTCTCCCGGATCGCGACGTTGTCTAGCAGCAGTGGATGATCGTTGTTCTCCCAGCCGCAGAATCCGATCGGAGCGTGAATTCTGTTGTTCCTGAAGGTGGCATCGAGCAGTGATTCGTGCATCTTGACTGCACGGCCCGGCTGATCCGCCACAGATTTGATGTCGATGGCGAGGTGCTCGACGTGGATGCGTTCGGCACTGATGATCCGAATCGCCGCAGCCGGCCCCTCGTAGTCGATGAGGGGGACAGATGTTCTCAGGCCGCCGGACAGAACGGCGAAGTCGCTGAGCGTGATTCCGAATGAGACCATGATGACGAAAATGTCGTTAGACCCGACCAGCCGGGTGGCGGCGCCCTGACCATGAATGTGCACGTCGCCGATCTTGATGAGTTCCGCCGGACGATCGAGCACGAAGTCGCCGGGTCCCAGGCACACCACACCGCCGGTGGCCGCAATGTCGTCTATGGCCATCTGGATGGTGTGCGCTCCGCTGTTGTGTTCCTCGGCGCTCACGCACACCGCGCAGTCTCCGCAGTCGCCGCCGGGCTCCGGTGGCCAGGGGACTCGGCAATCCGAGGCGGGAACGCCGTTGACCAGGATGCCAAGCCGTGCGTAATGGTGCAGGGGTCCGACGGGGGGTGCATCCACGAGTGGGCGGACCCAGGCAGTGCCGGTGCGCGCCTCGAAGATCCAATGGTCGCCGGTGTGGAAAACGCCACCGGGTGCGGTGAGAGTGGCCGTGATCCCGTCCTCGAGCACGATCGGGGTGGCAACCGCGGGAACAGTCAGAATGCCCGTGGCGGTGGGTAGGTCGAGGTCGGCAACAGTCGCGCCGGTGTTGGTGCGGACCAGTCCGGACTGATCCCAGCGCCGCACCCGGAGGTGACGCTGTAGTGCGCCTGCAGTATCAACAGCGAGCTCGGCGGGAAGCGCGCTGTCAAAACTCACCTCGTTGCGGTCGGTGTCCACGATGATCCGGCGCATGGCTCCTGGGCGGCCATCGAGTTCACAATGGTCATCGATGATTTCGCACCAGTCATCGGTGTGCAGTCCCAGGATGTCATCGTGACCGAGCGAGGTCAGGCGGAGCCGGTGGTCCGGGAGGACCTCGGTGACCGCCAGGGTGATGGAAGCGTTTTCCCGGGACCACTTGAAGGTGGCGGTTCCCGCGGGTCCGGGGTCGTGAATCTCCACTCGGTAGGTTTGGTTGCCGCGGCCGCGGAACCCCCCGGATAGCGGAAGGCAGCACGGGTTGTCGTCGGGGTCGACGGGGGTGGTTTCCACGGTCAATCGACCCGCCGATGCGGCGATGACCTCGATCCAGCCCGGGATGGCGGAATCGATGGTTTTGCAGTCTATTCCGGGGCTGTCGGGGGCGTGTACCCGCACCTGCCACACCACCTGTGAACGAGCGGTAGTGTCCACGCCTAGGGCGTCATCGATCAGATCCGGCGATTCGACAGCCGTGATCTCCCGCTCCCACACGTCCAGGTACACCAGGTGGGTACCGGTAGTGGGGAGGGCAGGTGCCGGGGTGAAATACGGTTGAGTGGGGTACGGCACCGGCGTTCCGTACTCGGTGCCGCCCAGCAGTGGATCGACGGGGACGGGTCCGGGCGCCGATGGAACTCCGTGATTCTCGGCGGCAATTCCGTCGATGTACATTCGGCCGGTCCCGATCATCAGGGAGCCCCCGGAGACCGACAGCGCGAAGGCATCGGGTGTGGTGCGCGGGACTACGGCGGTACCCGCGATGCCGGGTCGGGGGCCAGGACTGCCCAAGTCGGCAGCGGCGGCGCGGGACCGGCGGTCATAGATCGCGTGCTGCTCGTTGTCGTCGGCATCCAGGCTCAGTCGGCCCTGCAGTCGGATGACCCGGTTGTAGTTGCGGACGGCGTCGAAGCGCACTCCGGCGATATCAGTGCCCACCTGCTAACCCCTTTCCGCCATGATCTGATCAACTCGCATAGAAAATTCCGGTCACCAATCCGAACCGGACGTACTCGTCCAGCCGGGTGGCGAGATCTTGTTCCCGCTGCGGCGCGAACTGATCGTGAGCTGCGCCCATTTCGCTCTCGTCGTCCGCGCCGCGGCGAATCTCGTCGGGGGTGGCCCGGGACAGCTGGCCGTAGCCGGGCTCGTGGTATTTGAGGGACGTGAAGATCGGCCGTAGGGCGTCCGGATTCTTCTGATCGGGGGTGGGTTGGCAGCGGTGTCGTTGACCGGTGCGGCTGTCCAGGGGTAGCCAGGAGTAGCGCACACATCCGCTTTGTCGGCGGACAGCGAGGACCGCGGCCGGTCGCGGGTCGCCGACGGCTAGTGCACTGTGCAGCAGCGTGTTGGTGCAGCTGAGTTCAGTGACGTGCAGCCCGCCGAGCACCGTGCAGTTGCGCAATTGCACGGAACCGGCTTCGTCGGTGCCCGGACCGACAACGCAGTCGGCGGCGGTGCCGGCGGAGCGCGGCGCGGCCGCAGCAGGCCGGCCGGCAATGGCGACCGCCGTCGCCGCGCCGGCGTCGACGATGCAGTTGTGCAGCACGGTGTTGCTTTCCGCCACGGTGATCACCGGGCCCGTCACGCACCCGTCGAGCACCACTCGGGTGAACGGGTCCAGGATGATCAGGCTGGCGCGCTCCGGTGCGGTGGCGGTCCCGTCGGCCTGTCGACTCCACCCGGGTACCAGCGTGCAGTCCCTGAGGACGATCGTGCGGGGGCGGCGGTCGCCGACCTCGTTGAGCACCAGCGCTCCGCCCTCAATGACCAGACCGTCTAACAGCAGGGTGGCCTGCGGGAGGAGGTTGAGCGCGGTGACACCGTCGATGTCGATCACCGGGCGGCTGTGTCTGCCTGCGGTTACCGCGACTGTGGTTGGCTCCGCCGACCCGGCATCGCCGACGGTGATCGCCGAATTCAGCGACCAGCGCTGGTTGGCGTCGAGTTGCAGGGTGCCGCCGGCGAGGATGGCGTTCAGTTCGTCGTGCAGCGCCCCGCCGGATCGCAGTACCCCTGCCGGCTCGGGAAGTGGCGAGGCAATGCCGAGCGCCGGCGGGCGCGTGCCGGGGTCGGCGCGCAGCGCCGCGCGCGCTCCGGCAGGAACCGCCTGGCCGCGGCAGAAGGTGCCCAGCGGCGTCCGCGTGGCGTCGAGCGGAGTGCCGAAGTACACGCGGCCGCGTTCGGGATCGATGGCGACAACACCCGCTGGCGGTTCGTTCGCCCAATTCCCACTGCCGTCCGGGACTTCGCCCAGATTGCAGATCCGCACCGCCGAGTCCGGCACCGGTTCGATGTCGGCGGATTGGTTCGCGGGCGCGCCGATTTCGAGCAGGATTGACCGACCCGGACCGTAGTAGTCGGCAGTCCGCTCGGCGACCCAGCGCACGTCCAGTGCCAGCGGGACGTCGGCGGGGGCGCCGAACTCAGTGACGATGGACCGGGACCGCGGCAGCCCGAACAGCGGCCGATCGTGGCCCTCGGGTTCGAACCGGTACCGCCGGCGGTCCGTGCCGTGCGGGCGCAGCGGGCTGCGTTCCATGCGCATCGGTTCGGTTCGCCACAGGAAGACTCCGATGTTGTTGACGTTGTACCGGCCTCGGTTGCGCGGAGCGGTCGCGTCGATCTGCCGGACGTCGACGGTGTGCGCGTTCTCGTCGAAGGCGCCCCGATGCGCGGTGGCCAACGTCAAACCGGCTCGATTGCGCAGGTCGGCGACGGCGATTGCGGCCGGCCGCACGTGGTTGACGTACTGGGTGGCGGCAATCCGGGTGAAGTACTCCACGACGTGCGCCCCCGGCCAGCCGGTGACCGTCATGGCCAGCTGTTCGAGCATCGGTCCGGTGCCCTTGCGCCGGCGGTAGGAAATGGTGGCCGCGACATCTGCGCGTAGTGAGCTGATGCCCGGTGATTGCGCACCGATGACTCGATATCCGACCAGCTCTCCGATGTAGGGGACGGTCCAGTCGGCGCAGGTCTCGATGAACAGGTCGTCGTAGAACTGGTCGAGATCATCACTCAGCGAATCGAATTGGATGGAAAGCACCTCGAGGAGCTCTCGCAGGGGACCGTGGGATTGGGGGGAGACGGCCAGTTCCGCGTCGCGGCGGCGGACCGCGACAGGCAACAAGCGATAGAGGCGTTCGGCGGTGGTCGGCGCGGTCATGTCAGCTCCGTCAGCCAGTCGAAGGGCTCGGAGGCGACGGTGAGCAACTCGGCCGGGGCGGCCGTGGCGGGGCCGGTGAGCCGGGCCGGAAGTGCGAGCAACCGGCGGGTCAGTCCGGGCCGTGGCAGCTGGCCGTCGGGCGGTGACAAGTACAGCCGATCCAAGTCGACGGCGACGACACCCGGCGTCGCGGCCATCGCCGCGATCACCTCCGAGGCGTGCACCGGCTGTGCCAACGAGCGGGAGCCGGCACCGAATTCGGTTGCCAGGTTGGCCTTCATCGCACCGGTAACGGTGTCGCGGTCGCGGTCCGGGTCGGTCGCCAGACGTGCGGCGAGGCGGAAGGTGGAGTGTGTCGTAGCGAGCACGCGAAGCCGGGCAAGCGGATCCCCGAGTTCGTACAGTGCGGCGGCCAGCAGGTTCAGGGTGTGCTCGGGCACCGTGTTGCCGTCAGGGCCGCTGACCGTCACCACGATGGTGGGTCCGGTGTTCAACGGAACCACGGTGGCCACGGCCAGCGCGACTCCGGTGAAGCCGGCGGCGAAGTCGGCGTAGTCGGCGGCCGACACCGCGCGGCCCAGCGTTCGGGTCGATATGGGGATCATCTGTCGGGCAGCGTCACCGGGCTCCGGATCGACCCCGCCCGCGGCCGGGATTGGGTTGGTGACCGCCCGCAGGCCCAGCGGGCGGTCGGTCGCCTGGCTCAGTTGTCCGGTCGCCAGGTTGCCCGCCGCGCCGATTCCCTTGCGGTACACGGCGCGCACGTTGAACGTGCCCGTGGTGAGCCGGCTACCGGAGTGCCCGTCGCCGAATACGACGACGTCGGCGGGCTGGCCGGTCGTCGGATTGTTGCGGGCCGATACGTCGCGGGAGTAGCCGCGTGCGGTGGCCGCAGCGCCGCACAAGGAATCCACCTCGGTCCAGGTGACCCCGTCCACGCTCACCCGCAGTGTCGACGCGCTGCCATCGACGGTCGCGGCCGGGACGTGGGTCAGCGGCCCCTGCTGCAGGGTGAACCGCTGGAATCGCCGCCGGGCATCACCGCTGCCGAGCACCTCGCGCACCGTCTCGCCGTGCGTGGCTGCCGCAACATTGGCGTAGACGACGGTGTCGGCCCGCGGAAATGAAGACTGCAGCGATTTGGTCAGCGTGAGTTTCGTGCGGGCCGCCCCGTCCTGTGCCCTCAACTGGACGGTTTCGAGCAGCACCGCTGGCTCGGTGTGGCCAGCGGTACCGTTGCCAAGGTGGGCGACCACCAGTGTGCGGCCCGGAGGCAGGTCGGTGCAGTCCCCGTCGACGATGAGCACATTCTCGTCCAGCGGTCGGATGTCGGGTTCCTCGGCGATGCGCAGTTGTTCGGACACCGCATAGACCGTGAGATCGCGCGGCGTGCCGAACTCCTGGTGGATTTCGCCGCGCAGCGTCAGTACGGTGACGGGCCCGGATACAGCAAATTCCGCTCGGGACTGCTGCGCAACGGCGATGACTTCGTAGAGTTCGCGGTAGAACTGATCGACTTCCCGCGAGACCACCACCCAGCTGCCGACCACGATATCTGGGTGGGTGCCGTCGATGTCGACCCGGATCCCGGTGTTGTCGTTGGGCGTAACCCCGAGGAAGCCGGGCCAGTCGCACTGGCCGGCGCCACCGGGATAGTCGGCGTGGAACTTTCCGCTCATCGCCGCCCACTGCGGAGCATTGTGGCCGAACACCTTCAACCGCTTACGCATGGCGAATGCGGCGGCGTCATCGGCCGGAGGGTTGCGCGGATGGGTCGAGCCCAGGGCGCGGTCCAGCTCGAGCCGGAGGCAGTCGACGCGCACCTGCTCGATCTCGACGACGGTGCGCAGGTCCCATCGATCTCCGGTCAGGTTGGTGGTGGCAGGGGTGACACCGGCGAGGAGCACCGCGTCACCGGCAGCAAGCCGGGTATCCGCGGCGCCGACGAACACCGATTTGGTACCGCGTGTCAGCGGGGCGACCGCCGTTGCGACGACGGGCAGCGAATTCCATTCCGGGCGCCCTACGATCGGTTCGATTGTCTCGAACGTCTGCGGGAGTTGCCCCGGACCGGGCACGCTTTGCACGCGCAGGCCGGCAGGCAGGGTGAGGACTCCCGGCAGCGGCGGGACGGCCATGCCGGGATCGGTGGACGGCACGGCAACGGCGGGTGGGCGTTCCAGGGTGAACGCGAGCAGGGTGGTGGCGGCCACACCCGGATCCATCCGGTAGGCGATCAGCTTCCCGAGTTCGGCCAGTGACGTGCGCTCGGCTGCGGTCCCCAGATAGCTCTCCTGCGCCAGCCTCTCGGTGTAGAAGGACAGTACGTCGCAGGCCGTCGCCCAGGAATCCAGCAGGGCGATCGTAATATCCTCGGCATCATCGGTTTTGAGACCGGCAAGCGGCTCCCGGTCGCGCGGCAACCCGTCGAGCATGGCCTGCCGATAGTCGGCCCAGCTGCGGTCGCGGTAGCGGATGTGCGGCAATCCGGGCCGGTTCCGCGGCGCGGGACCGGATCCGGCGCAGGGCAGATCACTCATCGTCCGCCCCCTACCCGGATGCGCAGCTGGCCCCGCTCGGGGTAGTTGGGATCATTGTCCAGACGAGCGATTTCGAGCCTGGCCATCCGGAGCGCTCCGGACTGCAATCCGGCGGTGCGGTCCTGCCCTAGGCGCTGGAAGGCTCGCACGTCCACCGAGTCGATACCACTGATGTCCTGGCAGAGCCGGTAGATCGAGGACAGGTAGACCGGTTGCCCGAAGGTCCACAGATCGGGGTGAAAGAACCCGCGGGACCCGTCCGGATTGTCCTGCGCACTCAGTGCTTGGGCCAGCGCCCGGGTGATGTCGGAACGCAGGTGCTCACGTCCGGCGCAGACCGCGACCTCGAGTTCCAGCGGAACGAAGACGGGTTCGTCGACCTCGAGGTCGTACCCTGCCATCCGGTAGGGCTCCACCCACTGCAGCAATTCCCGTTCGAAGTCGGTGTCGACGGGAACGCCGTCGAGGCGATCAGCCGTGAGGAACACGGTGTGCCAGGATCCGGTCCAGCGCATCGAGGCCGTCGCACGCTGGGTTCCGGCCAGAGCCGAGGCGCGTGAGGCGTAGTCGGCCATGGTCACGGCGCGTTCAGGCGTGCGGAACCGTACGGGGGCATCCCGGCGAACCTCGTCGACCGTCTCCGGATCGACACCACCGGCAGCCGGTAGCGGATTGGTGACGTGTGTGACCGCAGATCCGGGAGCCACGAGATGTCGGATCGACTCAGCGCCGATGTTTCCCGCGCTCCCGTTGCCCACCCGATAGGTGACGGTGAACGTGGAATCCGGGGGTGGGCGTCGTCCGTTGACGTCATCGCCGAATCGGACGGTTGCCGTCCCGGTGCCGCCGTTGAGGGTTGTCGAGTCCGCGCCGGTCGACGTCTCCGTTTCCACGACGAAGTGTCGATCCTCGGGCCGACTCGCCAGCAGGTCCGCTTGTACGGACCAGCGGAACTGTGCTTCCGGCTGTGTCCCGGGTTGGGTTTCGATGATGGTGATCGCGGCGATCGCCCGGTGGGGATCAGTATCGCCAACCGTCGCGGTGGCTGCCGGGGTCTCGGGCGCCGACGAGGGGGCCGCAGCGGCAGAGTAGGTCAACGGGCCTTGCTGCAACACCGGGTGTTCAGGGTCGAGCGTCTCGACGACCGTCGAGCCATGTTCGGCCAGTACGATGTTGCCCCATGCGATGGCGCAGGAGAAGCCCCGGGTGGGATGGCTCAGGGGCAGCGCCCGGGGTAGGGCATCGGCGCTGCCCCAAGTGATTTCGGTGACGTTGACCGGTGTGCTGGTGGGTGTGCCGGTGAACAGGCCTCCGACGGGATCCTGGCTCGGCGTCACCGTGGTCAGCCTCACCGGGTACCGATTCCGGTGGTCGGCAGGGCCGGCGTCGACCGGGGACCGTTGTTCGGCGAGTATCAGCACGGTTCCGGGGGCCAGATCTGGGTGGTGGCCGGCCAGCGTCGCTGAGGTGGCACCCCGTTCCAGGACTGCGCCCAGCCGCCCCCATTGGTAGAACCGCAGGGTATTCAGGCTGCGATGCAGTTGGTGGTCGACGACGGTCTCGAACACCTCCGGCGGGAGGGAACTGGCGGACGCGGCCGAACTGGCTCTGGCGTCGTCGTTCGACACGACGGCCGCCTCGATGCCGTTGAGCCTGGTCAGAAACTGCCTTCCGGAGGGAAGTGTGGTGCTGGTCGCATCGGTCCTGGCCCGCACCCAGACCCGGGCCGCGCACCCTTCGTGGATGCGGTAGTCCACCAGTCGCGCATGCCTACGTAGCGAGATGCGACTGCGCGCGGTGCCCAGGAACGCTTCCGTCGCGACGGCGTCCTGACGCCAGGACAGTTCGTCGGCGGCGTAGGCCAACAGCTCTACCAGGGTGACGCCGAGGTCGGCGGAGCTTCGTTCTGTCCAGGCCGGTGACAAGGCGGCCAGTCGTTCCAACATGATTCGTCGAAAGCCGTTGAAGTCCTTGGCTAGGTAATCGATTCGGGGCTCCGGAACGTGGTCTGCGGCGCGGTGTGCGGCCGGCGTGGCACAGTCCAGATCGGTGGGGCATTCCACCTTGAACCTGAGTTCTACCGAGCTCAGCTGCGGATCCCAATCGGAGGGCGGCAGGCCCGTTCCGGGCATCTTGACTGCCAGTCGGTAGGTGGAGAAATCGCCCCGCCGCGCTGTGCGAATCACTAGGACATGGTTGGGTTCGTCGCATCCGTCGACCAATGCTGCCCAGCCGGTGGGCAGCCCGCCTGGGATGTCGGCGGGACCGGCGTCGGCCCGCGCCAGCCAAGACACCGGAACTTCTGGAATGCGATCCCCGCCGGTGATGCTGATCTGCGCCGGGGTCAGGCTGTTGTGCGGGACGGGACGGGTGGTACGAATGTACAGCGTGCGCTGCCGCAATGCCGCGACGGTTTCGTCGCGGTCGCGAACCTCGGCGTACTCGATCGCGTTGACCGTCGCCGAAGCGCCGGCGTCGATGAGGACCCGGAGGCGGTCGGTGTTGCGTGTGGCGGTCATATCGAGTCCGTCGGCACCGTGACCGCGGTGGTGTTGGTCGCGCCGGTGCTCAGCTGAGTCCACGCCACCGTGATGACCAGAGTGTTGTCGGTGGCGGTCAGCTCCATGTTGTCCACCCGGATGCGCTCGGCGAGTTCACGGACCAGGGCAGTTTGCACCAAATACTGGGTGGTAGCCACCAATTCGGGACCGGCGGGCTCGAATACCCGCTGCAGCAGCGCCGCCCCGAACTCCGGGCGCATCACTCGCTCGCCCGGGGTGGTGAGCAGCACTTGCTCGATGAGATCCCGGATGTGGTCGGACTCCGGACACTGCGCCGTGCGGCCGCGTTGGTCGATCCGGTAGGGGAAGGCGATGCGACGGGCATCGACCCGACGGTTGCCGATATCCGGGGTTGTCATGTTGCCACCACCCTGGCCTGGGTTGCCACCGCCAGCATCGGGGTGCCAGTCGGGATGCTTGTCGAGGACGCGGCCTGCACGGCCAGTGGTTGTCCCGCCGAGCTGACGCGGATCGCGCCGGAGAGCCATTGCCCGGTGACACACGGCGGCGTCGGGGTGGCGCTGAGTGTACATCCGGCGATGGCGTACGGGGAGCTGATCGTGACCGCGGGAGCCCCGTCGAGCAGGACCCGCGGGGTGGGCGTGACCGGGGTGGCGGTGCCCGCGTGCGAGCACAACACGGTGGCGGAGGCGGTCAGGACGGGCGCGGGCATCTCAGATCACCGTCAATGCGCCCGTGTTGATATCGGTGGTGGGTCCGGTGAGCGTGATGGCGGCACCCTTGCCGTTGGTGATCGTGATGCCGACTTCGCTCACCGAGATCATGGATCCCCCAGTTGTTCTCAGCAGAATCCCGCCTGTCGGTCCCGGTGTGTCGCTGATCGTCAGGACGTGTCCACCCTGTGTCTGAATGGACACTCCGTTCACCCCGGGCGGAACCGTCGCGGTGATCGCGGGCACTTCTGCCGGACTGCCCCAGAAGCACCCCACCCAGACGGGGTAGTCGGCGTCGCCGTGTTCGTACTCGACCCACACCGCCGACCCCATCGACGGCACGGTGTAGATGCCGTGCCCCTGACCGCCCATCGGCACGCACGGCATGGCCCAACTCGAAATGCCCGGTGATACATCGGGAACCGTTACCTGGATCCGGCCCAGGTGCTGTGGGTCGACATTGTTGACCACGGTGCCCCGGTGTTTACCCAGGTAGCGTGGCCGGGTGGTGTCCTGCAGATCGGTCATGCCGGCACCGCCGGGACGGTGGAGATCAACCCGTTGCGGGCCAGGCTGAATTGCTGGGTGTAGCCGCCGCGGCGGATGTCGTGGGTTACCTTGGTGACGAAGTAGAGGCCGTCGTAGGCGAGCCCGGCGCCGCGGACCCCCACCAGGGCGCGGGCCTGCAGGACGTGTCCGTACCTGGCCACCTCCAGTGCGCCCGAGCCGAATGCGCAATCCTGGTGTGCCGCTGCGTACCCGATGCCCTTGGCGAGGGCGGCGATCGGACTCAGGTTCGCGGTCTCGGCTAGTCGATGCTGCTTCGGCGGAATGGGGCTGACCAGTCCCAACGGAGGGTTCAGCGGCGTCACGTCGGGGATGGGGACGGGGATTGAGGCGTGGCTGGTCTTCTCGTGGATCATCACCACCGGCAGTTGTTTGCGCTCCTTGTCGAAGCTGAACGACAGTGAGGTCACGTTGTCGATATGCGCGCCCTGCCCGACGGTCAGCGCCGGCTGCGGCACGCCGGTGCGCACTTCCGGGCCCCAGTAGGCGCGGCTGACACCCACCGTGGGCCCGGGATCGAGGTAGAACACGTGTCCGACGGTTTCGGCCAAACCCTTGAGAAACTTGTAGTCCGTGCCCTGCTGTGTTGGGATGCGTTCCGTCGGCAACGGGATATCTTCGGCGGGTCCGGGAATCACCAGTGGAACACAACCCAGCGCAGCGTATTTGGCCAGACATGTGAGCGCGATCATCGAGGGCGACATCGCCGGGTAGGGCACTCCGTCGAACGCGATGACGTCCATCGCCGCGGACAGATCCTTGCCCTTGACATGCAGGGTCAGTTGCGGACCGTTGGTCGCGACGTCGTGGTGCGTGACAACCCCGTCCATCAGGACCGTCGTCGTTCCGCGCAGGCTGACCGCGATGACACAGCGCAACAAGGGCACATCGATCGGAGCCAGCGCCTGGATCGGTGAGTCGCGCGGAATGGTGAAGGTCAGCTCGAAACCGCTCTGTGCCTCACCGGCGGAGCTTTCCACCTTCACTGCTGTCAGGGCGTTCAAGATGTCGGCGTTCACCGGTATCGGAACACCGGGCCCGAGGAAGAGTTGGACCCGAACGGGACCGGGGGGCAGGTCACGCATGCTCGTCATCGCTGTCGGTGGCCTCCGGCGTGGCCGGGGTGGTGATCCGAAGCGCCTGACCGGCTGGTCCCTCCAGTTCCGATGCATCTCGAATGGCGTTGGCGTCGGCGAGGATCCACCACAGATAAGGGCTATTGAGGTGACGCTGCGCCAGATTGTCCCGGCGGTCTCCGTCGGCGATGCGGGTCTGATACAGCAGGGTGTGTGCGCGTGGTTCGGGTATCAGCCGACGCCGGTAGTAGGTGACGGCATCCAGGCCATCTCCGAAAATCGACGTACCCACATCGTGGTAGCGACTCGTCGGGTCGGTGGGTGAACCGGCCGGGGTGCCGCCCAGGAGCTGATCCATCGCCTCGTCCATCACAGCACCGTCACTCCCAATGTTTCCAGTGCGGACGACTTAGCCCGTGCGGCGAGCTTCTCCAGGTTTCCGAGATAGGCGAGATGCACGCCGCCACCGTGATGCGCCACACCGAGGTCATCGACGGAGAGCACCCGCAGCGCAAGGCTGACCTTGGCGCGGATGGGGTTCAACCGGGTGTCGAAGAGTTCCTCGGTGATGCCGAGCTCGGTGAGCCGCACCGGTACCACGCGTTCCCGGGACCACACCATGAGCGTCAACGGGGATTCCTCGGCCAGTGCGTCGAACGACCCGGCGGCGGCGAGCTGCTGATTGGCGTTGATCGCCGCGACGGTCGGGTTGACCAGCGATGCCAGCGCCGCGAGCTGCGGGTGGATGCCGAACTGCACGGTGTCTGGATACTTGGTCGCATCGGCCAGCTCGTCGGTGGCGTCGAGGTGTGCCTCGACCCGGATGGTCTCGACGGCGACCCCCTTGAGCCGCAGCGGTTGGCCGGGGTCACTGCCGGCCGATTGCAGGGCCAGCGTGCGGGTCACGGTCTCCGGGTTGTACTGCATGGCGATGACTCGCCCCACGGTGCCGGAGGTCGGGTCGACGGTCACCAGGCCGGCTTTCAGGGTGCGTGCGAACATCAGGTGATCTCGAATCTGACTGCCGCTGCGATGCGGTCGGCGGCGACCAACCCGAGAAACGCCGGGCCACCCGGATGTTCGGTGCTCACCGGCGTCTGTCCGACGCCGTTGGTTACGTATGGCAGCACCGTGGCCAACCGCTGCTGGAATGCCGCGATGGTCTGCTGCGCCGCCGCGTGCGGGACGCCCGACACCACCAGGTGCCCGACATTGAGCACGACGATTCCGGGTTGCGCAGTACCGCGCCGCGTGTACGTCATGTCTGCCCCGGTCCGGTAGCGCGGCTCCCGCGCAGGTAGTCCGCGAGCGAGAGCACGGCTGGCGCCGCGGCGCCGGGCGGGCCGGGCGGCACCGGTGCCGGTGCCGGTGCGGCCGCGCCGACCGGTGCAGGCGGCGCGCCCTGGATTTCGATGCGGTCGATGTGGACGTGAATGGCAGCCGACGGTTTCGCGACGCTGGAGAAGGTGGGTCGCGGGGCCAGCACCGGGCTGGGGTCGGAGACAGGAAGTGCGCGTTGGCGTGCTGGTGGTCCATCGAGGTTGTGAGGCTCGGCCCGAACCGGTTCGGGGCGTACCGCCTGTGCCGGATCGGATTCGGTCGGCCGCGGGGCCGATTCGGGTGTCGGGATCGGCGGTGGAACCGGCAGCGGTAGCCCTCGTCGGGGGGCGTGATCGTTGGGTGTTCGATCCGTGGTCGACAGCTTTGTCGAGAGCGCCGGACGGGATACCGGAGCCTGCGCCGCCGCCGGCAGGACTACCGTCGCCGGTGACACGCTCGGGCGCACGGGCGAAGAAACCGGCACGGCCTGCGGTGGTTCCTTTCGGCTCGGCGGTGCCGGATCGGCCGACCTGGGGGCAACGCAATGCTCTTTGAGCTCAACCAGTTTGCGCATGCCCACCGTGGCCGGGTGTAACTGCACCGGGCTGCTTGTTGCCGGGAGGGCGGCGGAATCGGCGAACGGGAGCCCGGCGCCCGGCCCATCGCCGGGGCGGGTCTGCCACACGATCGGGGGAGTGGGGCGTAGTCGTGCATGCCGGGCACGGCCCCGCGCACTGTCCACCAGACGGCCCACGAGGTCGGTCACAGGTCATCACCGATCAACAGGTCCACGTAGTGGTTTCGTCGGGCAGCCGGCAGGTCGAGGATGTCCCGTTCACTCCAGCCGTAGCCACGGGCCAGCAGGTCGACCTGGCTCAGCAGCTCTCGGGCCCGCGCATCGACGTGAGACCACACGAAGTCGACGGGATCCAACAGCGTGTCGATGCCGCTGCCGCATTCCGGACAGGCCACGGTCACGATGATCTCCGCGAGCGGATCGGCCTCGGTCATGGCCTGGGCGACCTGAGCACGCAGCTCGCCGGCCAATGGTCGGTGTTCCTCGGCAAGACAACGCGCCACGAGGTCACTTGCGGCGTGGCTGGATTCGATGTCGATGGCACCGAGGTCCGACAGTGACGCTGGGCGCCACCGGATCAACTCGCCGTCATGCTGCAGCGGCGCGGGGTGGTCGACGATGCCGGCCTCCAGCATGCACAGGTCGGCGATATCGACCGCGAACTCGACGACTGCCTCGCAGTCGGTGCACACCGCGGTGGCGGTGAGTGGACCGCTGGCGAGCTGACCGTGCAGTCGTAGCAGCCGGGCGTGGGTGCGTCCGACCGGTTCGGTCGGCTGGACTTCCGCCTCGTCCAGGAGTACGGCGAGCAGCAGTCCCCGCGGTGCTCCGGCTGTTTTTCCTGCGAGTTCGTGGATGGCGAGAAGCTGGTCGTTGCGCATGGGACTACGGTTCGACGTAGGACGGTTCGGCGGGTTCGGCTACGTCGTAGTCGCGTTCCCAGCCCTCATGTTCGAGTTTGAGGGTCTGAATGGCAACCGCGTTAGCGTTGGCATCCAGATCGGGAAGTGGCTGGTATTCCGATACCCAGGCCCGGAAAACCTTGTAGGCGAGCGCCAGCTGACCGGCCTCGTTGTACACCTCGATGATGAGGTCCTTGCGGAAGTCCAGCAGTGACACTTCCGATCCCAGCCCGGAACCGAGGTTCCAGACCTTGTTGGCCCACTGCTCGAATTCCACATCGTGGGTGACTCCGCGGCTCAGTGTGATCGCCTCGTACTTGGTGCGGCCGGGCGACTTGTGCGCCGTCGAGGGGTCCGCGCCGTCGCGGTGCTCGACGACTTCGGTGGTGCGTTTGAGAGCGCTTATCTTGCTCACCGCGGCAACGAATCGCCCATCCCATTTCACCCGGAACTTGAAGTTCTTGTAGGGGTCGAACCGGCTTGCGTTGACGGTGAACGTTGCCATGATGTCTCGCTCTCGGTGTCGGTCGGGACTTAAACGCTGGTTTGACCGGCCAGCTGTTGCAGTTGAAGAACGACGAATTCCGCCGGCTTGAGCGGCGCGAACCGCACCAGGATGTTGACCACGCCCCGGTCGATATCGTCCTGCGTGGTGGTGTCGCTATCGCACTTCACCTGATAGGCCTCGCGCGGGCTGGAACCTTTGAAGGCGCCCTGCCGGAACAAGGTGTTCATGAAAGAACCGACGTTCAAACGGATTTGGGACCACAGCGGTTCGTCATTCGGCTCGAATACCACCCATTGCAGACCGCGGCGCAGGCTTTCCTGCAGGAACAGCGAAGTGCGCCGGACGGCGAGGTACTTCCATTCCGATCCGATGGCGTCGGCACCGTTGATGGTGCGGGCTCCCCACACCACGTGGCCCCCGGTGCCGGGCGACCGGCGCAGGCAGTTGACCCCGGAGGAGTTCAGGGTGCCGATGTTGTCGTCGGTTAACGTGACGCTGAGCCCGGACACCCCGGCCAGCTTCGCGTCGACTCCGGCGGGCGATTTCCACACGCCGCGCTGGGCGTCGGTGGCGGCGATGATTCCGGCGATCGCACCCGACGGCGCGAACGTGCCGATGGCGCCGTCGCGTAGCGGGTCGGGTTGACAAATCCGCGGGAAATAGGTCACGGCGTTGTCGCTGCGGTCCACGAACGGGGTATCGGTTGTCAGCTTGGCGGTCACGGTGTCCGTGTCCGTCCAGCCTTGTGGACTGTCCATGATGACGACGGCTCGGCGTTTGGTGGCCAGCTTGATGGCCGTCGTCAGCACGGTTCCATCGACCTCACGGAGCCCCACGTCGCCGTCGCCCAGGTACGGCGGGATGACCAGCATGTTGAAGAGGTCGACCCGGTCGAGCGTGGACAGGCCGGCGGTCACATCGTCGTTGGTGATCTTCTCCCCGTCGTTGCCGCCCGTGACCGTTGCCTTCTCCACATCGTTGAGACCCGAGGCATTGGTCGGCAGTGCACCCGACACGCGCACGAGCTTGCTTTCATTTTCCAGCACCTGCTTGACGCAGCGGGGTTCATTGGGGGCGCGGGACACGTTCAGGAACGTCTCGGTCCTGCCGGCGCCGGTGACCGTGAGGTTGAACCGGGTCGGGTTATCCGATGGTTTCGGGACTTTGCGATCCCGGGTGGCGACCAGCTTTGAGCCCCACAAACCGGCACTGGCGGCGGACAGCACCAGCTGCTCCTTGTCGGACCCGAAGGTCAGCTTGGCGCGGCCGTCATCGTTGGTGGACTTGGGATGGTGGATACGCACGATGATCGCCTTGCCGCCGCCCATCGCGAAGAAGTCACGCACCGAATACCCGAGGTGGCTCTCCAACCACAGGCCGCCGAAGGTCCGCTCGAATTCGGTGAAGCTGTTGACCATGACGGGTTCACCGACCGGTCCGCGTTGGGCCCGGCCGAGGAATGCCGTGATGGAGGTCGCGACACCGCTGATTGTGCGTACACCCGAGGACAGTTCCTCGACGTAGACGCCGGGTCCCTTGTCTAGCATGACCATTTGAAACTCCTCCGGTACGCGCCGATATGGGGAGTTTCTACCGGCGGGTGATCACCGGGTGATCTCCGCGCCGGGCCGGTCGATCACCGGTTGGTTACCGCGCTGGCGAGGCGACCGGCGACTGCGGCGTCGGCGGAATTCGGTCCGCGGCCCGGAGGGCACGCAGCCGCGTGGTCGCGGCGTCGACGGCGATCCGACACCGTTCGAGGGATGCCCGGGCGTCGGCGAGTTCGGACATCACCGATTCGATGGTCGAATCGAGCAGTCGCGTCGATTCCGAGGCTGCTGCCGGGGTACTGGTCTGCAGTGTCGAGCGAACCCGCTCGGCAAGCCGGTTGGTGGCAAGCTCGGGCGCGGTTCCCAGCTCCGTGGCGAGCACGTTTCGGCAGGTTTCGAAGTGGTGGAGAGCGTGCCAAGGCTGGCCGGACTCGAGGTGGATTCCGATGACCAATCTGTGCAGGGTCTCGGAGAGCGGATGGGTGGCAAGGGCGTGCTCGGCGTAATGGAGTGCTTGTTGCCATTGGTGGCGCATGCGATGCCATTGGGACAGCTGCAATGCGACTTGAGTCTGCAGTTCCGACAATTGGTCACGGCGGCCCAGCACCCATTCGTCGGCAATTCCGGACAACAATTCGCCCCGGTAGAGGTCAAGTGCCGTATTGGCCGCTCCGAGTTCCTCTTCTCCCCATTGTTGGACGGAACTGTGTGAACGGTCGCACGCGGCTTCGAAGTCGGAGACATCGCTGACCACGTGATAGTGCGGATTTATGGAAACTGAATGCGCGTCGCTGAGGACCAGCGGCAGTGCGTGTGCTGCCGGATCGACCGCGCGCTTGAGTCGCCACACTGCGGTGTTGAGTCGACGCCGGGCCGATCCTGGAGCGGCGTCGGGGGCGATATCCAACATCAGTCGGCTGCGTTTGGACCGATGACCGTCCTGCAGAACGAGGTTTGCCAGGATTGCGCGGCAGCTTGTGCTGAGAGTTAGCGGACCCGTGCTGCATCGGAATTCGGGGTCGCCGAGTAGCTTGACGTTGAGGCAGGGTATGGATTCCGCAGGACTCTGAGCGATGCTCGGCACTTGCGTCATTGCCCACCCCTTTGGACACCTGCACAATTGCCGGGCTTCCTGGATTGCCAGTTCGACAATAGGCGGTACCAATTTACGACAGCTCGAAGTAAACGTCGAGGGCCGTATTGCGCCGGCATCGAGCGCATCCGCGGCGCCTACGGCCCCGAGGCCGCCAGCGACATCCAGGCCGCGCTGCTGTAGAACGCGCTACAGCTGCACCGGGTAGCTGTGGTCTTCGATGGCCGGCACTACCGTGCCGTCGACGAAGATGGCGTACCAGAGCATGAAGATCAGCACGGTCCAGAGCCGCCGGCTGTGGTCGATCTCGCCGGTGCGATGCTCCTCCAGCATCTGCCGCACCGCCGGGATGTCGACGTACTCCCCGGCCCCGGACGTCGCGATCAGCTGATTGGCCCAATCCAGCAGCTCACCGGCGCGCAGCCAGTGCCGGATCGGCACCGGGAAACCGAGCTTGGCGCGGTGCAGCACGTGCGCCGGGACGATAGGCTCCAGCGCCCGGCGCAGCGCGTACTTGGTGGTGGTGCGGGTGATCTTCTGGTCATACGGCAGCTTGGCGGCCACCGCGAACACCTCGGAGTCCAGGAACGGCACGCGGAGCTCCAGGGAGTTGGCCATGGTCATCTTGTCGGCCTTGACCAGGATGTCGCCGCGCAGCCAGGTGAACAGGTCCAGGTGCTGCATCCGAGCCACCGGGTCCCAGCCCGCCGAAGCGGCATAGATCGCCCTGGTGACGTCGGTGTGCGTCCAGTCCGGCCGGAAATCGGGCAGCACGGCGCGCAACTGCTCGTCGGAGAAGCTGCGGGCGTTGCCGTAGTAGCGCTCCTCCAGGGTCAGCGAGCCGCGGTGCAGCAGGCTCTTGCCGCGCATGCCTTCGGGCAGCGGCTTGGAGAGTCGGCCCACCGATTTGCGCACCCGGGCCGGCAGATAGTCGAACGGCCGCAGTGACAGCGGCTCGCGGTAGATGGTGTAGCCGCCGAACAGTTCGTCGGCACCCTCGCCGGAGAGCACCACCTTGACGTGCTTGCGGGCCTCGCGGGCCACGAAGTACAGCGGCACCAGCGCCGGATCGGCCACCGGCTCGTCGAGGTACCAGACGATCTCCGGCAGCGCCTCAACGAATTCGCTCGGCGAGACCACCTTGGTGACGTGCCGGGCGCCGATCGCCTCCGCCGAGGCGACCGCGACGTCGACCTCGGAGAAGCCCTCGCGTTCGAAGCCCGTGGTGAAGGTGATCAGGTTCGGGTTGTGCCGGATGGCCAGCGCGGCGATCGCCGTCGAGTCGATGCCGCCGGACAGGAACGCGCCGACCGTCACATCGGCGCGCATGTGCTTGGCGACCGAATCCTCCAGCACGGCGGTGATCTCGTCGTACCGGGATTGTTCGGACCCGGCCACGAACGGCACCGGGGTGAAGCGGGGGGTGAAATACCGGGTGACGACGGGACCCTGCCCGGGCCGGATCCGGGCGTAGCTGCCCGACTCCAGCCGGCGCACCCCGACGTTGAGGGTCTCGGGCTCCGGCACGTACTGCAGCACGGTGTAGTGCTGCACGGCGCGCTCGTCGATGCGGGTGTCGATGCCCAGCCGCGGCGCCAGGTCCATCAGGCACTTCTTCTCGCTGCCCAGCACCGTGCCACCGGCGCCGGTCGCCATGAACAGCGGCTTGATACCGAACGGGTCGCGGGCGCAGAACGCCTCGTCGGTCTCGGTGTCCCAGATGACGAACGCGAACATGCCGCGCAGCCGGGGCAGCACGTCAGCACCCCAGTAGTGGAAGCCGGCGACGATCGCCTCACCGTCGCCCTCGGTGTGAAATTGGGCACCGTGCGCGGTTGCCAGCTGCTCGCGCAGTTCCAGATAGTTGTAGATCTCGCCGTTGAACACCATGGCGTAGCGGTCCGGAGACTCGGCCGGCCCCCAGCGCAGCGGCTGGTGGGAGTGTGCGATGTCGATGATGGACAGCCGGTTGAAGCCGAGGACGACGTGCCCGTCGGCCCAGGTTCCGGGCTCGTCGGGACCGCGGTGGCGCATCAGGTGCGACGCGCCGGCCACGGCATCAACGAGATCGTCGGTTACGGGGGTTTCCGGGGCACACACCAGGGCAAGCAGTCCGCACATTAAGGCAAGTATGCCCGATTGGGCAGGTGTGTCACGCCCGGCGAACCCCGGTGGTCTACGCTGCGTAGTATTCGATTCGCGACGCAGCCCATGCGACTGGAATTGCACACAGGAGGCGCCACCGTGAGAACCAGCAGCCGAGGCATTTCCCGGAGCCGTAACAGCCGGCTCCGGACCTTTGCTGTGGCCGGAATGCTGGGCGTTCTGGCCCTCGCCCTGAGCGGCTGCGACTGGCGCAAGGGCGCGGCTCTGGGCTGGCCGGAAGGCATCAGCGACCAGGCGCGGGAGAACTACAACTTCTGGATCGCCGCGGTGCTGGCCGCCGCCGTCGTCGGTGCCATCGTGTTCTGCCTGCTGTTCTGGACGATGATCTTCCACCGCAAGCGGGACACCGACACCGAGCTGCCGCGGCAGTTCGGCTACAACATGCCGCTGGAGCTGGTGCTGACGGTCATCCCGTTCCTGATCATCGCGGGCCTCTTCTACTACACGGTGATCGTGCAGAACAAGATGACCGAGCTGAAGAAGGCCGACGTGGTCGTCGATGTCACCGCCTTCCAGTGGAACTGGCAGTTCGGCTACCGCGAGATCGACGGTAACAACCTCAACCCTCCCGGGTACGAAGAGGAATACCGCAAGATGCTGGAGTCCAAGCCGGAGGGCACCGACCACCACGGCAAAGAGGTCGTCGGTGCGATCCGCGGCCACAACCCGGAGGACCGCAGCTACCTGAAGGTCGACAAGATCCGCACCCTGGGCACCAGCGACGAGATCCCGGTGCTGGTGGTGCCCTCGGGCAAGCGCGTCGAGTTCGACCTGGCCGCGGCCGACGTCGTGCACTCGTTCTGGGTTCCGACGTTCCTGTTCAAGCGTGACGTGATGCCCTACCCGGAGGCCAACCACTCGCAGTCGAGGTTCCAGGTCACCAACCTGACCGAGGGGTCCTACGTGGGGCGCTGCGCCGAGATGTGCGGCACCTACCACTCGATGATGAACTTCGAGGTGCGGGTGGTCTCGCCGGACAAGTTCGCCCGCTACATCGTGGCGCGTCAGTCCGGTAAGTCCAACGCCGAGGCGCTGGTGGCGATCGGCGGGTCGCCGGTGGCCACCGTCACCCACCCGTTCGACACCCGGCGCGGCGAGCAGGTCGTCGACCCCGAGACCAAGAAGTAGCCTCGGCAGGATCTAGGACTTAAGGGACCGCAATGCATATTGAAGCCAGGTTGCTGGAGCTGCTGACCGCGTTCTTCGCCATCGCCACCGTCGTCTACGGCGTGCTGACCGCGAAGTTCGCGGACGGCATCGAATGGGCCGGAACCACCGCGCTGGCGCTGTCGGCCGGTCTGTCGCTGATCATCGGTACCTTCTTCCGGTTCGTGGCCCGTCGTCTCGACACCCGCCCCGAGGACTACGACGACGCCGAGATCGCCGACGGCGCCGGTGAACTGGGCTTTTACAGCCCGCACAGCTGGTGGCCGATCCTGATCGCGCTGTCCGCCTCGGTCACCGCCGTCGGTGGCGCGCTGTGGCTGCCCTGGCTGCTGATCACCGGTGTGGTGTTCGTCCTGGGCTCGGTCTCCGGGCTGGTCTTCGAGTACTACGTCGGCCCCGAGAAGCACTAGCCCGACGCCGTCCTCCGGGCAGCGCCGTCACCTGCGGCCGACCCGGTTTCCCCGCCGTGCCAATCCCGGGTCGGGTGTACCCCGTTGGGTAAGGTAAACCGACAGGAACATCTGCCGTGGCGGGCGGACGATGCCGAAAAGGACAGGCGCAGAGATGAGCGGGGTCACCCCACCGGATCCGGGCGATGAGGCCGGTGGCCGTCATCGGGGACCCGACTCCGACTCCGCCGACGAGCCCGCCGATCTGGACGGCCTCGACGATCACCCCGATCTCGACGCGCCGACCGAGCTCGACGACGCCGAAGCCCCGGTGTCCGAGTGGGACCCCGAGGGGGATCCGCACGCCGAGCCCGATCCGCAGACCTACCAGGCCTACTCCGCCCCGGAATCCGAACACATCACCAGCGCGCCGTACGTACCGGCCGAGATCGCGCTGTACGAATACGACGACTACGACGGCGTCACCGAGTACGAGGACGTCAAGCCGCCGCGGTGGCCGTGGATCGTCGGCGTCACCGCGATCCTGGCCGCCATCGCACTGGTGGTGTCGGTGTCGGTGCTGGTGACCCGCGGCAACAACACGTCGAACACCGCCAACGAGGGCACCAGCACCATCTCGGCGCCCCCGGTGCAGGACGAGATCATCACGACGACGCCCCCGCCGCCACCTCCGCCGCCGGTGGAGACCACCGAGGAACCGCCGCCACCACCTCCGCCGACGACCGAGCCCCCGCCGCCTCCGCCGACGACGGAACCGCCGCCGGTCGTCCCGCCGCCGACGACGGAGGAGCCACCTCCGCCGACGACCACCCACTCGCCGACGCCGACGACGACCACCACGACCCGGCCGGCCGGACCCCGGCAGATCACCTACACGGTGACCGGCACCAAGTCGCCCGGTGACGTCATCACGGTGACCTACACCGACGCCAACGGCCGCAGCAAGACGCTGCGCAACGTCTACATCCCGTGGTCCTTCACGGTGACACCGATCTCGCAATCCGACATCGGATCGGTTCAGGCATCGAGCCTGTTCCTGGTCAGCAGGTTGAACTGCTCGATCACAACCAGTGACGGCGAAACACTGTCGTCCAACCAGAGCAACTCCGCACAGACGGCCTGCTGATGGAACGAGGGAAGAAAATGGCAGACCCGAGCCCACTCGATCGGTTCACGAAATCGCCGGAGAACACCGACCGGGTGTTCGTGGCCGCGGCCTCGACGGTCTGGCTGATCGCCCTGGCACTGGCCGTGCTGGCGATCATCTCGCTGGTCCGGCTGGGGTCCGGCCCGCAGGTGCATTCCGGCGGTGAGGCCTCCAGTGGCTCCACCTGGTGGCTGTGGCTGATCATCGGCGTCTCGGCGGCGATCATCGCCGGCGCCATGCCGCTGCTGGTGCGAGCCCGCCAGGCCGCGCAGTCCGCGCCGTCGCGTCGCGCCGTCAGCAAGCCGGCGGTGCGCCGCGCCGTCGACCGCTATCCGCCGGAGTTCTCCACCTCGGTGCCGCAGAACCGCATCCCGGCGGCCGCGCTGGACCGTCTGTGGCTGCGCGGCGGGCTCGGTGTGCTGACCGCGACCGGGGTGGCCATGGGCGCCGTCGCGCTGGCCACCTACCTGATCGCCGAGGGCAATGACACCGGGGCGTACATCAGCTTCGGGGTGGCCGCGCTGGTCAGCCTGGGCATGATCGCCATCCCCGAGGTCTTCCTGAAGGAACTCAAGGACCGGCTGGCCGAGTCCGACGCCGTCCACGCCGCCTGAGGGCCCGATTTCCCGCGAGACGGCTTCGCCGCCAGTAACTGGATGGCGATTTCCGAGCCGGATTCCGCCCTGTGGTTACTGGTGACACGAGTGGGGTAGGGGAGTGGCCGCACGCCCGGCCTTCCCGGCGCCCAGTACGCGATTGCCATCCCCAGTACCCGGCACGCGCTTGCCGGTATCCCAGTATGCGATTACCAGCACCCAGTAGGCGTTGAGTCAGACTCCACGCCGAGCCGGACGCCGTTTCGCGCAGCGTGGAGTCTGACTCAACGCGGTGGGGGTGCGTAGGTCCCACGCTCGACGTTTCCCGCACTCAACGCGATGGGGTGCGCAAAGACACCTCCGGCCCGGGACCAGTTGGTCCCGGGCCGGAGGTGTTCAGGTGGAGAGGTCAGTGCTGGTCGGCGCCGACGATCTCCTCATCCTGGTATTCCTTGAGCGCGGTGAGCGCCCGGTGCTCGGCGGCATGTGCGGCCGCGGTCAGCGCAGCGTCCTCGGCCGCCGGATCCGGCGTCAGGAAGCTGCCCGAGCCCGGGGCACCGGCCGATCCCAGCTTGTTCATCCGCTTGGGCAGTGCAGCACCCTCGTAGGGCAGCGGGATCGGGTGGCCGTGATCGTCGACCGGCCCCAGCGGCTGGTGCAGCTCGATGTAGGCACCCTGCGGGGTCCGCTTGATAATGCCCGTCTCGATGCCGTGCGCCAGCACGTCGCGGTCACTGCGCTGCAGCGCGATCGCCCACCGGTAGGTAACGAAGTACACGACCACCGGCACCACGATCATGCCGATGCGGCCGATCCACGTCGTCGCGTTCAGCGAGATGTGGAACTTCAGCGCGATGACGTCGTTCATGGCCGACAGCGTCAGGATCATGTAGAAACCGATCGCCATGGCGCCGATCGCGGTGCGCACCGGAGCGTCACGCGGACGCTGCAGCAGGTTGTGGTGCGCGTCGTCTCCGGTGAACCGCTTCTCCAGGAACGGCCACAGGATCAGCAGCACGAACACCAGGCCCATGATCACCGCGACCCAGACGACGGCCGGGATGGTGTGGCCGAACGGGTAGAACTCCCAGGCCGGCCAGATACGCGCCAGGCCTTCCGTCCACATCATGTAGAAGTCGGGCTGGCTGCCCGCCGAGATCTGCGACGGCTTGTAGGGGCCCAGTGTCCAGATCGGGTTGATGGTCAGCAGACCACCCATCAGGCCCAGGATGCCGACGGTGATGGCGAAGAACGCGCCGGACTTCACCGCGAACACCGGCATGACGCGCACGCCGACGACGTTGGTCTCGGTGCGGCCCGGGCCGGGGAACTGGGTGTGCTTCTGGAACCAGACCATCGCCAGGTGCATACCGATCAGCGCCAGGATGATGCCCGGGATCAGCAGGATGTGCAGCCCGTACATGCGCGGGATGATGATGCCCGCCCCGGACGCCGCGCAGTCGTAACCGACGCCGCCGCAGGGGAAGTCACCGCCGAACAGCGCCCAGTGCAACCAGGTGCCGATGATCGGCATGCCCAGGGTGATGGAGCTCAGCGCGGCGCGCAGGCCGATGCCGGACAGCAGGTCATCAGGCAGCGAGTAGCCGAAGTAGCCCTCGAACATCGCCAGGATCAGCAGCAGCGAGCCGATCACCCAGTTGGCCTCGCGTGGCCGACGGAACGCACCGGTGAAGAAGATGCGCGCCAGGTGGACCATGATCGACGCCGCGAACATCAGCGCCGCCCAGTGGTGCACCTGCCGGACGAACAGCCCGCCCTTCACCTCGAAGCTGATATCCAGCGTGGAGGCGTACGCCTTCGACATCTCGATGCCCTTGAGCGGGCCGTAGACGCCGTTGTAGGTCACCTCGGCCATCGACGGGTCGAAGAACAGGGTCAGGTACACGCCGGTGATCAGCAGCACGATGAAGCTGTACATCGCGATCTCACCCAGCAGGAAGGACCAGTGAGTGGGGAACACCTTGTTCAGCTGGCGGCGGACCGCGGCCGAGGGGTGGTACCGCGAATCGATCGCGTCACCCTGTTCGGCGAGCCGCTCTCCGATTTTCGAACTCATGACTTGCGCTCCCAGAAGGCCGGTCCGACGGGTTCGATGAAGTCGCCGTTGGCGACCAGATAGCCATCCTTGTCGATGGTGATGGGCAGCTGGGCCAGCGCGCGGGCCGCCGGGCCGAAGATCGGCTTGGCGAAGTGCAACGCGTCGAACTGCGACTGGTGGCACGGGCACAGGATCCGGTAGGTCTGCTGCTCGTACAGCGACGACGGGCAGCCCAGGTGCGAGCAGACCTTCGTGTAGGCGAACAGCTCACCGAAGTTGAAGGTCTCCTGCCCCTTGCGGTACACCACCCGGTGCATGTCCTCGGGCTTGATGCGGATCAGCATCACCGGGTTGCGCACGCCCATCATGATCTGCCCGAGCTTCTCGTGCGAGTGGACATCCTCGCCTTCGCCGTCGGACTCCCGCCACGGGAAGACCGTCTCCATGCCGCCGGCCCCGATGTCCTCGGGCCGCATCTTGACGAACGGGGCGTGGCTGTTGCTGCCGGCGCCCAGGGCGCGGGCCAGGTAGATGGTCTCGCCGTGGTAGCGCGGCGTCCAACCGGAGGTCCACAGCACGGAGACCGGCCCGTTGGCGGTGTCGACCTTGGTGTCCCACGGGTTCTTGATCAGCCCGCCGAGGCCGGCCACCACGGTGCCCAGACCGAAGGTGCCCATCGCCAGACCGAACGTCGCGCCGATCATCTTGCGGCGCTTGATGGTCGAGCCTTCCAGCGCGTCGGTCAGGTTCGCCGCGATCGTCTTGCGGTCCAGCTCCGAGGACGCCCCGTCGTGGCGCTCCTGGATGGAGATCTCCTCGGGGATGAACTTCTTCTGGAACAGCACCGCGCCGACGCCGATGGCAAGCACCGAGAGCCCGAACGTCAGGCCGTAGAGCGGGGTGGCCAGGTTGTAGAGGAAGTTGCCCGGGTCGTCGGCGGCCTTGTAGTGCCACGGCCAGAACAGGAAGATCAGCAGCAGTGCCAGGCCGGCGACGCCGCCGATCAGCAGCCACAGGGCCACCAGGCGCTCGGCGCGCTTCTCGGCGCGGGTGCCCTCGACGGGCCAGCGCGGCTCCTTGAAGACGGTCTGCACGCCGTCGATGCGGCCGCCGAGCTCGACGAGTTCCTCTCGGCTCATCGCGGCGAGTTGCTCGTCGCTGGGCTGGGGAATGTCGTTGCTCATGAACGTGCTCCGATCCACATGGCCAGACCGATCATCACGGTCATGCCGATGAACCACATCGCGGTGGCCTCCGACGTCGGGCCGAACCCGCCCAGGCCGTAGCCGCCCTGGCTCGGGGTGGTGGTCGCGTCGTGGATGTAGGCGATGATGTCCTGCTTCTGCTGCGGGGACAGCTGCCGGTCGGAGAACTTCGGCATGTTCTGCGGACCGGTCAGCATGGCGGTGTAGATGCCCTGCTCGTTGATGTCACCCAGATCCGGGGCGTACTTACCCGAGGACAGCGCGCCGCCCTTGCCGGTGAAGTTGTGGCAGGAGGCGCAGTTCAGCCGGAACAGGTCGCCACCGCGGGCGATGCTGCCGTCGCGCAACTGCTCATTGGACTTGAGGCTGCCGTCCGGGTTGACCGGGCGCTCCGGGCCGCCACCGTTGGCCTGCACGTAGGCACCCAGCGCGTCGATCTGGTTCTCGGTGAACGCCGGCGCCTTCGACGGGGCCTGCGAGTTCAGGCTCATGGCCGGCATCCGGCCGGTGGAGACCTGGAAGTACACCGCCGCCTCGCCGACGCCGATCAGGCTCGGCCCGCGCTCGGGCACGCCCTGCAGGTTGGCGCCGTGGCACGACACGCACGAGGTGTCGAACAGCTGCTTGCCCAACTTCAGGGCGGCGTTGGACTCGTCGGCCTGGGCGACCTGCGCGCGCGGGGTGAAGACCGCGGCCGCGGTGCCGGCGATGGCCAGCGCCACCAGCAGCATCACACCCGAGGCCAGCCGGCGGCGCCATCGGCGCCGGGACCGGTCACCGCCGGTCGCTGGGAACAACCGCGAGATATTCAACCGAGCACTCCTGTTCGTCGGCTTGGGCTGATTTGTCGATTCGGGCAGGGGTGTCACCGCGGACTCACCGCACGAAGTAGATAACGGCGAACAGGGCGATCCAGACGATGTCGACGAAGTGCCAGTAGTAGGACACCACGATCGCCGCCGTCGCCTGGGCGGGAGTGAACTTGCTGAGCGTGGTGCGGATGAGCAGCAGCACGAACGCGATCAGACCGCCGATGACGTGCAGGCCGTGGAATCCGGTGGCCAGATAGAACACCGTGCCGTAGGCGCTGCCCGGGATGGTGGTGCCGTGCTGGACCAGGTGGATGTACTCATAGCCCTGGCCGGCGACGAAGAACGCACCCATGGCGAAGGTCAGCAGGTACCAGCGGCGCAGACCGAACACGTCGCCGCGCTCGGCGGCGAACACGCCCATCTGGCAGGTGAACGACGAGGCGATCAGCACCAGGGTCACCGGAACCGCGAGGTACAGGTTCAACTCGGTCGGTTCCGGCGGCCACCCGGTGGGGCCTGCCTGGGCGCGCGCGGTGAAGTAGATCGCGAACAATCCGGCGAAGAACATCAGCTCGCTGGAAAGCCACACGATGGTGCCGACACTGACCATGTTTGGCCTGTTCAGCGAATGCACGCGCGACGTGATTGCGGTTCCCGAAGTACCTACAGCGCTCGTCACAGGAGCAAGTATGACGCTTTGTAGTTGCTGAACTCCACCCGGGGAGGCATTTGGGTTTTTCAGTCGGATGCCGAGGCCCGTTGGTTCCCGCGGCCATGCGACGATTTCGGGGTGAGTGTGACCCCTGAGCAACCCGATGCCCAACCGACATGGCCGCAGGTCTTGGGCCGTTTGACCGAGCGCAAGGACCTCCTTCCCGGGCAGGCGACGTGGGCCATGGACCAGATCATGAAGGGCGTCGCCACGCCCGCACAGATCGCCGCCTTCGGCGTGTCGATGAAGATGAAGCGGCCCACCGCGGCCGAAGTGGGCGAGCTCGCCGACACCATGCTGAGCAATTCCCGGCGGCTGCCGACCCAGAAGATCGGCACCGACACCGTCGACATCGTCGGCACCGGGGGAGACGGCGCCAACACGGTCAACCTGTCGACGATGGCCTCCATCGTGGTGGCCGCGACCGGCGTTCCGGTGGTCAAACACGGCAACCGGGCTGCGTCGTCACTGTCCGGCGGCGCCGACACCCTGGAGGCGCTCGGGGTGCGCATCGACTTGGAGCCCGATGAGGTGGCCCGCTGCGTCTCCGAGATCGGCATCGGGTTCGCCTTCGCGCCGCTGTTCCACCCGTCCTACCGGCACGCCGTCAGTGCACGACGGGAGATCGGCGTTCCGACGGTGTTCAACCTGCTCGGGCCGCTGACCAACCCGGCCGGACCGCGCGCCGGCCTGATCGGCTGCGCGTTCGGCGACCTGGCGGAGGTGATGGCCGGGGTGTTCGCGGCGCGCCGCTCCAGCGTGCTGGTGGTGCACGGCGACGACGGCCTCGACGAGCTGACCACCACCACGACGTCGACCATCTGGCGGGTGCAGGCCGGGACCGTCGACCGGCTGACGTTCGACCCGGCCGGGTTCGGCTTCGCCCGCGCGCAGCTCTCTGATCTGCTCGGCGGTGATGCGGAAAGCAATGCCGCCGAGGCCCGGTCGGTGTTCTCCGGGGCGACCGGACCGGTGCGTGACGCGGTGATCCTCAACGCCGCCGGTGCACTGGTGGCCCACGCCGGGCTGACGGCCGGCGCGGAATGGCTGTCGGCCTGGGAATCCGGGCTCAGCCGCGCCGCCAACGCCATCGACTCCGGTGACGCTGGAAGGCTGCTGGCCCGCTGGGCGAAATTCACCCGACGGGGCTGAGCGCCGCCTCGGCGGCCCGGCGCGCCGACCGGGCGCGCTGCGACCACTGGGCCCAGCGGCCCACCGCCCCGGACGGGGTGGCCCAGCCGTCGTCGGCGCGCACGATCCGCACGCCCGGGCCGGCTAGCCAGCGTGCCAGCAGGGCGGTCTCCTCGACGAGCGCGCCGCCGAACGGCTCCGGGGTCATCAGCACGGTCTGGGCGCCCGCGCACAACGCGTCGACGACCGGCAGCGGTGGCACCCCGCGGGCGGCGATCCCGGCTGCGGCCAGCCGGCCGTGCCGGATGACCGCCAGCTCCCAGCCGCCGATGCCATCCGGTGCGGCCGCCACCAGCTCCGCCACCGCGACCAGGGCGCGCAACCGCTGGCCGCGCCACAGCGCGTCGACGGCCGTCGCGGTGTGATCGCGCAGCCGGGCGGCGGTCTCGAAGCGCCCGTCGGCGGCCACCTCGTCGACGCGGGCCACCGCGGCGGCCAGCGGCGCCGCGTCGTCGCCGTCGATCAGCACCGCCACCCGGGCCACCGCCGCCGCGTACTCGGTGGCCGTCGCGTGCTGGGCGGCCGGGCACGGTGCCACCTCACGCTCGCCGCAGGCATGCCGGGCGCCGCGGCCCAGCCGGTGCGTGCAACTGCGCAGACCGGTGAACCGGGTCAGCAGGGCGGCGGTGTCGGCGGCGTCGGCGCGCGCGGAGAACGGCCCGAGCACCCGGTCGTGTCCGGGCCGACGCACCGGGCGCAGCCGGGGGAACGGCTCGTCGGACAGCGCCAGCCACCACCAGCGCTGTGGGAACTTCGACCGCCGGTTGTACGGCGGGGCGTGCGCGGCCAGCAGCCGCAGCTCGCGCACCCCGGCTTCCAGCCCGTGCGCGCATTCGACGTGGTCGACGGCCTCGGCGAGGTTCACCATCTCCCGCATCCGATTGCGCGGATCGGCGCCGGTGAAGTACTGGCCCACCCGTCGGCGCAGATCCACCGCGGTGCCGACGTAGAGCACCTCGTCGCCTGGGCCGCGGAACAGGTACACGCCGGGCCGGTGCGGCAGGTCGCGGGCCAGCGACTTCTTGCGGCGCTGCGCCCCGGTGACGTTCTGCTGGTAGTCGCGCAGCTCGGGCAGGCTGTGGATGCCCTGGTTGCCGACCCGCTCGAGCAGCGCGTGCAGCACCTCGACGGTGGTCCGGGCGTCGTCCAGCGCCCGGTGGGTGGGTTGACACGTGGTGCCGAACAGCCCGGCCAGCGTCGCCAGCCGCACGCTGGGCGCCTCGTCGCGGGAGAGCACCCGTCGGGCCAGCCGCACCGTGCACAGCACCTGCGGCCGGGGCCAGTCGATGCCGCAGTCGGCGGCGGCGGCCTTGAGGAACCCGATGTCGAAGCCCGCGTTGTGGGCGACCAGCACCGCGCCGGCGGCGAACTCCAGGAACATCGGCAATACCGCGTCGATGCGCGGGGCGTCGCGGACCATGGCGCTGGTGATGCCGGTCAGCTCGACCACCCGGGGCGCGATCGCCCGGCCCGGGTCGACCAGGGTGGCGAATTCCCCCAGCACTTGCCCGCCGCGCACCTTGACCGCACCGATCTCGGTGATGGCGTCGTTGCCGGCGCTGCCGCCGGTGGTCTCCAGGTCGACCACCACGAACATCGTCGCCGCCAGGTCCACGCCGGTGTCGAGATCGGCGAAGCTCAGCTGAGCGGTCATGCCCGGGACGGTAGCGGGGGCCCCCGACAAGTCGAGCGGCGAGGCCCGGCACGTCGAGCGGCGAGGAACGAGCCGCGAAGAGCGTGACGGTTACCCACGCGGAGCCGCGAAGAGCTTGGCGGGACCGGACAGCACTGACATTGAGTTGTCGGTGCTGCCCGCTAGCGTCCCGACCGACGACGAAAGGACACGTGATGCGAGACGGTAGGACCACCGGGCAGGACTTCCCGGACGACGGGCCGATGGTGATCGACTGCGATGACTGTGCGGTCCGCGGTCCGGGCTGCCGCGACTGCGTGGTCAGCGTGCTGCTCGGGGTGCCCGAGACGTTGCTGGCCGACGAGCGGGCGGCGCTGGAGGTGCTCGCCGAGGCCGGTATGGCACCGCGGCTGCGACTGGTCCCGGTACACCGGGACCGGCGGCCGGGGGTGGCCTGAGGAGCCCCGGGGCCGCCGCCGACGCATTGGCGCCGCAACCCGATATCCGTTAACTTTGAGGGTCTGAGTCGGCCCCGTTGGACATCGCCGGTGACGTTTCGTAACCTAAATGAGACCTAAGGCGGTTCGGCGGCGGCGTGGCAACTCCGCGCCGAAGGCAGTTTAAGGACACAAATCTTGAGCTTTGTACGGATTGACCTGGCTAAACGCGTGCTCAGACCCCGTGTGCTCACCGTCATCGCGACGGTGGGAGTGTTGTCCGGGACACTGATGTCGGTGGGTCACGCCGACCCCGCCCAGGATCCGCTCGCCGAGCTCCGGGACCTGACCCGTCAGGCCGAGCAGACCAGCGAAGCCGTCAACGCCGCCCAGATCGATCTCAACAGCAAGGTCGCCGCGCAGACCGCCGCGGAGAACCAGCACACCCAGGACCTGGCCACCGCGGAGTCGGCGAAGACCACGCTGGGCAACTACCAGACCGATGTTGACAAGTTTGCCGTCGCCACCTACATGGGAGGCCGCACCGACGAGTTCAACGCCCTGCTGGTTGCCACCACCCCGCAGGGCCTGATCGACCAGCTCGCCGTCCAGGACATGGTCAATACCCAGATGCAGACCACCATGTCCAGCTTCCGGACCGCCCGCGACAACGCCGACCGTGCCGAGGCCGCCTCGGCCAAGTCCGCCGCCGAGGCCAAGACCGCCACCGAAGCCGCCGTCGCCGTCCGCAACGACCTGGTGAACAAGCAGAACGCGCTGGCGCTCAAGATCGCCGTGGTGAAGTCCCGGTACAACGTGCTGACCCCCCAGCAGCGCAACCAGTGGGCCAACCCGACCCCGGCCGTCCAGCCGCCCGCGATCCTGGCCGCTCCGGCGCCGGGACTGCCCGAGGCTGCTCCCGATGCGCCCGCGCCCGAGGCCGCCCCCGAGTCGCCTGCCGACGCAGTGCCGCCCGGCGACGTCGGGGCCCCCGAGGGGGTGACCGCCAGCCCGCTCGGTTCCACCGTCGTGCAGGCCGCGCTGACCCGCGTCGGATCTCCGTACTCCTGGGGCGCCGCCGGACCCGGCGCGTTCGACTGCTCCGGCCTGGTGATGTGGGCCTTCCAGCAGGCCGGCGTCTCACTGCCGCACTCCAGCCAGGCGCTGGCCCGCGGCGGCATGCCGGTCTCCCGGAGCGATCTGCAGCCCGGCGACGTGGTGAATTACTACGGTGACGCCTCGCACACCGGCATCTACGTCGGTGACGGCCTGGTGGTGCACGCCTCCACCTACGGCCAGCCGGTCCGGGTGGTGCCGCTCGACGGCGCCGGACCGTTCTACAACGCCCGTCGCTACTAGCCCGCCGCTACCAACCCGCCGCGGCCAGGTGGCCGACCGGCTGCGGTCGCTGTTGGCCGGCGTCTTCCTCGCCTGCATCGGTATCGCGGCACCGCTGACGGCCGGTCACACCCACCCCGATTCCGCTGCGCCACGGCCGAGCCCCCCGCCGGCGTACACCGGCCCGGTGAGCATCGCCCCGACCCTGCCCGACGGGCGCACGCTGCGATTCATCGGAGTCCCGGCCGCCCCCGGCGGCCCTGGCGCGGCCGTCGCCATCCGGGTCACCGCCGACATCGGCGCGGCCGCCGGCGCCGTCGACGCATTCTGGGGTCCCGACTGGCCGCGTGAGATCGTCGTCGAGATCACCGACACCGGAACCGAATTCGCCCACCGGACCGGACTGGCCGGCGCCGACATCGCCGCTGCGGCCGTCGCCGACCACATCGACGCCGCCACCCGCACGGCCACCGGCGCGCGGATCGTCCTGGCCCCCGGCGTACTTCAGATCTCCGAGCAGGACTTCCGAATCGTGTTGACCCATGAGCTCTTCCACTACGCCACCCGCGCCGTCACCGACACCGACGCGGCCCGCTGGGTGCAGGAGGGCGTCGCCGACTATGTGGCCCGCCCGGCCCCGGCGCCGGGCACCGCACCGGTCCCGGACCGGCTGCCCGCCGATGCCGACTTCACCGCCACCGACCCCGCGCAGCTGTCCGCTGCCTACGACCGGGCCTGGGGTTTCGCCCGCTACCTGGCCGCCCGCGGCGGCCCGGACCGGCTGCGGGAGTTCTACGCCCGGGCCGCCGGCGCGGGACACCCCGACGCCGGTGTCGCGTTGACGCAGGTGTTCGGCGCGACCGGGCGCGAACTGCTCGCCGGTTGGCGCGCGGCGGCCGAGCGCTAACCTGATCGGCGATGACGCGCATCCTCCTGGTCAGCAATGACTACCCACCCCGCCCGGGTGGCATCCAGTCCTACCTGGAACAACTGGTCACCCGGATGGCCGGTGAGCACGAGCTGACCGTGTACGCACCGCGGTGGAAGGGCAGCGCCGAGTACGACGAACGCGTCGCCGCCCGCGGGATCACCATCGTCCGCCACCGGAGCACACTGATGCTGCCCGAGCCCATGGTCGACGCCCGGATGCGGGCGCTGATCGCCGAGCGCGGCATCGAGACCGTGTGGTTCGGCGCGGCCGCTCCGCTGGCGCTGCTGGCCGACCGCGCCCGCGGCGCCGGGGCCCGGCGGGTGGTAGCCAGCACCCACGGCCACGAGGTCGGCTGGTCCATGCTGCCGGTGGCCGCCTCCGCGCTGCGCCGGATCGGGGACAGCACCGACGTGATCACCTTCGTCTCGCACTACACGCGACGCCGGTTCGCCGCGGCGTTCGGCCCGCACGCCGGTCTCGAGCACCTGCCGCCCGGGGTGGACACCGACCACTTCCGGCCCGACCCGGCCGCCCGCGCGGTGCTGCGGGAGCGCTACCGACTCGGCGACGCACCGACGGTGGTGTGCGTCTCCCGGCTGGTGCCCCGCAAGGGCCAGGACATGCTGATCCGCGCGCTGTCGCAGCTGCGCCGCCGGGTCGATGGCGCGGTGTTGGTGATCGTCGGCGGGGGACCGTACCGGGAGCATCTGCAGGCTCTGGCCGCCGAACACGGCGTCGCCGACCACGTGGTGTTCACCGGCAGCGTGCCCACCGACGAACTGCCCGCGCACTACGCCCTGGGCGACGTGTTCGCCATGCCGTGCCGTACCCGCGGCGCCGGCCTGGACGTCGAGGGCCTGGGCATCGTGTTCCTGGAGGCCTCGGCGACCGGCGTCCCGGTGGTGGCCGGAAACTCCGGGGGCGCACCGGAAACCGTGGTCGACGGCCGCACCGGCACCGTCGTCGACGGCCGCGACCTGGACCAGATCATCGATGCCATCGGCGACCTGCTGGCCGACCCGGCCCGGTCCGCCGCCGTCGGCGCGGCCGGCCGGGACTGGGTGTGTGCGCGCTGGCAGTGGCCCCGGCTGGCCACTCGGATGTCGGAGCTGCTGACGGGCTGAGCCTGCACCGGGTCAGTGCTTGGCGTACAGGCCCTCGATCGCGTCGGCGAACTTCTCGGCCACCACGTTGCGCTTGAGCTTCAGCGTGGGGGTGAGCTCGCCGGTCTCGACGGTGAAGTCCACCGGCAGGATGACGAACTTGCGGATCGACTCGGCATGGGACACCGCCGCGTTGGCGTTCTCGATCGCGCGGTCGATCTCGGCGGTCAGATCCGGGTCGGTCGCCAGCTCACCGACGGTTGCGTCGGCGGCCTTGCCGTGGTGTTCCTTCCACGCCGGCCAGGCCTCCGGGTCGATGGTGATCAGCGCGGCGATGAACGGCTGCGCATCACCGACGGCCATCGCCTGGGAGATCAGCGGGTGCGCCCGCAGCTGGTCCTCCAGCACGGCCGGCGCGACGTTCTTGCCGCCGGCGGTGACGATGATCTCCTTCTTGCGGCCGGTGATCTTCAGGAACCCGTCGTCGTCGACGGTGCCGATGTCACCGGTGTAGAACCAGCCGTCGTGCACGGCGTCGGCGGTGGCCTTCTCGTTCTGCCAGTAACCGTGGAACACCACGCCGCCGCGGACCAGCACCTCGCCGTCGTCGGCGATGCGCATGCTGTTGCCGCCCAGCAGCTTGCCGACGGTGCCGACCCGCATGTCGTCCATCCGGTTCACCGTGATGGCCGCACACGTCTCGGTCAGTCCGTAGCCCTCGTAGATGGTCAGCCCGACGCCGCGGTAGAAGTGGCACAACCGGGCGCCCAGCGGCGCGCCGCCGGAGATCGAGGCCACGCAGTCGCCACCGAGGGCGGCCTTGAGCTTGTGATAGACCAGCTTGTCGAACAGCGCGTGCTTGGCGCGCAGCAGCAGGCCCGGGCCGCCGGGGGTGTCCAGCGCCTCGCTCCAGGCGATGGCGGTGTCGGCGGCGATGTGGAAGATCTTGCCCTTGCCGGCGTTGAAGGCGTTCTGCTCGGCGGTGTTGTAGACCTTCTCGAACACCCGCGGCACCGACACCACGATGGTCGGCTTGAACACCGCGAACATCGGGATCAGGTTCTTAATGTCGCTGGTGAAGCCGACCGTCACCCGGTTGTGCATGGCCGCCATGGCGATCGCCCGGGCCAGCACGTGCGCCAGCGGCAGGAACACCAGCAAACGCTGCGACTGCTTGAGCAGGTCCGGCACCGCGTCCTTGGCGCCCCGGATCTCGTAGATCAGGTTGGAGTGCGTCAGCTGGCAGCCCTTGGGCCGGCCGGTGGTGCCCGAGGTGTAGATCATGGTGGCCGGATCCGAGGCGCGCAGCCCGGACACCCGGCGCTGCACCTCAGCCGGTTCGACGTCGGCGCCGTCGACGGTCAGCGTCTCGATGGCCGACGGGCCGGATCCCTCGATCTGCAGGATGGCGCGCAGGGCGGGCAGCCCCGGGGCCAGCTTCTCGGCCATCTCGCGGTGCTCGTCGGTCTCCGCCAACAGCAGCACCGCGCCGGAATCCTCCAGCACCCACTGGATCTGGTCCGAGGACGAGGTCTCGTAGATCGGCACGGTCAGCGCGCCGACGGACAGGATCGCCAGGTCCAGGATGGCCCACTCGTAGCGGGTCGCCGACAGCAGCGCCACCCGGTCGCCGGGGACCACGCCGCGGGCGATCAGGCCGCGGGCCACACTGCGGATCTGGTCGGCGGCCTGCGCGCAGCTGACGTTGGTCCAGACGCCGTCGATCAATCGTTGATAGATCGGGTAGTCCGGATGCGTCGCCGCGTTCTCGTAGACCGCCGATACCACGTTGTCCTGTTCGCCGACGACAAAGGACGCGGGGGCATTGAATTCGCGCACGGGCAAAACCTCTTCCGGTGTGGTTGCTGTCGGATAGCTTAGACACCCGCCTCGACCGAGTGTGACTGTGCTCACCTTGGACCGGTATGTGAAGCTAGCCCGATGAACAGCTACCAGATCGCCGACGAGACGTTCGTGGCCGCCGATCCCGCCCTCGTCGGTGCGGTCGTCGGCGACCCCGCCCGCTGGCGGCGGTGGTGGCCCGATCTGCGGTTGACGGTCATCGAGGAGCGCGGACCGGCCGGCGTTCGCTGGCAGGTCGCCGGGCCGCTGACCGGGACCATGGAGATCTGGCTGGAGCCCGAGCTCGACGGGGTGATCCTGCACTACTTCCTGCACGCCGAACCCACGGGCGTCGCCGATACCGCCACCCTCGATCTCGCCGGTGCCACCGGTAAGGCTCGTGCTCGCAGAACTACACGGCCCGCCGACCTTGCCGAGCTGAACCACCGGCGCCGGGTGGCCGGCAAGAAAATGTCTTTCGAGGTCAAGGCGGAGCTGGAGCGGGGCCGCGGCGTCGGCATGCCGCCGGCGTCCTGACCGACCCGCCGCCGCGCCGGGCGGGTACCGTTTTCCCCAAACCTTCCGGCTTCAGCGGCGCAGCAGTGACCGGCGCCGGACAACCAGACAGGCAGCGCAGACGTGGCGGACAAGACGGCACAGACCATCTACATCGAGGCGGACCCGGCGACGGTGATGGACGTCATCGCCGACATCGGCTCCTACCCGGAGTGGGTCAAGGAGTACAAGGAGACCGAGGTCCTGGAGACCTTCGCCGACGGCAACCCCAAAACGGCGCGGCTGGTGTTGGACGCCACGGTGCTCTCCGACACCATGGTGCTGGAGTACGAGTGGGCCGCGGACCGCAGCTGGGTGCGCTGGTGGCTGGTGTCCAGCTCGCTGCTGCGGGCCCTCGACGGCGCCTACCGGCTGGCGCCGGCGGGCACCGGCACCGAGGTCACCTATGAACTGTCGGTCGACCTGATGATCCCGATGATCGGCCTGCTCAAGCGCAAGGCCGAGCGACGGCTCACCGATTCCGCGCTCAAGGACCTGAAGAAGCGGGCCGAGGGCTGACCCCGAGTCCCGGCGCCGCGAGAATCGCCCTGTTCGTCGGCAAGGGCGGGGTGGGCAAGTCCACCCTGGCCTGCGCGACGGCGGTGCGGGCCGCCCGCGACGGCGAGCGGGTGCTGATCGTCTCCACCGACCAGGCGCATTCCCTGGGCGACGTCCTCGGCGTCGACGTGCCGCCCGGTGGCCCGGACGCGGCGGTGCGGGTGCTCGACGGCGAGTTCGACGGCCCCCTCGACGCGCTCGCGCTGGACACCCTGGCGCTGCTGGAGCAGGGCTGGCGTAGCGCCGCCGAGGTGGTCGCCCAGCGCTACCCGGACTCCGAGATCGGCGACCTGGCTCCCGAGGAGCTGTCCGCGCTGCCCGGGATCCAGGAGGTTCTGGGTCTGCACACCGTCGCCGAACTGGCCGACGGTGGCCGCTGGGACCTGGTGGTGGTGGATTGCGCGTCCACCGCCGACGCGCTGCGGATGCTGACGCTGCCCGGCGCGTTCGGGCTGTACCTGGAGCGGGCCTGGCCGCAGCACCGCCGGCTGTCCTCGGTCACCGACCGGTCCGGCGCCGCCGTCGTCACGCTGCTGGAGCGGATGGCCGCCGGGATGGACGGGCTGAGCGCGCTGCTCGGCCGGGGGGACCGGGTCGGCGCGCACCTGGTGCTGACCCCGGAGAAGGTGGTGGCCGCCGAGGCCGTCCGCACCCTGGGTGCACTGTCGCTGATGGGCGTGCGGGTCGACCGGCTGATCGTCAACCAGGTTCTGCTGCAGGACGATTCCTACGAGTACAGCAACCTGCCGGAGCATCCGGCGTTCGACTGGTACGCCGCGCGGATCAACGAACAGCAGCGGGTGCTGGCCGAGCTGTCGGTGACCATCGGCGATGTGGAGCTGGCGCTGGCGCCGCACTTCCCGGGCGAACCGATCGGCCCGGCGTCGCTCGGGGAACTGCTCGACGCCGTCGTCTACCGCAACGGCGCGGCACCGCCGGGCCCGCTGCGACCGGTCGTCGACCTGGAATCGGGGTCGGGGCTGGGGAGCATCTACCGGATGCGGCTAGAGTTGCCACAGGTCGACTCGGGTTCCCTGACGCTGGGCCGGGTCGACGATGACCTGGTCATCGGAACCGGTGGCCTACGCCGACGGGTGCGGCTGGCGTCGGTGCTGCGCCGCTGTACCGTCGTCGACGCCGCACTTCGCGGCACCGAACTGACCGTGCGTTTTCGACCGAATCCGGAGGTGTGGCCGGCGTGACTGGTTCGCACGGTGATATCGGTCCCGAGCTGCGCCAACTGGCGCAGCTGATTCTGGACCGACTCGATCCGGCGGTGCGTGCCGCCGCGGCGCTGGCCGCCGGGTCGGGCGAGGGTCCCTGCCAGCAGGTGTGGTGCCCGGTCTGCGCCCTGGTCGCGCTGATCAACGGGGAGCAGCACCCGCTGCTGGACACGCTCGGCGAGCACAGTGTGGCGCTGCTGGCGATCGTCCGGGCGATGCTCAAGGTCGACGACCCGGGGGCCCCGGCGGCTGCGCCGAGCCCGCCGCCGCCGGACCGGCCGACCGGGCCGCCGGAGGCGCCGGCGGCCGAGCCGGCCGGTGCCGAGGACGCGGCCCGGGCCACCAACGGCCGGTACCAGCCGATCACGGTGATTCTCCAAGAAACCACTGACGACTGAGAATGAGCGCGCCGCAGGCGCGGTGGGTAGAGTTGCGCACGTCGAGTGCAACGGCACAGCGGGCCCTCCGGGTGCGCAGATCCGGGAGGGTACATGTGGTACTGGTTGTTCAAGTACGTCTTTCTGGGTCCGCTGCTCTATGTCATCGGGCGGCCGAAAACCCAAGGCTTGGAGCATCTTCCGTCCAACGGGTCGGCGATCCTGGCCAGTAACCACCTGGCGGTGATGGACAGCTTCTTCCTGCCGCTGATGGTGCGCCGCCGGATCACCTTCCTGGCCAAGCAGGAGTACTTCACCGGCACCGGGGTCAAGGGCCGGTTCCTGGCCTGGTTCTACACCGTCGTCGGCCAGGTGCCGATCGACCGCACCGACGCCGACTCCGCGCAGGCCGCCCTGGACACCGCCAAGCGGATCCTGGACCAGGGCAAGCTGCTCGGCATGTACCCCGAGGGCACCCGCAGCCCCGACGGCCGCCTCTACAAGGGCAAGACCGGGCTGGCCCGGCTCGCGCTGGAGACCGGTGTGCCCGTCATCCCGGTGGCGATGGTCGGCACCAACGTGGTCAACCCACCCGGCGCCCGCTTCCTGCGGTCCGGGAAGGTCGAGGTCCGGTTCGGCAAGCCGATGGACTTCTCCCGCTTCGACGGCATGGCCGGCAACCGGTTCATCGAGCGCGCCGTCATCGACGAGGTGATGTACGCCCTGATGGAGCTGTCCGGCCAGGAGTACGTCGACGTCTACGCCGCCAGCCTCAAGGAGACTGCAGCGCCGGAGCTGCCGAGTCCGACGTCGTCTCGACTGCCGGAGTCCGCGGCGGGCTGACCGGGCGGCGGCGGCAGACCGCCCCGATGGCCACGATCGCCGCCAACGCCCACCACAGATACGACGTACCGACCAGCTGACGCCACAGCGCGGCCTCGGACTCGTGGTGCTCGGGCATGAGCAGCATCGGGTAGCTGGTGGCCAGCACCAGCCCGGCGCCGGTGATCACCCACAGCGCGACACTGCGCCACCGGGCCGCCAACACGCCCGTGGTGAGCAGCGACGGCAGGATCCACACCCAGTGGTGCGACCAGGACACCGGCGACACCACCAGGCCGAACAGCGCCACCGCGATCAGCGCCAGCATCGGCTGGCCCGCCCGCATGGCCCCGCGGCCGGCCCACACCGTCGCCGCCAGCACCAGCAGCGTGCACGCGGCCCAGATCAGCATCCGCGGCTCGGCGGCCAGGCCCAACCGGGCCAGCGCGGCGGAGATGTTCTGGTTGGTGTTCAGCGTGGGCGTCCCGATCCGGTCGGTGTCGTGGATCGTCGTCGTCCAGTACCGCACCGAATCGCTCCAGGCCAGCGCGAACCCCAGCGCCGTCGCCACCAGGAAGGTGATGCCCGAGGTGACGGCGGCCCGCACGTCGCGGCGCAGCAGGAAGTAGAGGATGAACACCGCGGGCGTGAGCTTCAGCGCGATGGCCACGCCGAGCAGCAGGCCGCGCGGCCAGGGGGTGCGCCGGGGCGCGCAGTCGGCGATCACCAGCGCCATCAGCACCACATTGATCTGGCCGAAGTCGAACGTTGCGTGCAGCGGTTCCAGCGCCACCGACGCGACGGCGCTGATCCCGACCGCCAACCACCAGCGGTCGGCCGGGCGGCCCGGGCACACGTCGAGCCGGGTCAGCACCAGCCCCGTCGACACCACCACCAGCACCAGGGTCAGCACCGTGATGGCGGCGCTGGCCGCCGGCAACGGCAACCAGGCGAACGGCGCGAAGAAGATCGCCGCCAGCGGGGGATAGGTGAAGGGCAGATTGATGCCCGGCCGGGTGTGGAACAACGAGGTCGCCGCATACAGCGGCTGGTCGTTCAGCCACGCACGCCCGCCCATCCGGTAGACGTCGATATCGATGCGGTAGGGCACGTGGGCATACAGCCACCAGCCCGCCGCCAGGAAAGCGATCGCCGCGACCACCCGGAACGCCGGCCTGCCGGCCAGCCCCCGCAGGGTCGCTTCTGTACCCGTGTCGGGCTGCCGCGTCATCATGTTCCCTCCAGGGTAGCGGCCGACCCGTCCCACCTGCGAAAGCCGGATAGGGTGCCGTGGTGCGGTACTTCTATGACACCGAGTTCATCGACGACGGGCGCACCATCGAGCTGATCTCCATCGGAGTGGTGGCCGAGGACGGCCGTGAGTACTACGCGGTGTCCACCGAGTTCAACCCCGACGACGCCGGGCCCTGGGTGCGCACCCACGTGCTGCCCAAGCTGCCGTCGCCGTCGTCGCAGGTGTGGCGGTCGCGGCGCCGGATACGGGAGGACCTGGAGGAGTTCTTCGGCATCGACGGGCCCGAACCGGTCGAATCGGACGTCGCTGGGCCTCGTGCTCGCAGAACTACACTGCTCGCCGAACCCATCGAGCTGTGGGCCTGGGTCGGCGCCTACGACCACGTCGTGCTGGCCCAGCTGTGGGGCCCGATGACCGGACTGCCGCGCGAGATCCCCCGGTTCACCCGGGAGATGAAGCAACTGTGGGAGGACCGGGGCCGCCCGGCGCTGCCGGCGCTGCCCGACGACAACCACGACGCGCTGGTCGACGCTCGGCACAACCGGGCCAAGTTCCAGGCGATTCTGGCGCAGACAACCCGCGCAGACAACCCGCGCGGTTAGCCGGCGGCTTCGTCGCCGCGCACCGCGGCCAGCAGGTCCTCACGGGCCCGGGCGACCCGCGAGCGGATGGTGCCCACCGGGCAGCCGCACACCTCGGCGGCCTCCGCATACGACAGCCCCAGCACCTGGGTCAGCAACAGGGCGTGCCGGCGGTCGGTGTCCAGGCCGTCGAGCAGCATCTGGACCTCGATGACCTCCTCGAACCGGCCGCTGGTGCGCCGGCTCTCCAGCACCCGGTCCAGGTCCACGGTGTAGGCCGCCCGCGGGCGGGCCTGGTTGTGCCGAATCTGGTCGACCACGACGCGGCGGGCGATGGACAGCAGCCAAGTCTTGGCCGAGGACCGCCCGGTGAACCGGGGCAGCGAACCGATCGCCCGCAGGAAGGTCTCCTGGGTCAGATCGTCGGCGGTGCCGGGATCGCCGAGATAGGCCACCGACCGCCACACATCGCGCTGGGTGGCCTTGATGAACTGCTCCAATGCCGACGGATCGCCACGCCCGGCCGCCAGTGCCAGCCAGGTAACCTGGTCGTCGCCGGGGGAATCCACGCCGTGATGGTAGCCGATGCGACCCGTCGGGAACTTTTCGGCAACCCCGCGCGACAATAGGTAACTGAGGCCGATTCCGGCCGGCACCACCCAGCGGCACCGCGCCGCGCACCGTCAAGGAGTACCCGTGACCGTCGAGGTAGCGCCGCCGCACGCGCAGCCGCGCCGGGTGCGCCTGGACGTCGGCGGCATGACCTGCGCGGCGTGCGCTGCCCGGGTCGAGACCAAACTCAACCGGACACCCGGGGTGCACGCCTCGGTGAACTTCGCGACCGGCGTCGCCACCATCGACGTGCCGGACACCGTCGACGACGCCGCCCTGTGCGCGGTGGTCACCAAGGCCGGCTACGAGGCGGCCCCGCACGTCGACGGCGCCAAATCCGGACCCGACACCGACGACGACCACGCCCGCGACCTGCTGCGCCGACTGCTGGTGGCCGCGGTGCTGTTCGTGCCGCTGGCCGACCTGTCGGTGATGTTCGCGGTGGTGCCCAGCAGCCGCTTCGACCACTGGCAGTGGGTGCTGCTGGGGCTGGCCGCCCCGATCGTCACCTGGGCGGCCTGGCCGTTCCACAAGGTGGCGCTGCGCAACGCCCGGCACGGCACCTCGTCGATGGAGACGCTGATCTCGGTCGGGGTGACCGCCGCCACCTGCTGGTCGCTCTACACCATGTTCGGTCCCGCCTCGCGGCACCACGACCAGCCGGCCGGTATCTGGGCGGCGCTGACCGGCAGCGACGCGATCTACCTCGAGGTCGCCGCCGGGGTCACGGTGTTCGTGCTGGCCGGCCGGTACTTCGAGGCCCGCGCCCGGGCCAAGGCCGGCGGCGCGCTGCGCGCCCTGGCCGCGCTGAGCGCCAAGAACGCCGCGGTGCTGATGCCCGACGGCAGCGAGCTGGTGATCCCCGCCGACGAGCTCAAGGAAGGCCAGAAGTTCGTGGTCCGGCCGGGTCAGACCATCTCCGCCGACGGCCTGGTGGTCGACGGCGGCGCCGCCGTCGACATGAGCGCGATGACCGGCGAGGCCACCCCGGTGCGCGCCAACCCGGGCGCCAAGGTCATCGGCGGCACCGTGGTGCTCGACGGCCGCCTGGTGGTGGAGGCCGCCGCCGTCGGCGCCGACACCCAGTTCGCCGGCATGGTCCGCCTCGTCGAGGAGGCCCAGGCGCAGAAGGCCGACGCCCAGCGGCTGGCCGACCGGATCTCGGCGGTGTTCGTCCCGGTGGTGCTGGTGATCGCCGCGTGCACGCTGGCCGGCTGGCTGCTGGCCGGCGCCGACGTCGACAAGGCGCTGGGCGCCGCGCTGGCGGTGCTGGTCATCGCCTGCCCGTGCGCGCTGGGCCTGGCCACCCCGACGGCGATGATGGTGGCCTCGGGCCGTGGCGCCCAGCTCGGCATCTTCCTCAAGGGCTACCGCGCGCTGGAGGCGATCAAGGCCGTCGACACCGTGGTCTTCGACAAGACCGGCACGCTGACCGTCGGGCATCCGGTGGTCACCGAGGTGACCGCCGCGCCCGGCTGCGACGACGCCGAGGTGCTGGCGCTGGCCGCCGCCGTGGAGACCGCCAGCGAGCACGCACTGGCGGTGGCCATCACCACCGCGGCCGCCGAGGTGCCCGGGTCGGTCACCGACTTCGCCGCGATCGCCGGCAACGGGGTCACCGGCCTGGTCGACGGGCACCGGGTGGCGGTGGGCCGGCCGTCCTGGGTGGCCCGCTCGGCGCGGATCCCCGCCGAACTGGCTGACGCCCGGCGCTGCGCGGAGCACCGCGGCGAGACGGTCGTCTACGTCGCCGTCGACGACGTGGCCTGCGCCGCGATCGCCGTCGCCGACACCGTCAAGGACTCCGCCGTCGGGGCCATCGCGGCGCTGCATGAGCGTGGGCTGCGCACTGTGCTGCTGACCGGCGACAACGCCGCGACCGCCGCCGCCGTCGCCGAGCAGGTCGGCATCGACGAGGCGATCGCCGATGTGCTGCCCGAGGGCAAGGTCGACGTCATCGAGCAACTGCGCGCCGGCGGCCGGGTAGTGGCGATGGTCGGCGACGGGATCAACGACGGCCCGGCGCTGGCGTCGGCGGATCTGGGCCTGGCGATCGGGCGCGGCACCGACGTGGCGATCGGTGCGGCCGACGTCATCCTGGTGCGCGACAACCTCGACGTCGTGCCGCAGGCCCTGGACCTGGCCCGGGCCACCATGCGGACCATCCGGGTCAACCTGGCGTGGGCGTTCGGCTACAACGTGGCGGCCATCCCGATCGCGGCGGCCGGCCTGCTCAACCCGCTGATCGCCGGCGGGGCGATGGCATTCTCGTCGTTCTTTGTGGTGTCAAACAGCCTGCGGCTGCGTAATTTCGGATCGGAGGACTAGCCCCATGGCCCAGCAGATTTTCGGTGTGACCGGCCTGCATTGCAAGAGTTGCGTGGCGACGGTGACCGAGGCGCTGGAGGCGCTGCCCGGCGTGTCGGCGGTGCAGGTGGACCTCGACCCGAACGGCGCGTCGCAGGTCCGGGTGGAGGCCGCCGGTGAGCTGTCGAGCGAGCAGGTGCAGGCCGCGCTGGCCGAGGAAGGCGCCTACACCCTCGTCTGAACGGCCTGGCGCCCCGGGCTACTGCCGGTGCTTGGACAGCTCGGCGAGCATGGCGTTGTAGGCGTCGAGGTCGTCGTCGCCGTAGTCGGCGTCGGCGTGCCGGTCCGAGCGGCGCGCTGCTCGGCGGTCCGACCCCGCCCACTGGGCGACCAGTGCGATCACCACGATGATCACCGGTAGCTCGCTCGATCCCCAGGCGATCGAACCGCCCAGGTGCTGGTCGTCGACCAGGCTGTCCACCCACGGCAGGGCCAGGTACCGGTAGAAGGTGCCGCCGATGACGTTCTCCATGGTCATCAGCGCGATGCCGAAGAACGCGTGGAACGGCATCACTGCGAACAGCAGCGCCAGCCGGCCCAGGAACGGCAGCCGCTTCGGGCCGGGGTCGATGCCGATGATCGCCCAGAAGAACAGATAGCCGGTGATCAGGAAGTGCGTGCTCATCAGCTCGTGGCCCCAGTGGTAGCGGACCAGGTGGTCGAACAGGCTGGTGAAGTACACGATGTACAGCGACGCCACGAACAGGACGAAGGCCGTCACCGGGTGGGACAGGAACGTCGTCACCCGCGAGTGCACCAGGGTCAGCAGCCACTCCCGCGGGCCCGGCGGGTGGCCGTGGCCGGCCGGGTGCAGGGTCCGCAGCGCCAGGGTCACCGGCCCACCCAGCACCAGTAGCACCGGCACGAACATGTTGAGCAGCATGTGCTCGGCCATGTGCACGCTGAACATCGCCGAGCCGTAGGCCCGCAGTCCGGAACTGGTGTCGAACACCAGCAGCGCGCAGCCGGACAGCCAGGACACCAGCCGGCCGGTGGACCAGGTGTCACCCCGGCGGCGCAGCAGCAGGTATCCGGCCAGGTACGCCGCCGCGGCCACCACCCCGGCCGCGCCCAGGAAGGTGTCGAACCGCCACGTCGTCAGGATGCGCACCAGCGTCGGGGGGCCGGGCAGCGAATAGCCCAGGAAGATATCCCAGACGGTGAACCGGTGGTTCAGCAGCCGCGGCGCGGCCTGGACGGCCATCGCGGAGACGGCGGCCAGCACGCCGAGCATCGCCAGCGCGGTGGTCCTGGACGCGACGGCGGGTCGCCCGCGTCGCCAGCCGAGAACGTCGGTGCCGGTCACCGCGACCAGCGCCAGCGCCGCGGCCAGCAGCAGCCGGCCGTAGTCGGTGTGGATCAGGTCGGCGGGCCCGTCGAGCAGGACGACGGCCAGCAGCAGACCGTAGAGCAGGGCGATCGCTCCGGCCGCGGTCTGCACCGCGGCGATGCGCCGGTGCAGCTCGGGCGCGGGATCGCCGACGGCTGCGGCGATCCGCAGTCCGGCGGAGACGGCCAGCATCACGGCGAAGACGATGGCAGAGCTGGTCGCGTAGTCGTGGCCGGGGCCCTGACCGGCGTTGCCGGAGACCGGCAGCGCCACCAGCGCGATCGCGGCCGGAATCGCCAGCACCACGTGCGGCACCCAGCGCAGGGTCAGCCGCAGCGTCACCACGACGACCGCCGCGCCGATCGCCACCACGATCCAGGCCCGGGCCAGCTCGGACACCGCGACGGCGTCGAACAGGCCGCCGCCGCCCAGCAGTTCGGTCAGCGATGCGCCGGCGTTGTTGGCGGCCTGCACCGCGATCATCGGCACCGCGGTGAGCAGCCAGACCAGGGCGGCGATCTCACCGAGCCGGTGCACCCGGAACGCGGCCGCGTCGATGACCCCGCGGCCGTCGGGTGTCGCGGTGATCACCACGTAGACCAGCGCGCCGAGGGTGACGGCCCCGGCGAGCGTCGCGGTGAAGAAGCCGAGGGTCCCGACGAGGTCGGTGGTCGCACCCGGGTAGGGCAGCCGGGCGTCGGCGAAGCGCCGCGCGCCGGTGGCCAGCGTCAGAACCGCCAGTGCCGTACCGGCGGCGGCCCAACCCGCGGCCAACCACCAGTTACGCCTCATTCCCGCCATATTACGACCGTCGGTCGTAGACCCGGGGGCCGCCGGGAGTGCGGCGTGCGTCGATCGATTCACCCCGCTGGGCGCAGGTGCCCGCGGCGGCGCGCCGGGGTGGAATCCTCGGGCGGCACCACGTCGGCCAGTACCGGCGTCGCGGCGGCCGGGGGACCGGAGGGCCGGCGGGCTCCGCGCCACACCAGCACCGCCAGGACGGTCCCGGCCAGCACCGGCAGGTGCGACAGCATCCGCATGCCGGACACCGCGCCGCCGACGGCGTCGGCGACCACATAGCCGGTCAACGCCACGCTGAACACCGCCAGCACCCCGGCCAGGCCAGCCGCGGCGGCGGGCCCCAGCGCCGCACCGATCATCATCACGCCCAGGGCTACCGACCAGGCCGTGGACTCGTTGAGCAGATGCCCCCCGCCGTGGCCGACACCCAGGTCGCCGGTCGCGGCCTGCGCCAGTGCCAGCGCCACCTGCACGACGCCGACGGCGCCCAGACCGATCCGGGCCACCGGCCACGCCCGGCGGGTGGCCGCCGGTGCGGGGTCCGGATCGGCGACGACGGCCGGCCCGGTCGACTCCCTGCCACCGAGGGCCCGGAGCAACTGGGCCTGGGCGGTCGCGCGGGCCTGCCAGTCGGCGCAGTCCGGACACCCGGCGAGGTGCTCGTCGACCCGGGCCGAGGGCACCGGTTCGCGTTCGCCGTCGATGCGCGCCGAGATCGCTTCCCGCGCGACGTCGCAGTCCATGTTCTCTATAGTCGCGCACGCGGGCCGGTTTTCTCCCGGCGATCCCACGATGGTGGCGCTTTGCCGGTCGCCGCCGGGAAAAATGGCTGTTGGCGTGCGGCTACCATGGGTGGGTGAACTGGACCGTCGACGTACCGATCGAACAGCTGCCGTCGTTGCCCCCGTTGCCCGACGATCTGCGGGACCGGCTCGATGCTGCGCTGTCCCTTCCGGCGCTTCAGCAGCCCAGCTGGGACCCCGATCAGGCCAAGGCCATGCGCACCGTGCTGGAGAGTGTGCCGCCGATCACCGTGCCGACCGAGGTCGAGCGGCTCAACGCGGCGCTGGCCCAGGTCTGCCGCGGCGAGGCGTTCCTGCTGCAGGGCGGCGACTGCGCCGAGACGTTCGCCGACAACACCGAGCCGCACATCCGCGCCAACATCCGCACCCTGCTGCAGATGGCCGTGGTGTTGACCTACGGCGCCAGCATGCCGGTGGTCAAGGTCGCCCGGGTCGCCGGCCAGTACGCCAAGCCGCGCTCGTCCGACATCGATGCGCTGGGCCTGAAGTCCTACCGCGGTGACATGGTCAACGGCTTCGCCGCCGACGCCGCGGTGCGCGAGCACGATCCGTCCCGGCTGGTCCGCGCCTACGCCAACGCCAGCGCCGCGATGAACCTGGTCCGGGCGCTGACCGCCAACGGACTGGCGTCGCTGCACCTGGTGCACGACTGGAACCGCGAGTTCGTCCGCACGTCGCCGGCCGGGGCCCGCTACGAGGCGCTGGCCGGGGAGATCGACCGGGCGCTGCGCTTCATGAACGCCTGCGGCGTCAACGACCGCAACCTGGAGGCCGCGGACCTCTACGCCAGCCATGAGGCGCTGGTGCTCGACTACGAGCGCGCCATGCTGCGGCTGGCCGACGATTCCGACGAGGCCGGCGCGAACTTCAAGCTCTACGACCTGTCGGCGCACTACCTGTGGATCGGTGAGCGCACCCGCCAGCTCGACGGTGCCCACATCGCGTTCGCCGAGGTGATCGCCAACCCGATCGGTGTGAAGATCGGACCGACGACCAGTCCGGAACTGGCCGTCGAGTACGCCGAGCGGCTCAACCCCAAGAACGTCCCGGGCCGGCTGACCTTCGTGTCCCGGATGGGCAACGGCAAGGTGCGCGACGTGCTGCCGGGCATCATCGAAAAGGTGCAGGCCTCCGGCCACCAGGTGATCTGGCAGTGCGACCCGATGCACGGCAACACCCACGAGGCCTCCACCGGCTACAAGACACGACACTTCGACCGGATCGTCGACGAGGTGCAGGGCTTCTTCGAGGTGCACAACGCGTTGGGCACCCACCCGGGCGGTATCCACGTCGAGATCACCGGCGAGAACGTCACCGAATGCCTCGGCGGCGCGCAGGACATCTCCGACGACGACCTGGCCGGCCGCTACGAGACCGCCTGCGATCCCCGGCTGAACACCCAGCAGAGCCTGGAGCTGGCGTTTTTGGTCGCCGAGATGCTGCGCGGCTAAGCGAAGCGACAGCGCAGCAGCCTCGGCGTTCGGACACCGCCGAGATGCTGCGCGGCTAAGCGAAGCGACAGCGCAGCAGCCTCGGCGTTCGGACACCGCCGAGATGCTGCGCGGCTAAGCGAAGCGACAGCGCAGCAGCCTCGGCGTTCGGACACCGCCGAGATGCTGCGCGGCTAAAACAGTGTGCTGACGTTGGCCCCCAGGGACCAACCGCCGGCGGCGGTGAGCGCGGTCAGCACCAGCACCACCAGCACGGCGATCAGCAGGTTGCGCCGGCCGCGTTGGCGTTCCCAGACGAAATCGGCGACGGCGATGCCGGCGAACCGGCCCGACGGATCGTCGTCATCGTCGTCGGGTTCGTCGTCGTCCCAATCCTCGTCGTCCCAGTTCTCGTCGTCGAGACGGGGTTCGGGCGGCCGGGGACGCGAATGCCGGTCGGTCATCGGCTCCGGCGCCGGGTCGCGGACGAACTGCCGGGTGGCCGCGCGGGGCCGCTCGGGTGGCCGGGCGGTCTCGGTGGCCACCGGATCGTGGTCACCGTCGGTGCCGCGCCGGGGAGCCGGTACCCGGAACGCCGGCAGTCCCAGCTCGTCGGCGATGCGGTCCAGGTCGGCACCGATCTCGTCGGCGTCGCGGTAGCGCTCGTCGCGGTTGCGCCGGGTGGCCCGGGCGACGAACTCGTCGAACTGCACCGGGACCCCGTCGATCGCCGAACTGGGCGGGGGGACGTCGTCGTCGACGCGCCGGTAGGCCACCGTCAGCGGCGAGTCACCGGCGAACGGGGTCTGGCCGGTCAACAGCTCGAAGGTCAGCACGCCCAGGGCGTAGACATCGCTGCGCGGATCGGCGTCGCCGGTCTGCACCTGTTCCGGCGACAGGTAGGCCGCAGTGCCCAGAATGACGCTGGTGGAGGTGATTCCGGCCTGGGCCAGCGCCCGCACCAGCCCGAAATCAGCCAGTTTCACCTCGCCGTCGGTGGAGATCAGCACGTTCTCCGGCTTGATGTCGCGGTGGATCAACCCGGCCCGGTGGGCGACGGCCAGCCCGGCCAGCACCGGCCGCAGCACCGCCGCGACGGCGTGCGGTGGCATCGGCCCGCGCTCGCGCAGCAGTTCCCGCAGCGTTCCGCCGCGGACCAGCTCCATCACCAGGAAGGGGCGGTGCAGATCCACGCCCTGGTCGTAGACCGCCACCAGCGCGGGATGGGCCAGTCGGGCCACCGCGGTGGCCTCCAGCCGGAACCGGGTGAGGAACTGCTGGTCGCCGGCATAGCGGGAGTCCATGACCTTGATCGCCACCGGCCGGTCCAGCCGCAGGTCCACCCCGCGGTAGACCGTCGACATCCCGCCGGACGCGATGACGTCGTGCACGCGGTAGCGGCCGTCGAAGGCCGCGCCTACCAACTCGTCCGGTGCCACCGGCTCATCGTAGGGGCCCACCAGCCGCCGAACGCGGCAACGCCGCCCTACACTGGGCCCGGTGAGCAGCATTCCCGCCGGTGAGGACGTTCTGGACCCCGACGAACCCGTGTACACCCTGCCGGAAGTCGCCGACTTGCTGGGCATCCCGATCACCAAGGTGCATCAGCAGCTGCGGGAACACCATCTGGTGGCGGTGCGGCGCAACAAAATTCCGGTGATCCCGACGGCGTTCTTCTCCCCGGGCGGCCAGGTCGTCAAGCATCTCAACGGTTTGTTGGCCGTGCTCTACGACGGCGGCTACAGCGACACCGAGATCCTGCGCTGGCTGTTCACCCCGGACGAGTCGTTGACGGTCACCGTCGACGGTTTCTCGGAGAAGGTGGCCAATTCGCGCCCGGTCGACGCCCTGCGGTCACATCAGGCGCGCGAGGTTATGCGCCGGGCGCAGGCGAGCGCCTTCTAGTCCCGCCGAGGACCGAGGCGCGCAGCCCGGCGAGTTCCTCGTCGCTGCGCGACAGGTAGTACCAGGCACCCAACGCGCAGGCCGTCGCCAATGCCACGTGCAGCCAGGAATACATGCCGTGGCTGCCGTCGGGCTTGAAGATCACCATCACCCAGGTGGAGAAACCGGCCACCGCGGCCAGCGCGGGCCGCGACGCCAGCAGCGGCGCGGCGACGGCCAGCGGCCAGGAGTAGTACCAGGGCAGCGCCGCGGGGACGAACAGCACCACCACCACCATCGCCCAGCTCATCCCGGTCAGCACCTGCCGATCGGTGCGCCGAAAGCGCCACCACAGCAGGGGTAGCGCCATCGCGATGATCGCCACGCCGACGATCCGGGCCACGTCGAGGACGGCGTAGAACTGCACCGTGGTGAACAGGCCGCCGATCGCATTGGCCAGGTTGGCCACCGCGGTCGGGACGGTCAGCCAGTTGATGATCTTGACCGAACCGGCCAGCGCGGTCAGCCAGCCCAGCCCGACCCCGGCCGCCAGCGACGCCGCCGCGAATACACCGATGAAGACCAGCACGGAGCTCACCCCGGCGACGACGAACGCTACCGGGTCGGCGTATCCGCGGTTGCGGTGCAGCCGGCGCATCCACACCCACACCAGGAACGGCGCGGCCACCCCGGCGGTGGCCTTGACGGCGGTGGCCAGCGCTACCAGCGCCATGCCGGAGACCGGCCGGTCACCGAACATCAGCGCGATGCCGGCCGTCATCAGGCCGACCATCAGCATCTCGTTGTGCACCCCGCCCATCAGGTGGATCAGCACCAGGGGGTTGAGCACGCAGACCCACAGCGCGGTCGCGGCGTTGGCGTTGAGATGCCGGGAGATCCGGATGGTGGCCCAGATCAGCAGCGCCAGCCCGGGCAGCATGCACAGCCGCAGGAGCATCGCCCCGGCCACCACGTTGTCGCCGGTGATCTGGGTGATGAACTTGGCCACCAGGATGAACGCCGGGCCGTAGGGGGCCGTCGTCGTCGTCCAGATCGGGCTGACGTTGTCCAGCAGCACGTTGGTGTTGTGGATCGGGCCGACGGCGTAGGGATCGAAACCGTCGCGCAGCAACGCGCCTTGGGCCAGGTAGGAGTAGGTGTCCCGGCTGAACAGCGGAACCGATGCGAGCATCGGCGCCAGCCAGAAGCCGGTGGTGGCGATCATGGTGGTGACGGTGGTCGTCCCGGTCAGGGCGCGCCGGCCCAGCCACAGCCAGGCGGCGAGCATCACTGCGACACCGCCCCACAGCAACACCGACGACAGCACCAGTCCGTGGCCGAAGCGCACCCAGGACAGGTGCAGGTGTTCCAGCAGGGGATCGTGGATGCGGGTGCTACCGGCCCCCAGGCCGCCCGCGGTGATCGCCAGCGCGCCGAACAGGCCGAGCACGGCGGGCCGGCCGTCGTCGGAGCGGGCGAATTCGGTCAGCCGCCGCCACGCGGTGCGCAGTGCGGCGGGCTGGGTTCCGGTTTCCGGGGGTGTCATGGCTGATCAGGCGGTGCGGTTGGCGGCCATCCGGGCCAGCGTGGTCAGGCCGGCGACGGCCACCGGGTTGATGGGTGCGCCGGCCAGCCGGTCCACGGCGCGGTTGGTGAGCATGTCGATGCGGTCCTCGACGGCCGCCAGCGCGCCGACGGATTCGATCACCGCGCACAGTTCCCGGACGTCGCCGTCGGTGAGATCGGTGCCGATGGAGTCCTGCAGCAGCCGCTGGGCGGCCGGATCGGTGGCCGCGGCCCGGTCGATCGCCTCGGCCAGCAGCACGGTGCGTTTGCCCGAACGCAGATCGTCGCCCGACGGCTTGCCGGTGACCGCCGGGTCGCCGAAGACACCCAGGACGTCGTCGCGCAGCTGGAACACCACCCCGAGATCATTGCCGACCTGGCCGAACAACTGCTGCACATCGGGGCGGTCGGCCGCCGCGGCGGCGCCCAGCTGCAGCGGCCGGGTCACGGTGTAGGACGCCGTCTTGTAGGTGTTGACCGTCATCGCGGCGTCGATGCAGTGCTCCGGGGTCGATTCGGCGACGATGTCGAGGTACTGGCCGCCGAGCACCTCGGTGCGGATGGCGGCCCAGATCCTCTGGATGCGCCGGCGGGTGTCGGCGTCGAAGTCCCGGTTGGACACCAGGTCGTCGGCCCAGACCAGTGACAGGTCGCCGAGCAGGATCGCGGCCGACAGCCCGAATTGTGCGGGCGATCCCCGCCAGCCGTTGGCGCGGTGCAGCTCGGCGAAGCGCACGTGCACGGTCGGCATGCCGCGGCGGGTGTCGGAGGCGTCGATGACGTCGTCGTGGATGAGGGCGCAGCCGTGCAGCAGCTCGAGCGCCGCGAACAGCGGCATGACGTCGTCGGACGGGGGAGCGGTGCCGTCGGGGCGCTCGGGGACCACGGCCCGCCAGCCCCAGTAGGCGAATGCCGGGCGCACGCGTTTGCCGCCGCGCAGCACGAACTCTTCGAGTGCGCCGATCAGCCCGGCGTAGTCGGTGCCCATGTGGGCGGCGTCGCCGCGCCGGGTCGCCAGGTAGCTCCGTAGCTCGTCGGTGACAGCGTCGGCCAGCTCGGCGACGCTCGGTACCGCTGCGTGCACGCTCAGGGCACCGCCCCCTTCTGCTCGGATCCGGATCGGGCCGTGGTTGAAGACTATCGGGCGGTGCCCTCAGTCGGTGACGGGCTCGGGGCGGCCCGGGCGGGCGGAGCGATCGCGCAGCGACCAGGCCAGCCCACCGACCGCCGCCGCGGCGACCAGCGCGGACAGGCCCATCCAGGTGGCGGCCGTGTTGAACGAGCGGGTGCTGGGGTCGGTGTAGCGGGCCTGGGCGCTCATGGTGTTGACGATGCCCGGCTTGAGCTGCCACTCCACGGTGCTTCCGCTGACCCGGGTGCCGTTGCTGTTGGTGATCTCACCGGGGAAGGCCACGCTGAGCTTGACCTCGTTGTCGTCGCCGGACAGTGCGGTCAGGTCGACCCGGCCCTCCAGGATCACCAGGTCCCCGGCGCGGCGGAAGGACAGGTCGACGCCGGCCGCCTCGCTGTTCATGTTGGCCAGTTGCGGGACCTCGGCGAAGGTCAGGTGTGAGAAGACGGCCTCGGAGCCGACGTAGCCGTCCCGGTCGTACTTATTGATAGCCACCTTCTGGCTGAACGGCAGGTTCCGCTGGAACTGGGGTCCGGGGTCGTTGCCGTCGCGCGGCTTGGCCGCGGCCATGATGTAGCCGGAAACGGTGTCGTCGGCGGCCACCGTGAGGGAGGCCCGCACCCGGACGCACCCCGACAGCAGCGGCCCGGCCACCAGCAGCAGCACCGCCAGCGCCAGCAGTCGGAACCGTCTCGGGGTGCGCACCCGGTCATGGTGCCAGATCAGCGCGGTCAAAGCGGCAGGGACCGGCCGAGGACGGCGAACGGGCGCGGATCGCCGGGAAACCGGTAGCCGCGGATGACGTCGGTGAAGCCGAGCCGCCGGTACAGCCGCCAGGCCCGGTTGTCCTCGGCGTCGATCTCCGGGGTGGACAGCAGCACGTTGGACTCCGGCCGCCGGCCCAGTAGCCGCCGGGCCAGCGCCTCGCCGAGGCCGCGGCCCTGCGCGCCGGGTCTGATGTGCAGTTCGGTGAGCTCGAAATAGCTGTTCAGCAGGGCCGCGACGGTCTCCTCGGGCACCTGGCTGCGGCGCAGACCGGCGGCCACCTGCTGCTGCCACCACTGATCGGGAGCACCGCGGTAGCCGTAGCCGATGCCCACCAGCCGGCCCGCGGCGATCTGCGCCGGGGACGGCGTCGCATCGGCGCCGGCCGGGTCGAGTTCGACGGCGCCGACGGCCTGCCAGCCGGGTCGGCGCGCGTGGTCCAGCCACATCCAGGCCCGCAACTCCTCGGTGCCGCGCGGATACCCCATCGCCTCCACGTAGACGTTGAGGGCCTCGATCAGTCGGGCCTGCAGTTCCTCGGATGTCAGATCGACCAGGTACAGCCGAGTCGCGTTCGAAACACCCTTGCCGAAAGTCATCGCCGACCATTATCGCCGACGGCTGCCGACTCGCGCTCCGCACACCTGGCGGTGGGGGCTAGACTGGGCGATGAAGTTGGTGGTACGGGCCGGATTCTGCTCGTATCATTGACCAGACCGACCGCACCGGCAAGGAGGGGAAAGATGCCACTCTCCGAGCATGAGCAGCGCATGCTCGATCAGATCGAGAGCGCTCTCTATGCCGAAGACCCCAAGTTCGCATCGAGTGTCCGTGGACGCACGTTGCGCGCTCCGTCGGCGCGACGCCGGCTGCAGGGTGCCGGGCTGTTCGTGATCGGGATAGCGATGCTGGTCTCCGGCGTCGCGTTCTACTCGAGCGTGAATCCCGCGTTTCTGGTTCTGAGCGTGCTGGGATTCGTGGTCATGTTCGGCGGCGTGGTGTTCGCCATCACCGGTCCGCGGCTGGCCGACAAGCCGGCAGCCAGCCCGGTCGGCTCCGCGCGTCGGGGCAAGGGCCACGGCGGATCGTTCTCCAACCGCATGGAGGACCGGTTCCGCCGGCGGTTCGAGGACTGAGCCTCCCACCTCCCCCCACCTTCCAGCTCGATCAAGCCCAGGTCTGTGACCTGGGCTTTTTTCATGCCTGCACCCGGCGTGATGGCTCCCCAGTGGGGAAGGGGGTGGACCGTGGGGCAAAAAGTGGGGCGTGACACCAAAACGGTGGATGCAAATGGAGCGGAGTGGGGGAATGTGGGGTATCGTGGTGCTCAACGGAGCGATCGGACCAACGGGACCCGGCCCGGCGCTCCCGAGGACGAGCGGGGAGGTGTCGAGTGTTCCTCGGTACCTACACGCCCAAGCTCGACGACAAGGGGCGGTTGACCTTGCCCGCGAAGTACCGCGAGACACTGGCAGGAGGGGTAATGGTCACCAAGGGTCAAGACCACAGCCTCGCCGTGTATCCGCGGGAGGCGTTCACCGATCTCGCCCGTCGCGCCGCGACCGCGTCGCGCTCCAACCCCGAGGCCCGCGCCTTCCTGCGCAACCTGGCCGCCGGCACCGACGAGCAGCTGCCCGACGCCCAGGGCCGGATCAACCTGTCCGCCGACCACCGCCGCTACGCCGGACTGTCGAAGGAATGCGTGGTCACCGGCTCGGTCGACTACCTGGAGATCTGGGACGCCGAGGCCTGGGCGGACTACCAGCAGACCCACGAAGAGAACTACTCCGCGGCCAGCGATGAAGCACTCCGCGACATCATTTGACCGCATCGCCCACGATGTCGCCGACGCCATCGGCGGCGGCATCACCGAACACGAGACGGAGGTGGACCCGGTCGAAGCACCGGTGGCAGGGACCACCGCGACCCGCGCGTCGCGGTCTCTGCCCGAACCGGCCCTGGCGTACTTCCCCAACGTCAGGTCCACGCATTCGGGCAGGGACCTCGGTGCACGGGCGCGGCGACGGATCAGATGCGGAGGAGTCACGGTGACGAACGACCCGGGACGCTTCGGTCATATCCCGGTGCTGCTGGACCGGTGCATCGATCTGCTGGCGCCGGCGGTGCTCGCGGTGTCCGACGACGGCACCGGCGCGGTGGTCATCGACGCCACCCTGGGCGCCGGGGGCCATTCCGAGGCGATCCTGCAACGGTTTTCCGGGGTGCGCGTGATCGGCCTCGACCGCGACCCCAGCGCCCTGGAGATCGCCTCGGACCGGTTGGCGCCGTTCGGCGACCGCTTCACGGCGGTCTACGCCCGGTACGACGAAATCGCCCGCGCACTGGCCGAATCCGGTTATCCGGCAACGAATTCAGTGGACGGGATACTGTTCGACCTCGGCGTCTCCTCGATGCAACTGGATCGCACCGAGCGCGGATTCGCCTATTCGGTCGACGCGCCGCTCGACATGCGCATGGATTACCGGCTTTCGCTGACCGCAGCGGATATCTTGAATAGCTATGAGCAAGGCGAAATCGCCGCGATCCTGCGTGAATTCGGCGAAGAGAAGTTCGCCGGCCGGATCGCCGCGGCAGTGGTCCGCCGTCGCCGGACCGTACCGTTTCGCACCACCGGCGAACTTGTCGAACTGCTCTACCAAGCGATCCCGGCGCCGGCCCGGCGCACCGGGGGCCATCCGGCCAAACGCACCTTCCAGGCCCTGCGGGTGGCGGTGAACGGTGAACTGGACTCGCTACGCGCCGCACTGCCCGCGGCGCTGGCGGCCACCAGGCCCGGCGGCCGGGTGGTGGTGATGGCCTACCAGTCGCTGGAGGACCGGATCGTCAAGAACGCCTTCGCGGCGGCGACCGCCAACCGCACGCCGGAGGGCCTGCCGATGGAACTGCCCGGATACGGACCGGAATTCACCACGCTCACCCGCGGCGCCGAGCGCGCCGACGCCGCCGAGATCGAACGCAACCCGCGCAGTGCGCCGGTGCGGTTGCGAGCGGTGGCCAGACTGACAGACGAGGAACGATCATGAGCACCAGGCGCGGGCCCCGGGCCGAGGCCGACGTCGCCGGCGAGCGGGCACCGCGGCGTTCCGGAGCCAGAGGCGCTGCACCGCAACGCCCGCGGCGTGCCGAGGGTGCCGGCGCGGCTGCTGCCCGGCGGCGTGGCGAGGCACCCGCGCGGGTCAAGCCGGTGCGGGCCAAGGCTTCTCGCGCCGACGCCGCGCGGGACAACCGCGGGAAGCCGGGACGGCCGCGGACCACGCCGAACCCGGCGCCGACCCGGGCCAAGAGCTCCGGGCAGGCCAAGGCTCGCGCAAAGGCGCGGAAGGCCAAGGCGCCCAAGCTGGTTCGCATTCCACTGCGGGTCCGGCTGGCCAACCGGCTATCCGAGATCGATCTACGTCCGCATGCCCTGGCCGCCAAGGTCCCGTTCGTGGTGCTGGTCATCGGCGCGCTCGGTGTCGGGCTGGCGGTGACCCTGTGGCTGTCCACCGACGCCGCCGAGCGGGCCTACCAGCTGGGCAATGCGCGGCAGGTCAATCAGGCGCTGCAGCAGCAGAAGGACGCGCTGGAGCGTGATGTGTTGGAGGCCCAAGCCGCTCCGGCGCTGGCCGAGGCCGCCCGCGGGCTGGGCATGGTGCCGTCGAACAACACCGCCCACCTGGTGCAGGACGACAACGGCAACTGGGTCGTCGTCGGCACCCCGAAGCCGGCCGACGGTGCCGCTCCGCCGCCGCTGAACGTGAAACTGCCCGACGAGAATCCGGCACCGGTGCGCGCCCCGGCTCCCGGTCCAGTCGCCTCGCCGGAGCGCCCGGTCCCCGTCGTCATCGCGCCGACGACCGCGCCCGCTCCCACACCGGTACCGACGCCGGCTCCGGCCGCCGCGGTGGCCGGAGCTCCGGAAGCCGCCGCCCCGGCCGCCTCGGCCGCCGAGGTGCCGGTGCCGGTCGCACCCGCTGCGCCGACGGCTGCGGTGCCCCAGGAACACGCGGCCACCGGCGCCGCCCCCGGACCGGCGGCCGAGGCCGTCGCGCCGGTTATCGCACCGGCACCGGTGGCCGTGCCCGCCGCGCCGGTCATCCCGCAACCGGGTGTCCCGACGGCGCCGGGAGTGGGTCGATGAGCCAGGAGCGCCCGGCCGCGGCCCGTCGTACCCGGGCGGTCACCGAAACCATGGGTCGGACAGCGGGTTTCGCCTTCCGTAGCCGGGTCGGCAACATCGTGATGGTGGGGGCGCTGCTGGTCGCCGGCGGCCAGCTGTTCTACCTGCAGGTCCCCGGCGCACCGAAGCTGCGGGCCCAGGCCGCCAGCCAGCTCAAGGTCACCGACGTCGAGCAGGCCGTGCGCGGCAGTATCGTCGACCGCAACAACGCCAAACTCGCCTTCACCGTCGAGGCCCGGGCGCTGACCTTCCAGCCGCCCCGGATCCGCAAGCAACTCGAGCAGGCCCGCGCCAAATCGCCGGCCGCACCCGAGGTCGACCAGCGGCTCAACGAGATCGCCAAAGGTGTTGCGGCCAAGCTCGACAACACCCCGGACGCCGCGACCCTGCTGAAGAAGTTGCGCAGCGATGAGACGTTCGTCTATCTGGCCCGGGCCGTCGACCCGGCCGTCGCCACCGCCATCGTCAAGGATTTCCCGGAGGTCGGAACCGAACGCCAGGACCTGCGCCAGTATCCCGGCGGCGCACTGGCCGCCAACATTGTCGGCGGCATCGACTGGGACGGCCACGGCCTGCTGGGCCTGGAGGATTCGATGGACTCGGTGCTGGCCGGCACCGACGGTTCCATCACCTACGACCGCGGCTCCGACGGTGTGGTGATCCCCGGCAGCTACCGCAACAAGCACAGCGCGGTGAACGGTTCGACCGTACAATTGACGCTGGACAACGACATTCAGTACTACGTGCAACAGCAGGTTCAGCAGGCCAAGGATCTCTCGGGTGCCAAGACCGTCTCGGCGGTGGTGCTCGATTCGCACACCGGCGAGGTGCTGGCCATGGCCAACGACGGAACCTTCGACCCGTCCCAGGACCTCGGGCGCCAGGGCGACCGGCAGATGGGCAACCTCGCGGTGTCGTCCCCGTTCGAACCGGGCTCGGTCAACAAGATCATCACCATGTCCACCGCCATCGAACTGGGCCTCACTAATCCCGATGAGGTGCTTCAGGTTCCAGGCTCGATCAACATGGGAGGGGTGACCGTCGGCGACGCCTGGAACCACGGCACCATGCCGTACACCACCACCGGCATCCTCGGGAAGTCCTCCAACGTCGGCACACTGATGATCGCGCAGCGCGTCGGTCCGGAGCGGTTCGCCGACATGGTCGGCAAGTTCGGGCTGGGACAGCGCACCGGCGTCGGCCTGCCCGGCGAGAGCGCCGGACTGGTGCCGCCGATGGATCAGTGGTCGGGCAGCACCTTTTCCAACCTGCCGATCGGCCAGGGTCTTTCGATGACCCTGCTGCAGATGACCGGCATGTACCAGACCATCGCCAACGACGGCCTGCGGATGCCGCCGCGCATCGTGAAGGCCACCATCGCCCCGGACGGCACCCGCACCGAGGAGCGCCGGCCCGAGGGCGTCCGGGTGGTGTCGCCGGAGACCGCACGCACCGTCCGCAACATGCTGCGCGCCGTCGTGCAGAAGGACCCGATGGGCTATCAGCAGGGCACCGGGTCGCCCGCCGCGGTGGAGGGCTACCAGATGGCCGGCAAGACCGGCACCGCCCAGCAGATCAACCCCGCGTGCGGCTGCTACTACAGCGACGTCTACTGGATCACCTTCGCCGGGATCGCCACCGCCGACAACCCGCGCTACGTCGTCGGCATCATGATGGACGCCCCGGACCGCAACCCCGACGGCACACCGGGACACTCGGCCGCGCCGCTGTTCCACAACATCGCCTCGTGGCTCATGCAGCGCGAGAACGTGCCGCTCTCGCCGGATCCCGGCCCGCCGCTGATCCTGCAGGCGACCTGAGCCACCCGACGGCCGCACCGAGTAACGCAAACGGCCCGGCTGCTCAGTAAGCTGACCCGATGCCCTCACCGCTGCGCCCCGAACACGTCGCGGGTGTGGGCTTGGGTGAGCTTGCCGCTCTGGTGGGCTCTCCGGCGCCGCCGGAACCGCAGGGTTTATACGGCGGTCCCGGCTTCCCCTCGGCTCCGCGGCCACTCGCTTCGCTCGCATCCACTCCGCCGAGCATCGCCGAACCGCCGGATCTCGGGGTCCGGATCACCGGCGTGACGCTGCGGGCTCAGGAAGCCCGGCCGCACGATCTGTTCGCGGCGCTGCCCGGGTCCAGCGCCCACGGCGCCGATTTCGCCGCCGATGCCCTGGCCCGCGGCGCGACCGCCATCCTCACCGACCCGGTGGGTGCCGACCGTCTCCGGGGCACCGCCGCCGGGGTCCCGCTGCTGACGGTGCCGAATCCGCGTGCCGTACTCGGCGCGCTGGCGGCCCGCGTCTACGACAACCCGTCGCGACGGCTGCAGGTCGTCGGCATCACCGGGACCTCCGGCAAGACCACCACCAGCTATCTGGCCGAGGCCGGGCTGCGGGCGGCCGGACGGGTCGTCGGGCTGATCGGCACGGTCGGCGTCCGAATCGATGGCGTCGACGTGCCCAGCGCCCTGACCACCCCGGAGGCGCCCGCGCTGCAGGCCCTGCTGGCGGTGATGGCCGAGCGCGGCGTGGACACCGTCGTGATGGAGGTGTCCAGCCACGCACTGGAACTGGGCCGCGTCGACGGCGTCGAGTTCGCCGTCGGTGCGTTCACCAACCTGTCCCGCGACCACCTGGATTTCCACCCCACCATGGCCGACTACTTCGAGGCCAAGGCCCGGCTGTTCGACCCGGCCGCGGCCGACCACGCGCGCACCGCGGTCATCTGCGTCGACGACGAGGCCGGTGCGGCGATGGCGGCCCGGGCCGCAGACCCGGTGACGGTGGCCGTCGACGCCGCCGCCGACTGGACGGTGACCGACGTGGAAACCACCGGTGCCGGCGGCCAGGAGTTCGGCGCCCGCGACCCGTCCGGGGCCCGGCACCGGATCGCCATCGGGTTGCCCGGACGCTACAACGTCGCCAACGCGCTGCTGGCGGTGGCGATTCTGGCGCAGCTGGGGATCACACCGGAACAGGCCCGCGCCGGTCTGCGCGAGGCCCGGGTGCCGGGCCGGCTGGAACCCGTCGACGCCGGGCAGGACTTCCTGGCCCTGGTCGACTACGCGCACAAGCCCGGGGCGCTGAGCGCGGTGCTGGACACCCTGCGCAACAGCCCCGGCGCCGGGCGGATCGCCGTGGTGTTCGGTGCGGGCGGCAACCGCGACGCCGGCAAGCGTGCACCGATGGGCGCCGCGGCCGCCGAACGGGCCGATCTGGTGATCGTCACCGACGACAATCCGCGCGACGAGGACCCGGCGGTGATCCGCGCCGAGGTGCTCGCCGGCACGCGCGAGAAGCCCGGTGTCGAGGTCCGTGAGATCGGTGACCGGGCCGCGGCCATCGCCGCCGCGGTGCACTGGGCACGGCCCGGGGACGTGGTGCTCATCGCCGGCAAGGGCCACGAGACCGGGCAGACCGCTGCCGGGCACACCCGCGCGTTCGACGACCGGGAAGAGCTCCGAAGAGCATTGGACACCAAGGTATCCGGGGAGGCGCCGGGATGATCGAACTGACCGTTGCCGAGATCGCCGAGATCGTCGGCGGGACGCTGTCGGACATCGACCCGGTCACCGCCGCGGCCACCCGGGTGACCGGCACCGTGGAATTCGACTCCCGGGCGGTCACGGCGGGCGGGCTGTTCCTCGCGCTGCCCGGGGCCCGGGTCGACGGCCACGACCACGCTGCCCCGGCGATCGCCGCGGGCGCGGTGGCCGTGCTGGCGGCCCGACCGGTCGGCGTGCCGGCCGTCATCGCCGCACCGGTGACCGGCGAAAGCCGTTCCGGGGCACTCGAACACGACCGGGAAAGTGCGGGCGCGGCGGTCCTTGCCGCGCTCGCGCTGCTGGCCGCCGAGGTCGCCCGCCGGCTCGCCGGCCGCGGACTGCGGATCATCGGCGTCACCGGCTCGTCGGGCAAGACCTCCACCAAGGACCTGCTGGCCGCGGTGCTGGCGCCGCTGGGCTCGGTGGTCGCCCCGCCGGGATCGTTCAACAACGAGCTGGGCCACCCGTGGACGGTGCTGCGGGCCACCACCGACACCGACTTCCTGGTGCTGGAGCTGTCCGCGCGGCACCCGGGAAACATCGCCGCGCTCGCCGACATCGCGCGCCCGGACATCGGCGTGGTGCTCAACGTCGGCACCGCGCACCTGGGGGAGTTCGGTTCGCGGCAGGCCATCGCCGAGACTAAGGGCGAGCTGGCGGCCGCGGTGCCACCCGGCGGCGCGGTGGTGCTCAACGTCGATGATCCCGCGGTGGCGGCGATGGCCGAGCGCGCTGTGGCCCGGGTGGTGCGGGTGTCGCGGTCCGCCCGCGCCGACGCCGACCTGTGGGCCTCCGATGTGGTGCTCGACGAGCTGGCCCGCCCGCGGTTCACCCTGCGCCGCGCCGACGCCCCGCCGGTCGAGGTCACCCTGGCCGTGCACGGTGACCACCAGGTGTCCAACGCGCTGTGTGCGGCCGCGGTGGCGTTCGAATGCGGCGCCACCGGAGAGCAACTGGCCACCGCGCTGGCCGCCGCCGGCCCGGCCTCGGCGCGCCGCATGCAGGTCAGCACCCGCTCCGACGGCGTCACCGTCATCAACGACGCCTACAACGCCAACCCGGACTCCATGGCCGCCGGGCTCAAGGCCCTGGCCTGGATGGCGCGCCAGCCCGATGCCGGGACGCCCGGCGGGCGCCGCGCCGTCGCGGTGCTCGGGGAGATGGGTGAACTCGGTGACGATGCGATCACCGAGCATGATCGGATCGGCAGATTGGCGGTCCGACTCGATGTCGCCCGGCTTATCGTCGTCGGGAAGGGAAGGTCGATGGGCGCGATGTTCAACGGGGCGGTGATGGAAGGGTCCTGGGGTTCGGAGGCCGTGGGTGTCGACGACGCCGATACCGCGCTGGAACTGCTGCGCTCCGAACTGCGCCCGGGCGACGTCGTACTGGTGAAGGCGTCCAACGCCGCTGGGCTGGGCGCACTGGCCGAGGCGCTGGTGGCCGACCCGGATACCGGGTTCGGGGACGGCATGGGAGAAGATGACCGCAAATGAGACTGATCCTGGTCGCCGTCGGCATCTCCCTGGCGGTGTCGATCCTGCTGACACCGGTGCTGATTCGGCTGTTCACCAAACAGGGCTTCGGCCAAGAGATCCGTGAGGACGGCCCGCCGAGTCACCAGACCAAGCGGGGTACCCCGTCCATGGGTGGCGTCGCCATCGTGGCCGGCATCTGGGCCGGCTACCTCGTCGCCCAGCTGGTGGGCATGGCCTTCGGCGACTCCGGGCCGTCGGCCTCCGGGGTGCTGGTGCTCGGGCTGGCGACCGCGCTGGGCGCCGTCGGCTTCACCGACGACCTGATCAAGATCCGCCGGTCGCGCAACCTGGGGCTGAACAAGACCGCCAAGACCCTCGGGCAGATCGCGTCCGCGGTGATCTTCGGCGTGCTGGTGCTGCAGTTCCCCAATTCGCACGGTCTGACTCCCGGGAGCACCCAGCTGTCCTACGTCCGCGACATCGCCACCGTCGCGCTGCCGCCGGTGCTGTTCGTGCTGTTCGTGGTGGTGCTGGTGTCGGCCTGGTCGAACGCGGTGAACTTCACCGACGGCCTGGACGGCCTGGCGGCCGGCTGCATGGCCATGGTCGGCGGCGCCTACGTGATCATCACCTTCTGGCAGTCCCGCAACCCGTGCACGGAGACCCACGAGGCCGGCTGCTACAACGTGCGCGACCCGCTGGACCTGGCGCTGATCGCCGCGGCCACCGCCGGCGCCTGCATCGGCTTCCTCTGGTGGAACGCCGCACCGGCGAAGATCTTCATGGGCGACACCGGCTCCCTGGCCCTGGGCGGCATCATCGCCGGGCTCTCGGTGACCAGCCGCACCGAGGTCCTCGCCGTGGTCCTGGGCGCCCTGTTCGTCGCCGAGATCGTCTCGGTGGTGGTGCAGATCGTGGCCTTCCGAACGACCGGGCGGCGGGTGTTCCGAATGGCGCCGTTCCACCACCACTTCGAACTGGCCGGCTGGGCCGAAACCACGGTGATCATCCGGTTCTGGCTGTTGACGGCGATCGCCTGCGGCCTCGGGGTGGCCCTTTTCTACGGCGAGTGGCTCTCGGCGAGCGGCAACTGAGCGTGGTGTCGATCCCACCGCTGCGCCCGGGCGCCCGGGTACTGGTGGCCGGCGCCGGGATGACCGGCCGATCCGTGCTGGCTGCCCTGGAACCCCTCGGCGTGCAGGCGGTGCTGACCGACGACCGCGTCGACGCGCTGACCGACGCCGCGCACGGCGGTGTCGAGGTGCTCGACGCCGCGGCCGCGGCCGCCCGGATCGCCGAGTTCGACCTGGTGGTGACCAGCCCCGGGCTGCCCCCGCAGGCGCCGGTGCCGGCCGCCGCCGCGGCCGCCGGGGTGCCGGTCTGGGGGGATGTCGAGCTGGCCTGGCGCCTCGACGCCGCCGGGCACTACGGGCCGCCGCGGCGCTGGCTGGTGGTGACCGGAACCAACGGCAAGACCACCACCACCTCGATGCTGCACGCCATGCTGGTTGCCGACGGCCGCCGCGCCGCGCTGTGCGGCAATATCGGGCGGCCGGTCATCGATGTGCTCGCCGGTTCGGCGAGGCTCGGCGGAGGTGGTGCGAGCGCAGCGAGTGCCGGCGGAGCCGAGGGGAAGCCGGGACCGGCGCATGGTCTCGCCCAGCCGGGTGAACCGGCCGATTTCCTGGCGATCGAACTGTCCAGTTTCCAGCTGTACTGGGCGCCGTCGGTGCGTCCGGTGGCCGGCGCGGTGCTCAACGTCGCCGAGGATCACCTGGACTGGCACGGCTCGATGGCCGGCTACGCCGCGGCCAAGGCGGTCGCGCTGAGCGGGCGCGTCGCGGTCGCCGGGATCGACGATCCGACGGCCCGGGACCTGCTCGAGCAGGCACCCGCCCCGGTGAAGGTGGGCTTCACCCTCGACGAGCCGCAGCCCGGGCAGCTCGGGGTGTCCGACGGGATGCTGGTCGACCGGGCGTTCGCCGACGCGGCCCCGTTGGCCCGCACCGACGTGATCACCGTCGCCGGCCCGGTCGGGGTCCTCGACGCGCTGGCCGCCGCGGCGCTGGCGCGGGCGGTCGGCGTCGCCCCGGATGCCATCGCCGCGGCCCTGGAGGCCTTCGAGGTCGGCCGGCACCGCGCCGAACTCGTCGGCGTCATCGACGGCGTGGCATTCGTCGACGACTCCAAGGCCACCAACCCGCACGCCGCCGAGGCGTCGCTGCTGGCCTACCAGCGGGCGGTGTGGGTGGCCGGCGGTCTGCTCAAGGGCGCCTCGGTCGATGAGCTGGTCGCCCGGGTCGCCGGCCGGCTGGCCGGCGCTGTGCTGATCGGCCGCGACCGCGACGTGGTTGCCAAGGCGTTATCACGACACGCCCCGGATGTTCCCGTCATCCACGTTGTGACGGGGGAGGATGCTGGGGTGCAAGAGACTTCTGAGTCTGGTGTGACTCATGTTGTTAATGTGACCGGAGCCGTGACCGGCCCGGACATCATGACGGCCGTCGTCGGCGCCGCCCGCGAACTGGCCCGACCCGGAGATACCGTGCTGCTGGCCCCCGCCGGGGCGTCCTTCGACCAGTTCACCGGCTACGCCGCGCGCGGCGACGCCTTCGCCGCCGCCGTCGCCGACCTCGGCCGGTAGCCGTGGACACCCCGGATCCCGAGGTCGCCGCCGAGCACGTCGACGACCTCGAGCCGGCCGACCCGGACGCCGACGGCGACGCCGCGGCTGCCGGGTCGCCGATTGCCGAGGACCCGACCGACGACGACACGACTGAAAACGCTGTGACCGACGACGACACGACCGACGACGCCACCGAGCCGGCCGAGGAGAAGCCCGGCGGGAAGGCCCGCGGGAAAGCCGCGAAGAAGAAAGCCGAGAAGAAGGTGGAAGCGACGGCCGTCGAGGCCCCGGCCGCGGAGACCAAGGCGCGCGCGGTACTGCACCTGCGCAACCAGTTCGGCCACTGGCTCGGCAGGCCGATGACGTCGTTCCACCTGATCGTCGCGGTCTCCGCCCTGCTGGTCAGCCTGGGCCTGATCATGGTGCTCTCGGCCTCGGGCGTGCACTCCTACGACTCCGACGGCACCCCGTGGATGATCTTCGCCAAGCAGGTGCTGTGGACCATCGTCGGCCTGGTCGCCTTCTACGCCGCCGTGCGCATCCCGATCCGGGTGCTGCGCCGCCTCGCCCTACCCGGCTTCATCGTCAGCGTCATCCTGCTGATCCTGGTGCTCATCCCGGGCATCGGCACCTACTCCAACGGCTCCCGCGGCTGGTTCGTCGTCGCCGGATTCTCCATGCAGCCCTCCGAGCTGGCCAAGATCGCCCTGGCCATCTGGGGTGCCCATGTGCTGGCCACCCGGCGGATGGAACACGCGTCGCTGCGCGAGATGCTGGTCCCGCTGATCCCGGCGGCCGTCATCGCGATGGGCCTGGTCGTGGTGCAGCCCGACCTCGGCCAGACCGTCTCGATGTCGATCATCCTGCTCGGCCTGCTCTGGTACGCCGGGCTGTCGCTGAAGGTGTTCGTCACGTCGCTGTCGGCGGCGCTGGCGGTGGCCGCGGTGATGGCGGTGTCCGCCGGTTACCGCTCCGACCGAGTGCGCTCGTGGATCGACCCCTCCGCCGACGCCCAGGGCATCGGCTATCAGGCCCGGCAGTCGAAGATGGCGCTGGCCAACGGCAGCTTCTTCGGCGCCGGCCTGGGCCAGGGCACCGCCAAGTACAACTATCTGCCCAACGCCCACAACGACTTCATCTTCGCGATCATCGGCGAGGAACTCGGCTTCGTCGGCGCCTTCGGGCTGCTGCTGCTGTTCGGGCTGTTCGCCTACACCGGGATGCGTATCGCGCGGCGGTCCAACGACCCGTTCCTGAGGCTGCTGTCCGCCACCACCACGCTGTGGATCATCGGCCAGGCGTTCATCAACGTCGGCTACGTCATCGGTGTGCTGCCGGTGACCGGTGTGCAGCTGCCACTGATATCGGCGGGCGGCACCTCGACGGCCACCACCCTGCTGATGATCGGGCTGATGGCCAACGCCGCCCGGCACGAACCCGACGCCGTCGCCGCACTGCGGGCCGGTCGCGACGACACCATGACCCGGGTGCTGCGGTTGCCGCCGCCCGAGGTGTTCCAGCCCAACCCGGTGGCCGCGGCACGCATCAGGAAACCGGCGCCCCGCGCCGCGGCACCGGCGAAACCCGCCCCGCCGCGCAAGCCCGCCAAGAAGCGCCCGGCTGCGCCGGCCCGCCGGCAACCGGCCCGCAAGGATCCCGCCCGCAGGGAACCCACCGCGCGCCGGGAACGGGAACCGGCACGGGCCCGCCGCGACGAACAACCACCCCGCCCGCGCCGGCGGGCCGCCGAACACAGTGGTGCAACCGCCGCGGGCCGGTCCGGACGGGCGAAAGCACAGCGATCCGCTAAGGTCGCCACGGACCGTTCCGCGCGGGCCGCCGCGACGCCGCGGCGCGGCGCCGGAGCGGGAAATCGCAGGGCTGCGCCGCCGGCCGGACACCGTCAACCGCGCGGCGTGCCCACACTGGAAGGTCATCGTTACGGGTGAACGACGCGGGTAACCCCAACCCCGGGGGCGCTGTTTCGGTGGTGCTCGCCGGCGGCGGCACCGCGGGACACGTGGAACCGGCCCTGGCCGTGGCCGACGCACTGCGCGCCAGCGGCGCCGATGTGCGGATCACCGTGCTGGGTACCGAACGCGGTCTGGAGACCAGGCTGGTGCCCAAGCGGGGCTACGACCTGCGGCTGATCACCCCGGTTCCGCTGCCGCGCAAGCTCAACGCCGACCTGGCCCGGCTTCCGCTGCGGGTGCGCCGCGCCGTGCGCGAAACCCGCGCGGTGTTCGACGACGTCGACGCCGACGTGGTGATCGGTTTCGGCGGCTATGTCGCCCTGCCGGCCTACCTCGCCGCCCGTCGCGGCCTGCGCCGGCGCCGGGTGCCGGTGCTCATCCACGAGGCGAACGCGAGCGCCGGTATCGCCAACAAGGTCGGCGCGCGCATGGCCGATCGCGTGCTCGCCGCCGTCGACGACTGCGGGTTGCCCGGCGCCGAGGTGGTGGGGATGCCGGTGCGTTCGGCGATCACCACGCTGGATCGGGCCGCGCTGCGCTCCTCGGCCCGTGAGCATTTCGGTTTCGCCGACGATGCCGTCGTGCTGCTGGTCTTCGGCGGCTCCCAGGGTGCGGCGTCGCTGAACCGTGCGGTCTCCGGCGCGGCGGCCGACCTGGCCGGCCGCGGTATCTCGGTGCTGCACGCCCACGGCCCGAAGAACACCCTGGACCTGCCGCACCGTGGTCCCGGCGATCCGCCGTACGTCGCGGTGCCCTATCTGGACCGGATGGATCTGGCCTACGCCGCCGCGGACCTGGCGATCTGCCGGTCCGGGGCGATGACGGTGGCCGAACTGTCGGCGGGCGGGCTGCCCGCGGTCTACGTGCCGCTGCCGATCGGCAACGGGGAACAGCGACTCAACGCGCTGCCGGTGGTCGCCGCCGGCGGCGCCCTGCTGGTGGACGACGCCGACCTGACTCCGGAGCTGGTGTCGGACACCGTCGGCGGGCTGCTGGCCGATCCGGACCGGCTCGCCGCCATGACCGCAGCCGCCGGTGCCGCCGGGCACCGCGATGCCGCCGACCGGGTGGCCCGCGCGGCACTGGAGCTGGCCGGCCGGGGGAGGTCCTAGATGGCTGAGCTGCCCGAAGAACTGCGCCGGGTGCACATGGTCGGCATCGGCGGAGCCGGCATGTCGGGAATCGCGCGCATCCTGCTGGACCGCGGCGCCCTAGTGTCCGGATCCGATGCCAAGGAGTCCCGCGGCGTGCGGGCCCTCGGCGCCCGCGGCGCGCTGGTGCGCATCGGTCACGACGCGTCATCGCTGGACCTGCTGCCGGGGGGACCGACGGCCGTCATCACCACCCACGCGGCCATCCCCAAGACCAACCCCGAGCTGGTCGAGGCGCAGCGGCGCGGAATCCCGGTGATCCTGCGGCCGGTGGTGCTGGCCAAGCTGATGGCCGGGTCGACCAGCCTGCTGGTCACCGGTACCCACGGCAAGACCACCACCACGTCGATGCTGATCGTCGGCCTGCAGCACGCCGGTCAGGATCCATCCTTCGCCGTCGGTGGCGACCTGGGGGAGGCCGGCACCAACGCGCACCACGGCAGCGGGTCGATCTTCGTCGCCGAGGCCGACGAGAGCGACGGATCGCTGCTGGAATACCACCCGGACGTGGCGGTGGTGACCAACATCGAGGCCGACCACCTGGACTTCTTCGGCAGCGCCGACGCGTACACCGAGGTGTTCGACGCCTTCTGCGACCGGATCGTCGACGGCGGTGCGCTGGTGGTCTGCGCCGACGACCCGGGCGCCGCCGCCCTGGCGCGCCGGGCCGCCGCCCGCGGGATTCGGGTGCTGCCCTACGGCAGCCGCCCCGACCCGGACGGGCCGGAACCGGCCGCGACACTGCTGAGCTGGGTGCAGCAGGGCACCGGCGCGGTCGCCGAGATCGCGCTGGCGGGGGAGACGCATCCGCGGGCGATGCGACTGGCGGTGCCCGGCCGGCACATGGCCCTCAACGCGCTGGCCGCGGTGTTGGCGGCCCGGGAGGCCGGAGCCCCGGTGGATCTGGTGCTGGAGGGCCTGGAGACCTTCGAGGGGGTACGGCGCCGATTCGAGTTGGTCGGCACCGCCGACGGCGTCCGGGTGTTCGACGACTACGCCCATCACCCGACCGAGGTGCGTGCGGTGCTCACCGCGCTGCGGACCGTCACCGAGCAGGCCGGCGACGGCCGGGTTCTCGCCGTCTTCCAGCCGCACCTGTATTCCCGCACAAAGACTTTCGCCGACGAGTTCGCCGCGGCGCTCAGCGGCGCGGACCGGGTCTTCGTGCTCGACGTGTATGCCGCGCGGGAGCAGCCGATCGCCGGGGTCAGCGGTGCCACCATCGCCGAGAAGGTCACCGTCCCGGTCGCGTACCTGCCGGACTTCTCGGCGGTGGCCGCCCGGGTCGCCGAGGCCGCCGAGCCCGGTGACGTCGTCGTCACCATGGGCGCCGGCGACGTGACCCTGCTGGGTCCGGAGATCCTCGCGGCCCTGGCCGATCGGGCGGGTCGTTCGCCCGGGGCGTCGTGGTGAGCGACGAGCCGGATCCGGACGCGGCCGACGACCTCGCCGGGCAACAAGCCGCGCAGGAGGCCGAGCAGGACGCCGGGCCGGAGGAGGATTCGGCGGGTGCGGACTTCGAGGGGCCGCGCCGGCGGGAACGCCGCGAACGCGCCGAGCGCCGGGCGCTGTCCGAACGGGCCCGGACCCTGGAGCGCGCCCGGCTGGAGGCCAAGCGCAAGGCCGACGCGGCGTCGGTGGAACCGCACCGGACGCCGTCGCGCGGGGTGGTGCGCGGACTGAAGGCGCTGGTGTGGGCAGTCCTGGCGGCGGTGCTGGTCGTCGGCCTGGGGCTGGTGCTGTACTTCACGCCGTTGATGTCGGTGCGCTCGGTCGACGTGTTCGGCACCCAGGCGGTCGGCCGCGACGAGGTGCTCGATGTGGCGGCGGTGCCCCACGGCCTGCCACTGCTGCAGCTGGACACCGATGCGGTCGCCGCGCGGGTGGCCGGGATCCGGCGGGTGGCCAGCGCGCGGGTGCAGCGCGAGTATCCGTCCACTGTGCGGATCACCATCGCCGAGCGAATTCCGGTGGCGATGCGCGACTTTCCCGACGGCCCGCACGTCTACGACCGCGTCGGGGTGGATTTCGGCAGCGAGGACCCGGCGCAGAGTCTGCCCTATCTCGACGTGGAGAACCCGGGCCCGGGTGACCCGTCGACCCGGGCGGCGCTGGAGGTGCTGACCACCCTGCGCCCGGAGATCGCCGGCCAGGTGGGCCGGGTGGCGGCGCCGACGGCGGCCGCGGTGACCCTCACGCTGACCGACGGCCGGGTGGTGGTGTGGGGCAGCACCGATCGCAGTCAGGAGAAGGCCGAGAAGCTGGCCGCCCTGCTGACGGTGCCGGGGCGCAGCTACGACGTGTCCAGCCCGGAACTGGCCACCGTCAAGTAGGCCCCACGGGTCTCATCGGCCCCGCCGGCCACCGTGGTCACCCGCGTGCCGGGGCCCTGCGGCGCGGATCGGGACGTGGCGAAAAACTCGGGGGACACACCGGCGCGCCTACGCGTCGCGGCCGGGTAGCGGCCCTACGGTTCCAAAACATACGGAACAACTTGACATAACTCTAAGCCTATGGTTGAGGTTGAGGGTTTTGGCGGGGGGTTCGACCGAGTCAATGCAGCAATATCCCTGGGAGGAAGACGACCAATGACCCCCCCGCACAACTACCTCGCCGTGATCAAGGTGGTCGGCATCGGCGGTGGCGGCGTCAACGCCGTCAACCGGATGATCGAACAGGGCCTCAAGGGTGTCGAGTTCATCGCCATCAACACCGACGCGCAGGCGCTGCTGATGAGCGACGCCGACGTCAAGCTGGACGTCGGCCGGGATTCCACCCGCGGCCTGGGCGCCGGCGCCGATCCCGAGGTCGGCCGCAAGGCCGCCGAGGACGCCAAGGACGAGATCGAGGAGCTGCTGCGCGGCGCCGACATGGTGTTCGTCACCGCCGGTGAGGGCGGCGGCACCGGCACCGGCGGTGCGCCCGTGGTGGCCACCATCGCCCGCAAGCTCGGTGCGCTGACCGTCGGCGTGGTCACCCGCCCGTTCTCCTTCGAGGGCAAGCGGCGCTCCAACCAGGCCGAAACCGGGATCAACGCGCTGCGGGAGAGCTGCGACACCCTCATCGTCATCCCCAACGACCGGCTGCTGCAGATGGGCGACGCCGCCGTCTCGCTGATGGACGCGTTCCGCAGCGCCGATGAGGTGCTGCTCAACGGTGTGCAGGGCATCACCGACCTGATCACCACCCCGGGCCTGATCAACGTGGACTTCGCCGACGTCAAGGGCGTGATGAGCGGCGCCGGCACCGCCCTGATGGGCATCGGCGCCGCGCGCGGCGACGGGCGGGCGCTCAAGGCCGCCGAGATCGCCATCAACTCGCCGCTGCTGGAGGCGTCGATGGAGGGCGCCCAGGGCGTGCTGCTGTCCGTCGCCGGTGGCAGCGACCTCGGCCTCTTCGAGATCAACGAGGCCGCCTCGCTGGTGCAGGACGCCGCGCACCCCGATGCCAACATCATCTTCGGCACCGTCATCGACGACTCGCTCGGCGACGAGGTGCGGGTCACCGTCATCGCGGCCGGGTTCGAGGCCGGCACCGTGCACCGCAAGGCGGCCCCCGGCCTGGCGGCGACGCCGGCCGCCGCGCCCGGTGGCGCCGTGTTCACCTCGGCGCGGGCCGGAAACCTCGGCCCGGGCGTCACGTCCTCGGTGTTCGAGCCGGCCGCCGCGGCCAGCGCCTCACTGCACACCAACGGCGCGACGGTCAGTGTCGGCGGCGGCGATGACGACGACGACGTCGACGTCCCGCCGTTCATGCGGCACTGATCCTCCGGCCGTGCCGCATACCATCGGGCGGTTCGGCGAGGCTCGGCGGAGTTGGTGGGCGACTGAGGTTTGGATGAGACATGCGGGATAGGGCGCGCGCCGGCGGAGCCGAGGCGAAGCCGGGACCGCCGCATACCATCCGTCGGGTCAGCACCACCCGGGCCGGCGGTGTCTCGGCACCGCCGTTCGACACCTTCAATCTCGGCGACCACGTCGGCGACGATCCGGCGGCCGTCGCGGCCAACCGGCGGCGGTTGGCCGACACCATCGGTGTGGCGCCCGACCATCTGATCTGGATGAACCAGGTGCACGGTGACGCCGTCGTGCGCGTCGATGAACCCCGCGGCACCGCCGTCGACGACACCGACGCGCTGATCACCACCACCGCCGGGCTGGCGCTGGCGGTGATCACCGCCGACTGTGTGCCGGTGTTGTTGGGCGATGAGGAGGCCGGAGTCATCGGCGCCGTGCACGCCGGCCGTGTCGGTGCGGCCAAGGGCATCGTCGCGCGCACCGTGGAGGCCATGGTCGCCGCCGGTGCGCAGGTCGCCGACATGACCGCGTGGCTGGGACCGGCGGTCAGCGGGGCCAACTACGAAGTGCCCGCCGAGATGGCCGACGACGTCGAGGCGGCACTCCCGGGCAGTCGGGTGCGCACCGCGGCCGGCACCCCGGGTCTGGATCTACGAGCCGGAATCGCAAGGCAGCTCGGCGATCTGGGCCTCGGTTCGGTTGCCGTCGATCCGCGCTGCACGGTAGCCGACACCGACCTGTTCAGCCACCGGCGCGGCGCCCCCACCGGCCGGCTGGCGTCGGTCGTGTGGATGCAGTGACCTCGCCGACCGAGCGCGGCACGCAGCTGGCCGAGGCGCTGGCGGCCTTGCGGCAACGCGTGTCCGCCGCTGCGGAGGCCGCCGGGCGCGACCCGGCCCAGATCGAGCTGCTGCCGGTCACCAAGTTCTTCCCGGCCTCCGATGTGGCATTGCTGGCGGCCCAGGGATGCCGGTCCTTCGGCGAGGCGCGCGACCAGGAGGCCCGGGCCAAGATCGCCGAACTGGCCGGCCGGTTGCCCGCCGAGGTGAGCTGGCAGATGATCGGCCGGCTGCAGCGCAACAAGGCGCGCTCGGTCGCCGGCTGGGCCGACGCGGTGCACTCGGTGGACGGACTGCGGCTGGCCGACACGCTGGACCGCGCGGCCGGCGAGGCGCTGGATGCGGGCCATCGCGGCGCGCCGCTGCGCGTCTACATCCAGCTCAGCCTCGATGGCGACACCGCCCGCGGCGGCATCGACGCCGGCGACACCGGCGCGGTGGACGCGGTGTGTGACCGGGTCGGCGCCGCAACCACTCTGAGGTTGGCCGGCCTGATGGCCGTCCCGCCGCGGGGCGCAGACCCCGATGCGGCGTTTGCGCGGTTGGCCGAGGTGCACCGCCGGGTGCGCGACCGTCATCCCGAGGCGGTCGGGTTGTCCGCGGGGATGTCGGGGGATCTGGAAGTTGCCGTCAAACACGGTTCGACTTGTCTGCGTGTCGGTACCGCGCTTCTGGGTCAGCGCCCGCTAACGTCACCGTCAGTTGTCACTCCAGTCACATCTTCATCACACCTACCAGATTCGCCAGCAGGGTCACGGAATCGGTCACCGGGTCCGCCGCTCTTTCGAGAAGGGTCATCGCAATGAGCACGTTGCACAAGGTCAAGGCCTACTTCGGGATGGCCCCGTTGGAGGATTACGAGGACGAGTACTACGACGACGACCGGTCGTCGCGCGGCGGCTACGGCCGTCGCGGCGACAGCTACGACCGGGGCGAGCGCTACGAAGCCGACTACGACCACGACCCGCGGGACCGCCGCGAGCCGGAGTACGCATCGGCCGGCTACCGCGGCGGGTACGACGAGGATCCGCGCTACGGTCGCGACTACGACCACCCGGCCCCGGCTCAGCGGTTCGCCCCGCTGCGCGGCGGCGGCTCGACCCGCGGCGCCCTGGCCATGGACCCGCGCCGCATGCAGCAGATGTTCGACGAGGGCAGTGCGCTGGCCAAGATCACCACGCTGCGCCCCAAGGACTACAGCGAGGCGCGCACCATCGGGGAGCGGTTCCGCGACGGCACCCCGGTGATCATGGACCTGGTCACCATGGACAACGCCGACGCCAAGCGGCTCGTCGACTTCGCCGCCGGCCTGGCCTTCGCCCTGCGCGGCTCCTTCGACAAGGTTGCCACCAAGGTGTTCCTGCTGTCTCCGGCCGATGTGGAGGTCACCCCCGAGCAGCGGCGCCGGATGGCCGACGGTTTCTACGGAAATCAGTAGCCTCATCGATCGGTAGGCTTACATCGGCCGGGGCCCGCAGGTCCCGGCCGATCGCCGTTTCGCATCCCCGGCCGAAGGACGTTTTACGTGGCGGACCTGTTTCTGATTCTGGGCTTCGTGCTGTTTCTACTGTGGCTGCTGCTCATCGCCCGGATCGTCATCGAATTCATCCGGGCGTTCAGCCGGGACTGGCGGCCCCGGGGTGCAGTGGTAGTGATCCTGGAGTTCGTGCTGACCCTGACCGATCCGCCGGTAAAACTGCTGCGTCGATTGATTCCCCAGCTGACCATCGGAAACATCCGGCTGGACCTATCGATCATGGTGCTGCTGGTGGCGGTGTTCATCGGCATGAACGTCTGCTTCGACACCGCGGCCCGGCTGGGCTGAGCGAACCGGGCGCCGCTCGGCAAACAATTCCGGCACCGTGAAAATCGCTCTTAATTCTCGTCTTCGCGGCGACGTGAGATTCTGGTGTGACAGGATGGACGCCAGTTACAGTGCTGACTGCCAGTTTGGTCTATCGTTCTAAACTTGCAGACCGGTCCGACCGCAACGACTCCCAAGGGGGCATCCGATGCCGCTCACACCCGCCGACGTTCACAACGTCGCCTTTTCCAAGCCGCCGATCGGCAAGCGGGGCTACAACGAGGATGAGGTCGACGCCTTCCTCGACCTGGTGGAGACCGAGTTGACCCGGCTGATCGAGGAGAACAGCGACCTGCGCCAGCGGGTCAGCGAGCTCGACGCCGAGCTGGCCGGTGCCCGCGCCGGGGGGGCGCCGACCGCCGTCGTGCCGCTGTACGTCGAGCCCGAGCCCGAGCCGGCGGCCGCTGCCGCACCGGCTCCGGTTGCCGCGGTGGGCGAGGAGGCACACGTCAAGGCCGCCAAGGTGCTCGCGCTGGCCCAGGACACCGCCGATCGTCTGACCGGCGGCGCCAAGGCCGAGGCGGAGAAGCTGCTCGCCGATGCGCGCAACAACGCCGAGACGATGGTCAGCGAGGCGAAGACCAAGGCCGAGGCGACGCTGAGCGACGCCCGCAACCGTTCCGAGGCGCTGCTCGCCGACGCCCAGAACCGGTCGGAGACCCAGCTGCGTCAGGCCCAGGAGAAGGCCGACGCCCTGCAGGCCGACGCCGAACGCAAGCACGCCGAGATCATGGGCACCATCAACCAGCAGCGCACCGTGCTGGAGGGCCGGCTCGAGCAGCTGCGCACCTTCGAGCGTGAATACCGGACCCGGCTCAAGACCTACCTGGAATCCCAGCTCGAAGAGCTCGGACAGCGCGGTTCGGCCGCGCCGGTCGATACCAGCGCCGGCGGTGAGGCCGGGTTCAATCAGTTCGGCCGTAACGCCAACTGATCCCCGGGCGTCGCGCGGTTGCCCGAGGAAGGGATGATCACGTCATGTTGATCGTTGCACTGGTCCTTGCCGTGATCGGCTTGGCCGCACTGGTGGCCGCCGTGGTAACCGGCCAGGAATTGGTCGCCTGGGTCTGCATCGGTGCCAGCGTGCTCGGCGTGCTGCTGCTGATCATCGACGCCATCCGGGAACGTCAGCGCGGTGAAGGCGGCGCCGCGGACGGTTCGGACGACGAGTCCGCCGGCGAAGACGCTGGTGACGAAGACTCCGTTGCTACCGACGAGTCCGGCGAGTCCGACGAGGACGAAGTGGCGGCCGAGTCCGCCGAGCCCGGTGCCGACGAGGACGCGTCCGCCGAGGTTGCGGATGCGGAATCCGCGGCCCAGGAATCCGGCGAGGAATCGGCCGCATCCGGCGACGAGGCCGAATCCGGCGACGAGCCGGTCTCCGAGCAGGAGCCCGATGAGGTCCCGTCGCCGCAGGGCGAAGCCGCCGAGGCAGTAGAAGAAGAGGTCACCGAAGCGGGTGAGGCCGCCGATGCGGCTGCCGACGACGCCGAGGCCGGCGATGAGGCGGTTGCCGGGGAAGCAGCCGGCGACGATTCTGCAGCGGGCGACGGTGCTGACCCGGTTGAGGCCGACGAGGCCGGCGCCGATGACGCTGACAAGGCCGACGCGACAGGTGAGGCCGGGCAGCCCACGCAGTCCTGAGGCTCGATGAGCAGCAGCGGCCGGATTGCCCCGTGCTGTGCCGCCGGTAATCGGGTGGCGGTGTGCGATCGCTTTTTTTCGCCGCTCGGTTGCCTGCGGCGCCGGGCTAGGGATCGATCTGCGCAGGGGGCTCCGGCGAGTCGGGGATGGCCCGGTAGGCACTTGGCGGGCTGCCGGTCCAGCGCCGGAAGGCGCGGCGAAACGCGCTCGTTTCTGAGAAGCCAAGGCGGGTGGCGAGGTCGGTGATCGTCTCGTCGCCGTGCAGCAGGGCTTCGATCGCCCGGTCCCGGAGCACCTCGTCGCGGATCCGGCGCTGCGAGGTGCCGTCCGCACGGAGGAGCCGACGCAGGTGGGGTGCGCTCATCGACAGCCGGTTGGCCAGCTCGTCGGCGGTCAACCACGGCCCGTTCGGGGTTCGTTCCATGATGATCCGGACCTGGGCGGCGGTCGTCGTGGTGTGCTTGTATGAATAGAACAGGATCCCCGGTGCTTCGCGGAGGAAGTCCTTGAGATCGTCCTCGTCCCGGATCACGGGTCTCGTGAGCGCGTCCGCGTCGAACGCCATTGCGTACTGCGGGGCCCCGAACACCGGCCGGACGCCGAAGATCGCTGCGTAGTCGTCGCTGAGATGGTCAGCGGTGAAACGGAACTCGAGATGGCGCAGACGCAGTGACGATCCGGTGAGCCAACCCGCGAACCGATGAAGGCTACCCATCAGCGCGAAGGCCACGAACGGATCAACCGACGAATCCGGGCAGTCCAGATGGCGGACCGTGACGACATCGTCGTGGACTTCGTACTGGCATCGGACCCCGGCCAACACCGAGGTGAGCTCGAGCATCCGGGTGAGTGCGGTGCGCAGGTCGTGACTGTGGATCAGGGTGAATCCCGAGAGTCGCAGCGTACCGCGGGGGACGGGACGCGGTCCCAGGCCGAAGAGGTCGTCGTCGGTGAGGTCCCAGAAGTGACGGATCACGGCGTCAGCCTGCTCCGGGGTGAGCCTGGCACGTTCCAGGGCGTAGCGCTGCCAGTCGAGTCCGGTCTCCTGTAACGCTCGCTGCACGTCGAAGCCGCGTTTGACCAGGGCCTCGACCGTTGCGCGGAGGAACTGGACGGGGACGGTGTGTGTCATATCTTGGCGGACGCCCTTTACGTGACGTGCGAACGGGTTCAGCCTCCGATCCTATTACCGATGATCGTTTCGGTCCCCTAAGACGCCTGTCGCGGTCCTCGTCGCGGCCCAGCGGGTCGACCTAGCCTCGATCCAGAGCAGCTGAACAGCTGACCTAGCGAGAGGATACCTTCAGTGGCACAACGAGTTTTCGTTGTCGGCGTCGGCATGACGAAGTTCGAAAAGCCCGGCCGCCGCACCAACGACGACGGGTCGGCGTGGGACTACCCGGATATGGCCCGGGAAGCCGGGACCAAGGCGCTAGCCGATGCCGGGGTCGACTACCGCGAGGTGCAGCAGGGCTTGGTCGGCTACGTCTATGGTGACTCCACCTCAGGGCAGCGGGCGCTCTATGAACTGGGTCTCACCGGCATCCCGGTCGTGAACGTCAACAACAACTGCTCCACCGGATCCACCGCGCTCTTTCTTGCCGCGCAGGCTATTCGGGGCGGGCTGGCCGACTGTACGATCGCGCTGGGTTTCGAGAAGATGAAGCCGGGCTCGCTGGAGTCCGTATACAACGATCGTGCCCAGCCGATGGAGAAGCACGTCCTGGCGCTGGCCGAGATCTCCGAGGTGCTGTTCCCGGTCGCACCCTGGATGTTCGGCGCCGCCGGCCGTGAGCACATGAAGCAATACGGTTCCACCGCTGAGCATTTCGCCAAGATTGGCTACAAGAACCACAAGCATTCGGTGAATAACCCGTATGCCCAGTTCCAAGACGAGTACTCGCTGGAGGACATCCTGGGCTCGCGGATGATCTACGACCCGCTGACCAAACTGCAGTGCTCGCCGACCTCGGACGGCTCCGGCGCGGTGATCCTGGCGTCAGAGTCGTTCGTCGATTCCCACGGTCTGGCCGGTCAAGCTGTGGAGGTTGTCGGGCAGACGATGACCACGGATTTTGCCTCCACCTATGACGGCACCGCCAAGAACCTGATCGGCTACGACATGAATGTCCAAGCCGCGCGAACGGTTTACGACCAGTCCGGATTGGGGCCAGAGGACTTCCAAGTCATCGAATTGCACGACTGCTTCTCGGCCAACGAACTGCTGCTGTACGAAGCACTCGGGCTCTGTGGTGAAGGTGAGGCGGCCAAGCTGATCGACAATGGTGACACCACCTATGGCGGACGCTGGGTGGTGAACCCATCCGGCGGATTGATCTCCAAGGGACATCCGCTGGGAGCGACCGGACTGGCGCAGTGCGCCGAGCTGACCTGGCAGTTGCGCGGCGCCGCCGACAAGCGTCAGGTGCAAGGCGTTACCGCCGCACTGCAGCACAACATTGGACTTGGCGGCGCCGCCGTCGTTACCGCCTATCAGCGCGCCGAGCGCTGAAATCACACGGAAAAGGAGACCCCCGCATGGGACACATCGAGGCCACCAAAAAACTGTCGGTCAGCCCGGAAGCGCTGTGGCAGACCGTTTCGGACCCGTCGACCTGGGACCAGTGGTTCACCATCCACGAGAAGTGGCTGAGCGAGCCGCCGGCGACGCTGGCGCAGGGCTCGTCGCTGACCGCGAAGATCGTGATGCTGGGTATGGCGAACAAGATCGAGTGGACGGTGGACAAGTTCGACGCCCCCACCAGCTTGACCATGTCGGGCACCGGGATGGCCGGCGTCAAATGCCAGTTCGAGTTCTCGGTGGCTCCCGCCGGTGACGGTTCGGAGTTCAGCGTGGCCGGTGACTTCGAGGGTGCGCTGATCAAGGGTGCGCTGGCCAAGGCGGTCGAGAAGGACGGCGCCAAGCAGCTCGAAGCGACCCTTGAGAAGCTCGAGACGCTGGCGTCGGCGGCGGCCTGATATGGCGGATAAGATAACGCAATTCGACAGCGCGGGCCTGAATGTCTGGGCCGATCCGGAGACCTTCGAGGTCACCCGGGAACGGATCGCCGAGTACGCGGCGGCAACCAACGATCCGATCGATGCCCACCGCAACGGCGATGTCGCACCGCCGGTGTTTGCCATAGTGCCGGCCTTCGACGCGATGATGGCGCCCGCGCTGGACGTGGTGCCGATCGAGATCTTCGGCCGAATCGTCCATGGCGAGCAGGACTTCCACTTCCATCGTCCGATCCGTCCGGGGGACAAGCTGACCTCGCGGGCACGGGTGATCGGCTACGACACGGTGGATTCGGGCAGCCGGATATCGATTCACCTCGAGACCCGCGCACACGACGGCGAACTGGTCAACGAGCAGTACCTGATCGGTTTCTTCCGCGGCGTCGATGCGGGCGAGGCGCTGGGCGAGCAGGTGCCGAACCACAAGTTCGACGCCGCACTGTGCGATGGCGCACCACTGGTCAAGGTCAGCCAGCACGTCGACGACGATCAGACGTTCCGGTACGCACCGGCGTCGGGCGACCCGATGCCGATCCACCTCGACGAGGAGGTGGCCCGCGACGCCGGGCTGCCGGGCATCATCGCGCACGGACTGTGCACGATGGCGTTCACCTCCTGGGCGGTGCTCACCGAGGTCGCCGGTTCGGATGTATCCCGGCTCAAGCGATTCGCGGTGCGGTTCTCCAAGATGGTGCTGCCCGGCGATGATCTGGAAACCCGCATCTGGGCCGCGGGTTCGGCCGACGGAACCACCAGCTACGCGTTCGAAACGGCGCGCGTGGGCACTGATGAGTTCGCCATTACCGACGGATTAGCTGTGATTGCAGAGGAGAACTGATGGGAGCATTAGCAGGCCGGGTCGCCATTATCACCGGCGCCGGGCGTGGGATCGGCCGTGAGCACGCACTGCTGTTCGCCGCCGAAGGCGCCGCCGTCGTCGTCAACGATCTGGGCGGCAGCAACGCCGGCGAAGGCGCGGACGCCGGGCCGGCCCAGCAGGTGGTCGACGAGATCGTCGCCGCGGGTGGTCGAGCGGTGGCCAACACCGACAGCGTGTCGGACTGGGGAGCGGCCAACGGCATTGTGCAGCAGGCCATCGACGAGTTCGGCCGGCTGGACGTGCTGGTCAACAACGCCGGCATTCTGCGGGACGCGTTCATTCCCGGGATGGCGGAGTCGCAGTGGGACGCGGTGATCGACGTGCACCTGAAGGGGCACTTCGCGATGCTGCACCACGCCGCCGCGTACTGGAAGGCGCAGTCCAAGGCCGGGGATCAACCCAACGCGGCGGTGATCAACACCGCCTCGGGTTCCGGGGTGACGCTGCCCAACGCCGGGCAAGCCAACTACGGTGCGGCCAAGGCCGGGATCGCCGCGTTGACCCTGATCGCCGCCGAGGAGCTGGAGCGTTACGGGGTGCGGGTGAACGCGATCGCACCGATCGCGCGCACTCGGCTCACGCTGGCCACCCCCGGGATGGGCGCGCTGATGGGCGAACCAGAGGACGGCGAGGTTGACCTGTTCAGCCCGGCCAACATCGCCCCGCTGGTGGCCTATCTGGCCACCGACAAGTGCCCGGTCACCGGCACGGTGTTCGCGGTTCAGGGTGGCGCGATCTCGCGGCTGGCCGGCTGGCATGACGTCGCCACCATCGAGACCGATGGGGTGTGGCAGATCGACGACATCGCGGCACGGCTGCCCTAGCCCGAGGAGGCAAAGAACACCATGATCGAATGGTCTGACACCGATGTGATCATGCGCGATACCGTGCGTGGGTTCATCGACAAGGAGATCCGCCCACACCTGGACGCGTTGGAAGGCGGTGAGATCTCACCGTTCCCGATCGCGCGCAAGCTGTTTTCCGAATTCGGCTTGGACGTGATGGCGGCCGAGGCGGTCAAGGGCATGCTGGAGAAGCAGCGGGCCAAGGAGGCTGCGGTTGCGGCCGGCGAGCCGACACCGGAGATGCGCGACGACGAATCCGGCGGGCTGGGGGAGCTGGGCGGCCAGATCTCGATGGCCGCCGCGATGGTCGTCGAACTGTCCGGGGTCAGCCTCGGGTTGCTGGGCAGCATCGGGGTGAGCCTCGGTCTGGGGGCGGCGACCATTGCCAGCCGTGGCACCTTGGCGCAGAAGGAGCGCTGGCTGCCCGACCTGATGACCTTGGACAAGATCGCGGCCTGGGCGATCACCGAACCGGATGCCGGCTCGGATGCGTTCGGCGGCATGAAGACCTATGTCAAGCGTGCCGCGGACGGCACCGGTGACTACATCCTCAACGGTCAGAAGACGTTCATCAGCAACGGGCCTGAAGCCGATGTGCTGATCGTCTACGCCAAGCTCGATGAGGGTGACCCGAGCGTAGACCGTCGTAATCGGCCGGTGTTGACGTTCGTGCTCGACGCCGGGATGCCGGGGCTGACGCAGGGCAAGCCGTTCAAGAAGATGGGGATGATGTCCTCGCCGACCGGCGAGTTGTTCTTCGACAATGTGCGGCTGAGCCCGTACCGGCTGCTGGGCGAGACCGAACAGCACACCGGCGGTGACGGTCGGGACAGCGCCCGGGCCAACTTCGTCGCCGAACGGGTGGGCATTGCGTTTGTGGCGTTGGGCATCATCAACGAATGTCACCGACGCTGTATCGATTACGCCAAGACTCGGACGCTGTGGGGCCAGAACATCGGCCAGTTTCAGCTGATCCAGCTCAAGTTGGCCAAGATGGAGGTGGCCCGGATCAATGTGCAGAACATGGTGTTCCAGACCATCGAAAAGCTGCGGGCCCGCCGGACACCGTCGCTGGCCGAAGCGTCGGCGATGAAGCTGTACGCCTCTGAGGCCGCGACCGAGGTGGCGATGGAAGCTGTGCAGTTGTTCGGCGGCAACGGTTACATGGCCGAATACCGGGTGGAGCAACTGGCCCGCGATGCGAAGTCGCTGATGATCTATGCCGGCAGCAACGAGGTGCAGGTGACCCATATCGCCAAAGGGCTGCTGGCGTAGATGATCACCGAAACACCGGCGCGCTACGGCGAGGTCGACACGCGCGCGTTGGTGACGACGGGCAGCGGCCTGCCCGTGGTTCTGTTGCACGGATACGGTGACAGCGCCGAAACATGGCGCGGCGTACTGGACCGGTTGGCTGCTGCGCAGCGGCCGGGGCTCGCGGTCGACCTGCCCGGATTCGGGCAGGCCGACCGGCGCCGGCCCGGACCGATCGTTCCGCAACTCGACGCCTTCGTCGACGCAATACTCGCCGACACCGGACCGGCGGTGCTGGTGGGCAATTCGCTGGGGGCGGCGACCGCCGTGCGTGCCGCGGCCCGGCGCAGCGATTCGGTGAAAGCGCTCGTCGCCCTGGATGATCCGTTGGCCGCTCAGCACTGGATCGCGCGCCGGGCCCGAACCCACCCGGTCTCGGCGACATTCTGGTCCCGGGTCGGGCGGCTACCGGTACCACCCCCGATGGTTCGGGGCGCCACCCGATGGTTGGCGCCGAAGGCGCTCTACGGACCGGGGGTACGCCCCGATCCGGACGTCGTCGCGTACTGGACCGGGACCATCGCCCGGATGGGCGATGTTGCACGTCTGGGTCGCGACGCTTGCGCATACGCCTACGAATCGGCGGCCGGACACGCCGGTGTGCGGGTCGACTGTCCGGCGGTGATAGTGCACGGGGCGCGTGACCGGATCATCCCGGTGCACTCCAGCCGGACGCTGCATCGGCTGATCCCGGGCAGTGAGTTGGTGGTGCTGCCGGATTCAGGGCACTGCCCGCAGCTGGATGATCCGGCCGCCGTGGTCCGAATCATACTGGGGCTACGGGCTGATGACGAGGAGGCGGCGTAGATGTTGGACCGACTTCGGGCACTGCGGGTGCTGGCCCGACGCGGCATGATCGAGCCGTCACGCCCGGACCGCGCGGTGCATGCGGCTCGGGCGATTCGCCGCTACGGGGCGTTCGGTGGTCTGCTGGCCCACGCCGCGGCCCGCTACGCTCATGCGCCCGCGCTGACCGACGATGCCGGCACGGTGAGCTTCGCCGAACTGGAGGCCGGCTCGAATGCGCTAGCGCGTGGTCTGCTGGCGCGCGGTATCGGCGAAGGAGCGGTGATCGCGCTGCTGTACCGCAACCACCGCGGCATCCTGCTGGCGCTGGGTGCCGCCAACAAGGCCGGGGCCCGGGTGGTCTTGATGAACACCGGATTTGCCGGGCCGCAGCTCGCCGACGTGTGCCGGCGCGAACAGGTCGCGGCGGTGTTCGCCGACGACGAGTTTACCGGGCTGCTCAGCGGGCTGCCGGAGTCGCTGCCGCGGCTGGATATCGACGAGTTGTCCCGCGGGCAGACCACCGGGCCGCTATCGGCGCCGGCCAAGCCGGGCGGCATGGTGCTGCTCACCAGTGGGACCACCGGAACCCCGAAAGGTGCGCCCCGCAACAAGATCGACCCGCTGCAATCCGCTCAGCTGTTGGACCGGATTCCCTGGCCTGCCAACAGCACCTATGTCGCCGCGGCCCCACTGTTCCATGCGACGGGTCTAGCGACCTGCGCGCTGGGGTTGGCGCTGGGCAGCCACGTTGTGCTGACCCGACGCTTCGACCCCGAAACAACCCTGCGGGCCGTCGCCGGGCACCGAGCGAGCGTGCTGATCGTGGTGCCGACCATGCTGCACCGCATTCTGGACCTCGGGCCCGATGTGCTCGGCACCTGCGAGACATCTTCGCTGCGGGTACTTTTCGCGGCCGGCTCAGCGCTGTCTCCGGATTTGTGCCGGCGCACCGCGAAGACGTTCGGCGAGGTGCTGTACAACCTGTATGGATCCACCGAGGTGGCGGCCGCCGCGATCGCGACACCCGCCGAACTGCGCGCCGCCCCGGGTACGGTGGGCCGGACCCCGCTGGGATGCCGGCTGGACTGTTACGACGCCGAGCGCCGCCGGATCACCGAGCCTGGGAAGACCGGAACCCTGTTCGTCGCCAGCGGCCTTTCGTTCGCCGGATACACCGACGGCAACAACAAGGAGATCGTCGACGGACTGTTGTCCACCGGTGACACCGGCCATTTCGACGAATCCGGGCTGTGGTTCGTCGACGGGCGCGACGACGAGATGATCGTCTCCGGCGGTGAGAACGTGTTTCCGCTGGAAGTCGAGAATCTGCTCGATGGGCACCCCGACGTGATCGACGCGGCTGTGATCGGCGTCGACGACGTCGAGTTCGGAAAACGCTTGTGTGCCTTCGTTGTCGCCGAGCCGGGGTCGGGGCTGGACGCGGACGCCGTCCGGGCATTCGTGCGTACCGAGCTCGCGAGGCACAAGGTGCCGCGCGATGTGGTGTTCGTCGGGGAGTTGCCGCGCAATGCCACCGGCAAGCTGTTGAAGAACCAGCTGGAGATACTTATGAAGGGGACCACGCGATGACCACATCACTGACGGGACGGGTGGTGGCGATCACCGGCGGCGCGCGCGGTATTGGGTTGGCGACCGCAACAGCACTCGCGGCGGCGGGCGCCAAGGTCGCCATCGGCGACCCCGACGTCGATCTAGCCAAGCAGGCGGCTGCCCGTATTTCCGGTGAGGTGATCGCATTGCCGCTGGATGTCACTTCGCCGCAGTCGTTTTCGGAGTTCCTCGAAGACACTGAACGGATGCTCGGTCCGCTGGGCATCTTGGTGAACAATGCGGGTGTCATGCTCACCGGCGAGTTCCTGGCTGAGTCGGCGGCCACCGAGGACAAGATGATCGATATCAACTTGCGCGGGGTGATCCTGGGCTGCAAGCTGGCCGCCGGCCGCTTCATCACGCAAGGCGGTGGAACCCTGATTAACATCGCGTCGATGGCCGGCATGGCCGGCTTTCCCGGGGTGGCGACATACTGCGCCACCAAGTTCGGCGTGGTCGGTTTGTCGGCGGCGCTGCGAGAAGAGTTGCGCCCACACGGGATCACGGTCTGCGCCATTTTGCCCGGGATCGTGCACACCGACTTGTCGGCCGGGATCAAACTACCGAGTGTTGTGGAGGAGTTCGTGTCGGTCGAGGCCGACGACGTCGCCGCGGCTGTGGTAAAGGCCGCGCAGAACCATCGCGCCATGTCCTACGTACCGCGCCGGATGCGCTGGGCCTTGCGCACGGGATTGGCCATGCCCGAACGCCCCCGCCGGTTCTTCAGCCGGGTCACCCGCACCGAACAGGCGTACCTCGCCATCGACCAAGCCACCCGGGACGCCTATCACGCGCGTGCTGGTGCCGGCGATTGAACGCCGCAGGCTACAGCGATTCGGAGTGATGTGTCGGTCGAGGATATCGTGCAGCCCGATTGGGACATTCCCCGACCGGTGGCGACCTGCCGACACCTGTTGGAGGCCGCGCGATTGCACGGGTTCGAGGCGGCAGACTGCCTCGCAGGTACCGGCCTGACGCTGGCCGACATCGATGACAGTGCGTCCGAGGTTCAAGCAGGCCAGGAGCTGGCGATTCTGCGGAATATCCTGGGTCGCGTCGAACATCCGCATGAGTTCGCCCGTGACGTCGGTTTGCGGTACAACTTCGCCAACACCGGTGTGCTCGGCTACGCGCTGCTGTCGAGTCCGACCCTGGGCGACGCGGTCAACATTGCCTGTCGGTACGCGACGTTGTCGTCCACATTTCTGCGGCTGAGCCGCCACGACACTTCCGATGGCGCTGTGGTCGAGTTCGATGCCGCAGGCCTGCCGGCCGACGTCCGCAACTTCATGCTGGAACGGGATCTGTTCGCGCTGACCAGCATGGTGCCGCTGCTGGTCGGCCGACTGAGTACGGAGGCGCCGATCAAGGTGGAGCTGCCCGGTATCGATGTCCCTGCCGACCGGCTCGAGTTCCCCGGGATGACGATTGAACTCGACTCTTCCGCCGCGCGCAGCGCGATCACCATCCCGTCCGAATTGCTCGCCCTGCCGATGCCGGCGGCCGATCCCGCCGCCGCGAAGGCGTGTGCGATGGACTGCGAAGCGCTCTTGCAGGCGCGTCTTCGGCGCCGGGGAATCGCCGCGCAGGTGCGCTCCAGGCTGGTCCGGGATCCTGGGGTGTTGCCGTCGATGGCTGTGATCGCCGATGATCTGTGTATTACCGAGCGCACGCTGCATCGTCGCCTCGCGACCGAACACACCAGCTACCGCGCGTTGGTCGACGAGGTGCGGTCGACACTTGCCGTGGCCATGCTTGAATCGGGTCTCACCGTGGAGGAAACGGCACGCCAACTCGGCTATTCAGAGACCGCCGCATTCAGTCGTGCGTTCGTCCGATGGTTGGGTACGCCGCCCAGCAAACATCGGCTCCGTGGACCGTGACGACAGCTGTCCGAAAACATCAAATCCCTGTCCGATCTGCTCATTCCGCCTGTTCGGGCGGGCGACTTAGCCTCGTCGACATGACGAATGTGACGACGTCCCCGGCCGTCCGACGACTGAACTTCGGGTTTGGCGCGCTGGACGGGCAGACCGACACCGACAAATACTTCGCCGACGGCAGCATGGTGTTCAGCCACCTGATCGCGATATTGTCGGCGATCTTCCCGCCCGGGGAGGACATCTTCGTCCGGTCCGTGCGCCGCTACTCCGATCAGCTGGCCGACCCGGACCTACGCCGGCAGGTGGCCGGCTTCATCGGGCAGGAGAAGACGCACGCCCTGCATCACCGCGAGCTCAACGAGCAACTCGCGGCGATGGGCTACCCCACCGCATGGTTCGAGTACCTGCTGCAGTTCACCGAGCGGATGGAGAAGTTCCTCGACAAGCAGTACCCCGGCCCGGACCGGCTGCCCCGACTTCGCCACTTCTTCCTCGGATTCACGGTAGCCGCAGAACATTTCACCGCGACCTGGGCGGAAAACATCCTCAAACGCCCCGAGGTCCAAGCGATGATGTACGACCCCGAGATTCGCAACCTGCTCAACTGGCACGCGCTGGAAGAACTGGAACACAAGTCGGTCGCATTCGACGTCTATCGGGCCGTCGGTGTGCCCGAGTCGACGCGCATCCGCTGGATGCGCTTCGCGCAGAACTGCGGCGTCCCGCTCCTGGTGCTGGCCGCCTGGGTCTCGATCGCCACCACCGACCAAACCGGACGCCGCCAACCGATCCGGATCCTGCGGGAGACGGTGCAGATGTTGCGTACGCCCATGTGGTCTGGCTTCTACTCGGCGATGAGGCCGTTCAAAAAGACTGGCTTCCATCCGGACCAGATCGATACCACCGAACTCGTCGCGTACTGGCAGCGAGAACTCTTCGGAACCGACGGTCAACTCGCCGACCACGTGAGGTGACGATGTCGCCCACACCACGCCTTGTCGGGGCATCCCGACGGAACCGGGCGTTTAGGTTATGGGTGACCCACCGGATCCGGAGTCAAGCAAGCCGGCGAAGCCGGTAATCACCGCGCGCAGGGCAGCGACGTGGCGCCGTTCGGGATCTGTGGTGAGGTACCCGATTGTCGCGGCAATGGCGGGATGGCGCTGGGCTGACGGCGGCTCCGCGGTGTGTGCGGCGGCGTCGACCTGGTCGACTCCGGAAACGAGCACGGCGAAGCCGATCGAGCAGCTTGCGCATGCCAGAAAGAGTGAAACGGCGGTATCGGGGTCGAACCCTGCGGCAAGTATGGTGGCCAGCAATGGTTCGGCGACGTCGTGGACCGTCTCGCTCAGGAACGCTGTTCCGGCGAATAAGCCTGCTACGCCGGGATGCGCAAGCAGGCGCTCGCGGAAGGCGATGAAGAATTCTTCGGTGTCGGTCTCCCATGTTCCGCCGGCCGGAATGGTGATGTCCGCGACGACCTCGGCTGCCACCATGCGCAGAAGCGCCTCCTTGTTTTCCGCATGCCGATAAGGAGCCATCGGGCTGACGTCGAGGTCGGTTGCAAGTCGCCGCATCGTCAGTGCACCGATTCCTCCGCTGTCGATGAGCCGCAACGCGGCAGCGATCAGTGTCGGACGATCGACGGCCTCTGGGCGACCACGCTTGCGCGCCACTACTTCTCCTCTTGACACAGCTGACACCAAGCATTTAAATGACAGCATCAGATAATTAATGTTGGGCAGAGGATAGCTTAGATGAGCAACGCTGGTCCGCCAGGATCGCGGCCTCGGTTACGTCAATCCGACCCAACCGGTTTGTCTCGCAAGCGATCTCGACCGAATCGCCAAAATTAACGGTGCGCCGGTCGGTGGCCGAGAAGCCGGTCGTCGTATCGCCATCACCACACCCATCGGACATCAATTGAAAGGTCATGCCGCGTGAATGCCGGATTGTTACAACGTGTCTCCATCTGGATCGGCCTTGCGTTCATTCCCTTGTTCATCGTCGGCCTGCTGACGGCAGGTTGGCTTCCGCCGCCCTCGCCGAACACCACCGCCGCCGACGTGGCACGAATGTATGCTGAAGATCGCGGCCGTATCCGCACAGGGATATGGATCCTCACCGCGGCATCACCACTGTTGGCATTCTATGGCGCCGCCTTGACCTACCATATTCGCCAGACCCTGGGCTCGACCGTACTGGCTACCGCCCAGTCGCTGGTAGCCGCATGCCTCATTCTGGAATTTATTTTTCCGCAACTGATCTGGCAGGCTGCAGCCTTCCGCGGCGACCGCGACCCGGCGCTGGTGTTGCTCTTCCACGATCTGGGTTGGTTGCTGTACATGGGTGTCGTCGGAACGGCGATGGTTCAGATGGTCATCTGCGCGGTTGTCATCTTCGCCGATCAGCGGCCCGAGCCGCTTATTCCGCGATGGGTTGCATATCTGTGCTTGTGGTCAGCCATCGGTGTCTTGGGTGGGAGCTTTTGTGTATTCACCCAAACCGGACCTGTCGCGTGGAACGGAGTCATCGCCTTCTGGTTGCTCGCGGTGTCCTTTAACACCTGGATGGTCACCATGAGCATCACAATGATCGCGGCGACCCGCAGGCCGGACAAGGGCGCCGTTCTCGTGTGACATCGGATGCACCGCCCATCGATTTGGGCGATGCCCACCGGGGGCCGACGCACCGAGCCTCCGGCGCGACGATCCGCATTCGCCGGTCGGATGCCCGGACAGTCTCGGTTATCAATGGTGGTTGGCGCCGGCGACGCTGGGCGATACTCGGCTGGGTGGCCCCGAACGTCGACAGTCGCACCCGACGACAGACTTCAAAAGCATTGATAAACAAGAGGGGGACCGCTCACATGGCCGTGCCAACCAAGACCGTTCATGCGGCGACCCGATCAGTGATAGGGGCCAGCGGATGGCTGATGCCGATCACGGCGGGCCGCCTGTTGGGGATGGATGTTTCCGAAGACGCCAGCGCGGCACTGTTTCTTCGGCTTGGTGGCTCGCGTGACTTTGCCTTGGCAGCGGGGCCGTTGGTCACTGCTGGGCCATCCAGGTCGAGGATGCTGAAGATCGCCGCCGCTTGCGATCTGGGGGATCTCGTCGCGGTTGCCATCGCGCGCCGGCATGGCAAGCTGTCGCGATTCAGCGCTGTACTGTTCGCCACGGCATCGCTGGGCTGTCTTGCGTTGAGCGGCAAGGCGATATCTGAGGAATAGGAGCCGATGTGGGTCGACCAAAGGTGATGGTCGTCGGAGCCGGTGTGGCGGGGCTGACAGCCGCGTTCCGCCTCCAGCAGCGAGGTTGCGATGTCACGGTGCTGGAGTCCGAGGACCGGGTCGGTGGCAAGACCGCTAGTGTGCAGTCCGACGGGTTTGTCGTCAACACCGGGGCGACGGTGTTGGCTGGCTCCTACGAGGCGCTGCTGGAGTTGGCGCGCGACGTCGGGATCTCCGAACGGTTCTTTCCCGTACCGACGCCGGTGATAGGCGTGGCGAAGGGGGGCCGGGTGTACACCATCCGGGGTGGCGGTCTGGGTGGGCTCGTGGATTTTGTTCGTACTCCGCTGCTTTCGGTGCGCAGTAAGTTCGGTTTGGCGAGAATGGCGTCCGGTCTTCTGCGCTCGCGTACTAGGGCGGGTTACGAGGATCATGACGCACGGGCCGAGTTGGACACTGAAACCGTCGCGCAATACTGCCGACGCAGGCTTAACGCCGAGACCTGCGACCACCTTCTGGCGCCCGTGCTTGGCGGAATCTTCGTGGTGGAGGGTCGTGACCTGTCGATGGCCGACCTGTGGTTCACGCTCTGGAAAGTGCTGCGGGGTGGCTTGCTCGGTTACCGCGGCGGGGTCGACGTCCTGGCCCGAGCCGTTGCCGCGCGCCTGGACGTGCGCACCAATGCGACGGTCTTGGCGGTGTCGAGGTCGGGCGACGGAGCGGTGGTTCGATGGGCATCCGAGCACGGGGTGCACGAGAGGCAGGTCGACGGCGTCGTAATCTCGGTGCCCGCCCCGCAGGTGGGAGAGCTGTTTCCAGAACTCGCCGCGCCGATCGCCAGCATTCTGCGGAGCTGCCTCCAGCAGGCAAATTTTGTGGCAGTGCGCCTAGCGTTGACCGAACGACCGCGTTCACCCGCGACGCTGGTCGTCGCGGGCCCGGATGAACTCGGGGGTATCGCCACGGTGAGTTATGAACACAATCTTTCCCCGGGCGCCGCGCCAGCCGGCAAGGGGTTGCTCGGCGTGCTTTTGTATCACGAATGGGCGACGCCGCGCCTCGGTATGTCCGACCAGGAGTTCGTAGACGCGGTTCTGCGATCGCTGGAGGTCATCGAACCCGGTATCTCGAAGATCGTCCAGTTCTCGCACGTGACGCGGTGGATACCGGGCGCCCTGAAATCCACGCACGGCACGCACCGACAGATCGCCCGTCTCAACCGCTTGATCGACCCCGACGATCGGGTGCAGCTGGCGGGTGACTACCTTGGTGTGCCTTCGGTGAATGGCAGCATCGTTTCCGGTGATAAGGCCGCCGAGCGATTGAGCGCCGCGCTTGGAACCGCATTTCCGGCCGCCGCCACGTGAGGGTACCGCTTCGCTCACCGTAACGTCTGGCTGAGCGCTGCGGCGGCTGCCTCGCCGGATGCTGTGGCGGCGTTGAGGTTCGGGGCGGATAGGTACTCTCCGGCGAAATGAACAGTGTGGTCGAGACGTTGGGTCAAGGCCCGGTAAGCCCTGAGCTGTGCGTAGTGGCCGACGGGGCTGTACTGCTGATGCCATCGGCTGATCTCTACGAACTCGACGTCGTTGGCGATTCCCGGCATGAAAGCCTCGGCGGCCTCGACGGATACAGCGCTGAGCCGATCGTCGTCGTCATCGAAATGGCGCTCGCACCATTCGTTGGTGAGTGTGAGTGTGAGCAATCCCTTGCCGGCGGGGACACGTCCCGGTGCCTTGTTGTGATCACAACCGAAACCCCCGAGGAATGGATGCTCGGCACGCGGAACCATCGAATAGGTGGCACGCACGCCGGCGGGGGCCTTCGATAGTGCGATGTTCGGCGTTACGAGTTTGCCGCGCCGCACCGACCCGAGATATTCGGCCCGCCACGCATCGAGATCGACGCGGATCTCGGCGGCCGCTTGCGCGGGCAGTGCGATGACGCAGCCGCCGACGGTTTGGGTGAGTTCGCCGGCAGAGTCGCGCCAGGTAACCGTGGCCCCATCGGGCCGCTGCTCGACCGCGGTGACTTCGGTGATGGGCAGGATGTCCACTTCCATGGACCGGGTAGCGAGGTGCGGCAATTCGTACTCGGGGTAGGTGCCAAGGATGGCCTGGGAGCCGATCACGATGACTTCGGTTTGGCCGGTGATCTGGCAGGCGGTACGGATTGCGTGTTCCAGTTGGTCGCGACGCATCACACGGCGTTTCGGAGTGCTTGCTGGCGTTCTTCGTCAGTGAGAATCCCGCCCATGGGTGTGACCTCGCGCATTTCGATCGAGTGGCGGTCGACGCCGGTCAGGACACGGCGCAGCGCGGGAACATCCTTGGTGCTGACGAGGCGTTGCCAGTCGTCGAGGTTGGCAAGGTGCGGTTGGCCACGTACATCTGCGCGCAGGCGGGCGATGTTAGCGAAAATGGTTGGCTGCCATGCGGTGAGCGAGGTTGCGCTGAGGTGTGTCGCCAGTTGCCGGTGCATGCTCCAGGAGCGACGCTCGGAACGCGTGAGGTTCACGTTTACGGCTTGGCGGCTGACTTCGAGCCGGTAGCCCATGCACGACAACAGTCGGTCGACCTGGTCGTCGCTGAAATCGATTGTGCCGCTCAGAAACTGGCTGATGCTGGGCTGTCGGACACCACTGATTCGCGCGAGCTGCGATTGGCTCGTCCCGGTTGCAGCCATGACGTGGCGAAGGATGTCGCGGGAACCCATGATCAAACTATAGCATTTTATGCTATAGATGTAGCCGCGCAGAGCAGGCGGTCGGCTGGCTGAGAATGTCCCGATAGGGCGGGGCCGGCGTTCATGGACACCGACATCTCTCCGCTTCAGCAAATGTGATAACCCGCTCCGATGCAGTTTGAAGCGGACATTGTATCCGTATAGCTAAAAACTGTGTCCGAGGGGGACTTGGCCGTCTGCGACACGGGTCGAGGTCTTTCAGTTAGGTCATTAGACAGCGAGTGTGCTGCGCCGGGCATTCCGGGCAAGACGATCTCAGTCGCAGGGGACCCCCGCGACGCTGGTGTTATCCGCGCTCGACGACTCAGTGTTTGAATGCTGGCTTTTGTATTCGAAGACAAGTAGTGTACTGTCTGGCTATCAATTTCGAAGCGAGGCGTCGTTGAGATGGGACGAACCATGGCCAGCCCACTGTTCACACCGCTGAAGATCGCTGCATCGCCCGCACCGGCGGGACCAAAGCCGACTGCAACAGCAAAAGTGTTCGCCCGATCCACGATCGAATGTTGTCGAGGGAAGCTGCCCAGGAAGCGGGGTTGGTCTAGGGGCGCAGCTTGGTAAATCAGCGCCTCAACGCACGTCCGATACCCAAACCGTACTCATCCGTCCAGCACTTTGCCGTTGCATATGGTCCGCGCAATCAGGAGAACGTCCATGACCACCACCGATATCCGCCCCGCCGACTTGACTGCCATGCCCCACGCAGAGCTGGTCGAATTGTTCAAGACCCTGGACGCGCCGGGTCTTTCTGAGATGGTCGGCGAGTTCGACGGAACCCCGCTGCAGCAGCCGAACCTGTTTCGCAGTGCGGTGGCACTGGGGAAGGTGCGCAATCGTCTGCACTGGTGGAAGACCAAAGGTTTCCGGCAAATCGACGAGACTTCTGGCCGCGGCTACAACATCTACCGCCGCGCAGTCAGTGGTCGGCTGATGTATCGCGATCCGATGACAACCCTGATTGCAGCGTCCCACATCGATGACCGGCCCGCCTTCCAACTCGACTATCGGACCTTCGATACCCTCAACGGGTTCGTGAACCTGGTCGACGATGTGCGTCGGGTTGTGCCGGGGCTGTATCTGGGTTTCGGAATGTGGGGCTTCACGGACCGGCAGCGTTCCGTGCTCCAACCGTTCATGCTCGAAGCAACCTCCCGTCCGTACGCTGGCGATATCGGAACGCTGCGCAGCGAGCAGCGGCACGGCCAGCCGCGGCATCACTAATCCGGCGTCGGCCCCCTGCCGGTACGCCGGCCGCGACGTTTCGGCCGCTGGGATCGTTGCCCTCGCCCGATGTTGGATGAGAGACGTCGGCCCAGTCCCTATGTGGGCGGCTTTGGCACGCCCTGCCTCCTGATTCTCGCTTCTTTCACGAAAGCACACGATCCCCCATGAATAAGTCCACGTGGACCCGTAGCGATGTCACGTTCCCTTCCGGGGAAACCACTTGCGCCGCTTGGCTGTATTCCCCGGCCGGCCAGAAGCTCGACCTGCCCGCACCGATCATCGTCATGGCTCATGGCCTGGGCGGGGTGAAGGAACAACGCCTCGACGCGTTCGCGGAACGTTTCGTCGAAGCCGGCTACGCCTGCCTCGTCTTCGACTACCGGTACTTCGGCGCCAGCGGAGGCCAGCCCCGCCAACTACTGGACGTGGCCAGCCAACGCGCGGACTGGAAAGCGGCCATCGCGTTCGTTCGCGATCTGCCGACCGTCGACCCCGATCGCGTGGTCGCCTGGGGCAGTTCATTTGGCGGCGGGCACACCATCGTCACCGCAGCGCAGGACAAGCGGCTCGCCGCCGCCATCGCCCAATGCCCTTTCACCGACGGCCTCGCCTCCGCAAGGACCACCGGCCCGATCGCCGTACTGAAACTGGCTGCCCTGGCAGTGCGCGACGAGATCGGCGCCCAGCTCGGTCGGGCGCCGGTGATGGTGCCAACCTACGGCCCGCCCGGGTCGACCGCGCTGATGAACGCGTCTGACGCCGCATCGGGGATGGAGGCACTCACACCCGCCGGCGTGTCCTACCCCAAGGACGTATCGGCCCGGATTGCCTTGCAGATTCCACGCAACTTCCCTGGACACCACGCCAAGGACGTCGACTGCCCTCTGCTGGTGGCCGTCTGCGAACGCGACACCGTCGCCCCGGCGATGCAGACTCAAAAACACGTCGCCAAGGCCCCGAAAAGGGAGATCAAACTCTACGACACCGGCCACTTCGACATCTACGTCGGCGAGTGGTTCGAGCGCGTCGTCACCGACCAGCTCGAATTTCTCGCGCGCCACGTCCCCCTCGGCTAACCGGCACGTCGGCATTGCGGACGAACATCGTGTCGGCACGGGCGGCGGCGTAAAGCATCAGGCGGGCCGCCCCGAGTCCTATTGAGACAGTCGGCCTGTCGGCCGCTACCGCGTGCGTTCGCGGGCCGATGCTCCAGGGCTGACCACAACCTCGCGGTGCGCGATCGCCGTGTGGTCATCAGTGCATTCAACAACGACTCGCACGGGGGCGCCGCAGTCGGCGTGGCGGACGTTGAGAAAAGGCCCCTCGGGGTCGGCGGTGTACTTGTCGCCCCACTGCATCAAAGAAACGATGATCGGCCAGGTGTCCCAACCTTTTTCGGTGAGCGCGTATTCGTAGCGGGTGCGTCCGCCTGCCGGTCGATAGGGCCGGGTTTCGAGGATCTCCGCCGCAACAAGCTTGCGGAGCCGGTCTGCCAACACTGCCTCGGACACGCCCAGGTGATCGCGGAAATCATCGAACCTCCGGACGCCGTTGATCGCTTCTCGAATGAGCAGCAGGCTCCACTTTTCTCCAACGATGTCGAGTGTTCGCTTCACGGGGCAGTTCTGGGTGTCCAGGCTCAGCCAGTCCACGGCGCACCTCACTTCCGAATTGACAGTCAGCCCCATTATAGCTAGCTTCTATATCAGAAGCCAAAGCTTCCGACGTGACCTCTGCGGTGTCGACCAGCTGGGTTACGTACATCTCGTCAATGCGCTACCAACTCGGCCATCGCATGGTTCGCCGCCGGCGGATCTACATCCGTGTCGTAGGCAAGCTCCGTTTGTCGTGGCACGGAATGACAAGAAGAAGGGAAGACCGCAGTGAACGCCGTATTGTCAGACCCGATCCGACTCGGGATGATCGAAGCCGGCAATCGGATCCTCATGGCGCCGTTGACGCGTAGCCGTGCGAGCGCTGACGGGGTTCCCGGAAGATCCACCGCGACGTACTACGCCCAACGTGCGAGCGCGGGAATGATCGTCTCCGAAGGCATTTGTATCGCGCCAGAAGCAATCGGGAACCCGATGGTGCCCGGCTTGTGGTCACAAGCGCAAATTGATGCCTGGCAGTCAGTGACCACAGCAGTGCATGAGGCCGGCGGGGTAATGGCCGCGCAGCTGTGGCACACCGGCAGAGCGTCGCATCCCAGCGTGCAACCGGAAGGACAGCTGCCCGTGGGACCGTCCCCGATCGCCATCGATGGCCTCACCTTCGCCCGTAACGGCCGGACTCCTTATGTGACGCCGCGGGCGCTAGATGCCGGCGAGATCCCACAGATCGTTGGCCACTACGCGAGTGTCGCGGCCAACGCTAGGGAAGCTGGGTTCGATGCCGTCGAATTGCACTCGGCCAATGGCTATCTCGTCGACCAGTTCTTGCAGGACAGCTCCAACCGGCGTAGTGACCGGTACGGTGGAAGCATCGAGAACCGTGTTCGGCTGCTCGTCGAGATTGTCGTCGCTCTCGTCGACGCTGTCGGCCCGGGACGCGTCGGGGTACGCATCTCACCTGCGAGCGCGTTCCAGGACATGGCCGACTCCGACCCCCACCGACTGTTCGATCATGTGGTGCGTGTGCTCTCCGAGCACGAATTGGCCTACCTTCACGTCGTAGAACCCGGTATCGACGGCTGGCGCGACGCCCGCTTCGAACGGACCTCGCCGATCGACAGCGGTTGGATTCGCGCACGTTACGCGGGGAACATCGTGGCCGCCGGCGGCTACACCGCCGAATCGGCCACCCGTGCAGTCGAATCCGGCATCATTGATGCCGTTGCCTTCGGCCGATCCTTCATCGCGAACCCCGACCTGCCCCGGCGGCTCATCGAAAACCTGCCCATCGCCGAACCCAACCGCGAGACGTTCTACAGCGGCGGCGACGAGGGCTATATCGACTATCCCGTTTGGGATGAGTCGACGGTCAGAGTCTGAAGACACCAATGTCACCAACGAATAGATGCGAGGCGCCCATGAACGTATTAGTTGATGCAGGAATGTTCACCGACCGTGGCGGGTGGATTTTTGACTCTCAGTTCGAGGCGGAGATGGGGGCGCCGTACCTGCTCGCGCACGGACTCGGGGTGCCGGTAGCAGACGCGCGAACGACCGTGACACTTCCGGAGCCCGGCACCTACCACGTCTGGGTGCGCACGAAGGACTGGGTGCCGTCGCATCATCCGGGCAGATTCACTGTGACTGTCGGGGGACATACCTTCGATCGTGAATTCGGAGCGACTGGCCGCGGGTGGGGCTGGGAGGACGCTGGAACTGTTGACCTGGCTGCAGGCGAATCCGACATTGTGCTTCACGACCTCACGGGCTTCGATGGGCGATGCGATGCCATCCTTTTGAGCCTCGACGATGCGCCGCCCCCCGACGGAGCCGGGCCGGCAGCTCGCCGGTGGCGTCGAGCCCAGCGCGGGCACTGCGCGCAGCCACGCGCGGCCGGAGAGTTCGATGTGGTGGTTGTCGGTGGAGGAGTCACCGGTTCGACGGCCGCGTTGGCGGCGGTGCGCTTAGGTCTGCGGGTCGCGCTTATCCAGAACCGTCCCGTTCTGGGTGGCAACGCCAGCGTCGAGATTGGAATTTCCCCTCGCGGCGAGATCAGCGCTCTGGTGCGGGAGCTCTCGGCGCGCCACCCTGACGGCGACCTTGTTGCCCGCGATGTCCTTGACGCCGAACCGAACGTGACCGTCGTCACCGAACATCAGGTGTACGGAGTGCTCACCGAAGGGCGGCGGGTGACCTCGGTCGACGCCCGCGATACCCGCACCGGCACGGAGTGGCGGTTTCGAGCGCCCATCGTTATCGATTGCAGTGGGACGGCGATCATCGGACTACTGGCGGGCGCGCGAACGATGTTCGGACACGAATCCGCGTCGGAATACGGGGAGCCGCTGGCCCCCGCAGAGCATCTCGACGAGCATCATGGCCATACACTGATGTTTCGCACTCGCGATAACGGGACTCCCACGTCCTTTCCTGAGGTCCCCTGGGCTCAAGCGATCGCCAAGGACTATGCGAACCTGAGCGGGCAATTGGTCGAACCCGGCGTCGATAATGGGCCCGGACCTGCCGCTGGGCGCTTCCGCACGCCGGACCCCGAGGTTCGTCGCCGGATGCTGGTTCCCGCAAGCCATTTCTGGGAATACGGCCAATGGCTCGACCCGTACACGCATGGCGAGGAGATCCGAGACCATCTGCTGTGCGCGATCTATGGGACCTTTGCGAACGTCAAATCCGTTGAGCCGCAAACATATGCCAATCTCACGCTGGATTTCGTCGCCTATGTCGCGGCTCAGGGCGAGTTCCGGCGATACCTCGGCGACTACGTCTTGACCGAAAACGACATCCGTGACCATCGGGAGTTCGACGACGGCGTAATCACCAACTCGGGTCCGTTCTGCCTGCACTATCCCATCGACGAAACGTACGATTTTCGGCTCCGGGACTGGAAGTGGGACACCCGCGACGGGCTTCCATTCGAGGTTCCATTCCGATGCCTCTACTCGGCAGACATCGACAACCTCCTGGTGGCCGGCAAGCACATCAGCGTCACACACATCGCGGGCTCAGCCACCAAGTTCATGGGTAACGGCGGCCAGCACGCCATCGCGGCCGCCGCCGCTGCGTCAATCTGCTTGCGCGAGAGCATCAGTCCGCGTGACGTCGGTGCAGAACACATCGATGAATTGAGGAGCGTGGTGGAAAAGCTCACCGCAGGTAGCGATTTCCCCAGTGAAAGCACCCAATCTTAGGGAGGGCGCACTACCTTCCCGTCGACTGACCCACACCCGCGCCCAACGATTCAAGGACACCACCAATGCCCAAATACAACCTCGCCGGCCGCACCACCGGCGGCCTCGGGTCCGCCCTCGCCACGACATGCGGGCCCGCGGCGCCAATCTCGCCCTCCTCGACCTAGACGAAACACCACCCAGGTCCAGGCCAGCAGCCTCGGCCCCGTCGCGGTGGCGCGCGGATGGGCTGTTGACGTCACCAATCTCGATAACAGTAAAGAAAGTCCTCACATCGCAGGTCAGACGGTGTTTCCAGCACGGTGGTCCGGTGGTTTGGCGGCGGACGGAGGGCGAAGCGGAGCGACCGGCGCGGACGGGAGCGCTAGCGGACGGGAGCAGAGGGAGCGCAGCGAAGCCCGCAGGTAGCCGCCACATGGTGATTGGGATTGCGGCGCGGGCAGTCAGCTTGCTGCTGGGGTGGGAGATACTGCGACGCTGTGCTGGGGCTCGTAGGCTGGACGGTATGAGCGGGGCGATGACACATCGTGCACGGCGGGAGGCCGAGGCGCGGCTCGCTGAGCAGCCGCGACGGCTGGCGCATGTGCGGGGCGTGGCCGGTGCCGCGGAACGGCTGAGTCGGCGTTTCGACGCGGACACAGCGGACCGTCTGGTAGCGGCGTCCTGGCTGCACGATATTGGCTACGCGCCGTCGGTGCGCCGAACGGGTTTTCATCCACTCGATGGCGCAGAATTTGCCCGGTTGGCAGGTTTTGGGGAGCTGGTCGCGTCATTGGTGGCGTTTCATACGGGTGCGCACGTGGAGGCGTCCGAGCGCAGAGTTTCGGGTTTATCGGCGTTCAGCGGTCCCCCCCGCGACGTGTTGGACGCGTTGACGTTTTGTGATCTGATGACCGGACCAGACGGCACGCCGGTGTCGGCCGAGGGCCGGTTGCGCGACGTGTTGGCGCGCTATGGGCCGCAGGATCCGGTGCACCGTGCGGTCGTTGCTGGGCGCGAGGAGTTGCTGGCGGCGGTCGGACGGGTGCGCTGCTGGCTGTAACCCCGCGTGGGTCAGCCGAGGTAAGGGCTGGCTCGGTGTTGGAGGTAGTGCTCAATCCGTAGCCGCATCGACGGGTGCATATCCAGGCCGGCGATGTCGTCGGGATCGGTCCAGGCGATGTCGGTGCTTTCGTGGTCGATGGCCAGCTCGCCGCCGAGCACCTTAGTGGTGAACAGCAGTGAGAATTGTTGGCGAACTTCACCGTCGGTGAAAGCGACGACATGTCTCGGGTTGGTGTAGACACCGACCAGCCCAGTGATCTCGACGTCGAGCCCCGTTTCTTCCTTGACCTCACGGATGGCCGTGTCGGCGATGGTTTCGCCGATGTCGTGCCCGCCGCCGGGGAGTGCCCACAGAGTATTGTCACGGCGTTTGACCAGCAGGATCCGGCCGTGTTCGTCGGTGACGATCGCTGACGCCGATGGAACGACACTGTTTGGCTCGGGAGCGTTCGGGTCGTTGTAGTAGTCGGTGCGCACGCGGGTCAGCCTTTCGAGGTTAGGGGTGTGGCGTTTTCCCACACCTGGGTGAATGCCTGTTCGAGCGTCGCCCAGAGCCGGGGTTCGTGGTGGCGGGACAGCACTAATACCGGGTTGTTGCGTCCGGGTGAGCCGTAGATGTGGAAGTTAACGATCATGGTGTCATCGACCCGGAAGATCGACGTGTACAGCGTCGTGTCATGGGTGCGGATATCCAGTCCCGGGGTTCCGGCGTGTGGGGTGAGCAGTTCCACTGAGGTGCGGCAGCGGGCGATGACGGCCTCGCCGATTCCTTCCTCCTCGCCCCGCAGGATCGTGGTGGCGGTGTCTGGGTCACCGACGAGGAATCGCACCGCGACGCCGCGAGCGGCGGCATCGAGCAGGGTGTCGAGGAAGCCGTCGAGTGTGTCGAACAGGAAGGTGGCCGCCAACACGAGGATGTCGATGCCGGTGGTCGCACCGGAGAAATGCTGCTGCCACTCGCTGATCGGTAGTTGGGTGCGGCTGGCGTACAGGGTCGCGGTGAACGGCCCACTGTTGGTGGACATGGTCGCCAGTGGAGTTGTGGTCGCAGGCCGGTACTGATTGGGCCACAGATCGTGCGGGGTGCAGCCGAGCAAGGTGGCCGCGCGCCGCGCGTTGTTCTCGCGGATGTTGCAGTTGGTGTCGGCCAGCCAACGGCGCACCGTCTTGACGTCCACGCCGATTGCGGTGGCGAAGCGCTGGGGGGAAAAGCTCTTGGCCTGCAACCGCTGTGCGAGCCGATCGTTGGGGATCGCGGGTGCCTCGCTGTCATCGTGATCGTCCATCGTCTCAGCGCATATCTTCCCGTGTCGCCTCTGCCTGTTCCCGCGGGTGGCTCCCAGTTTGCCACGCGCCGATCGGCGATCGACGGCAGTTGTCACCTACCGATGCCCATAGGTATGTCCCTGCCACGTTCGAAATGTCCGCGGCCATGTCGGCAATGCCGATCAATGTCCCTGACGAAGTCCGCGGTGTCCGCGTGAACTGAAGTTCAGCGCCACGACGGCGCGTTCAATTCACGAAAGGAACAGCAGGACAATGCGTTTGAGAATTGATACGTCAGGAACCCGGTTCATCGTCACCCGGGCGGCCGAGCCGCGGCTGAACTTCGAGACCGGCAGCCCCAAAATCGACACCGCCACCGGGCTGCCGCAGCACTCGGTGCAATTGCTGGCGTTGGATGACACCGGGGGTGAGGTGCTCAACGTGATAGTGGCCGGTGACCCGAACGTCGCGGTCACCCAACCTGTCTCGGTGAGCAGGCTGGTGGCCATCCCGTGGGCGCAGGGCGATCGCAGTGGCGTGGCCTTCCGCGCTGATGCCATCGCCGGCGCCACGGCTGGTGCGGCGGCGACTGAACAGGCGCGCGCGCAGAAGTAACCCCTCTGGGTGGGGCGCGGTGAGCAGATCGCCACGCCCCACCCCGCAGCGGCCGTCAACCACTTTTGCTCAAGGAGGGCACTCGTCATGGCATCAAACAACAAGCACACCGATAACGCCGGATCGGGAGATGACGACTGGCTCGGGGATCTGGTCACGGCGTTGTTCACCGCCGCGGGGTATCTGCTGTGGTGGGCGGTGCTGTTCCCCGCCATCAGTGTCCCGATCGTCGTCAGCCTCACACTCGGCGTGGCGCACGGACCGCGTGCGGGCCTGGTCGCCGCGATCGTGTTCGGCGCCGGGTATGCGGGGTGGGCTTGGCTGGACCCAGTCTCGTTTCGGGGGTGGGTGACCGAACCGGTACGGCGACGCGTGCTGACCTGGTCGCGTTACACCCGCTCCTGGGAATCGACGTGCGCCCTGCACGGTCTGACCGCGAAACTCGGTGAGCGCACCCTCGTGCCGACGTTACGCACCGTGACGATCGGTAGGACTTCCGACACGTTGGCGGTGCGGATCGTTACCGGCCAATCCGCCGCTGATTGGCACCAACAATCCGAAGCGCTGGCCGCCGCCTGGCGCGCCGACCGGATGACCATCACCACCAGCGGGCCCGGGGAACTGCGTATCACGCTGATGCGCGGGGATGTGCTGGCAGAACCTGTCCCTTTGCCCATGCCCACCTCCGTGACACCGGTGACGCTGGAGTCGGTTCGGGTCGGAATCACCGAAACCCGGAACTACTGGCAGGTGCCGCTGCTCGGCCATCACATTCTGGTCGCCGGAGCGACCGGTGCAGGCAAAGGCAGCGTGTTGTGGTCACTGATCGCCGGCATCGCTCCCGCGGTGAGGACCGGCCTGGTGCGGCTGTGTGTCATCGACCCCAAAGGCGGCATGGAACTGGGCGCCGGGTTACCGATGTTCACGGTGTTCACCCACGACGCCACAGATACCACCCTCGACCTGCTGCGCCAGCTGGTCACCGTGATGCGCGCCCGCGCCAACCGGTTGCGCGGCCACACGCGCCTGCATACCCCGACGCCAGCCGAGCCGTTGTTTGTGGTGGTGATCGATGAGGTCGCCGCACTCACCGCGTACGTGACCGACCGCAAGGCCCGCACCGAGATTGAACAACTGCTGGGCCTGCTGCTCTCTCAGGGCCGGGCGGTGGGGATCTCAGTGGTGGCCGCAGTGCAAGACCCGGCCAAAGACACCCTGCCGGTGCGCCAACTGTTCACCGTGCGGATCGGGTTGCGGCTGACCGAAGCCACCCAAACCACCATGATCCTCGGGCAAGGAGCCCGCGATGCCGGTGCGGAATGCGACCGGATCTCTGATGCGACACCGGGCGTCGGCTACATGATGATCGACGGGACTGCCGAACCCGCGCGGGTGCGGGCCTTCCACGTCACCGATCACGACGTCACCACCCTGGCCACGCAGTTCCCGCGCGCTGCTCGCCGACCGGCCAGCAACCGGCGCCCGCGCAATACGGGCAGTGGCCAGACCTCGAATGAGGGCACTGGTGAATAACCCCAACCCACCAGCACAGATCGCCCTTCCCGGCATTCCAGACGCGGTCGACACCGCCAAAGTGATCGATGAGATGGTTCGCCGGGTGGCCTCGATGGGGTACGAATCCTGTTGGCGGCGTGCGGAATCGGTCGGTTTCTGTGCCCATCCGATTCAGCTGGTTGGCTCCGACGGCTACGGTCGGGAGCGGCTGGTATGGACGCGGTGCAACAACCGGCGCGACCAAATCTGCCCCTCGTGCTCGGATCTCTACGCCCGCGACACGTGGCAGCTCGTCCACGCTGGAGCTGCGGGCGGCCACCACGGTATGCCCACCGCGGTGGCCGATCGTCCGCAGGTATTTGTCACGCTGACCGCCCCCAGCTTCGGAGTCGTCCATACAGCCGCTAAGTCGAGGGACAAGTCAGCGCCGGCTTGTCGAGACCAGCACGGGATTGGCGGGTATCGACGATGCCAACATGGAAAACCGCTGTGGTGCAGTACGACCCACGACCAGAGTGATCCACTGGCAGGTCAGCCACTCTGCCTAGAGTGTTACGACTATGCCGGGCATGTGCTGTTCACCTGGCACCTTCCCGAACTCTGGCGACGCTTCACCATCACCTTGCGACGCGCACTCCGACAGGAGATGAAAGCCGCCGGAGCTGATGCGGATGAAGTGCGAATCAGCTTCGTCAAAGTGGTTGAATTGCAGGCCCGACTCGTTCCGCATATTCATGCTCTGATCCGCCTTGATCCACCCGACGCTGATAACGGCGGCGGTCGGGGCTGGCAGTCGCCCCTGGCGGCAACCGATCTGATAACGATCCTCCAGCAGGCCGCGCGAACCGTGGCCGTGACGGTCACTGACCCATCCTCAGATACTTCGAAACGGGTGTTGAGATTTGGAACGCAAGTCGACACTCAACCCGTCGGAAAACGGCAGGACATCGCGTAAAGCACTGCTGCGCAGGATGATTCACTAGAAGACCCGATGCTGCCAGGCCGCCGCGTAGCACGCTACCTCGCGAAGTACGTCACCAAATCCTTGGCTGACGTTGGCATCAGCGCACGTCGTATCTCCGCCGAGGCTATCGCTGACCTCGACGTCACTGATCACGTCCGTGCGATTCTGACTACTATCAGCCAACTTGCTGACAACGGACTGGCCGGTATTGGCCGGTGGCTACACACCCTGGGCTACAGAGGCCACATCACCTCCAAGTCCCACCGTTACTCCACCACCATGACCGCATTGCGCGAACGCCGCGCCAACTGGACACGTGACCAGCAGTTGAAATGCACTGCACATCCGCACGAACTGGAGTTCGATTCTGCTGATGCTGATGCTGATGATCGGGTGGTATGGGAGTTTGACCGGGCCGGCCTGACCAGCTTCGGCGACCGCACTCTCATCCAATCCGCGGCCCTGCAACGCATCCAGGCCCGCCGGACCGGACTGATCGAAGCGCGACGCCAAGCTCCCAGCCAACAGGGAGATCCGCCCAGAGGTGGCGATGGCTGACAGTTCCCGAGCAACTGATGCTCGCACCGAGCGCGACGGGCGAATCGACGCGCCGACCTTGTCGGAGAGAGGTGCTGAAATGGTGGCACCCGAGACCTATCGACTTCCGCATGAGGCCAACCGCGCGCTGATGCAGGTCATACTGGCTGTACGGGACCGGATGTCTGGATCAGGGAGGGGAGTGGCGTGAGTCTGAGGTTCGCCTTCTACGGACGAGTGAGCACGGAGGACGCTCAAGACCCAGAGGCGAGTCGAAGCTGGCAGAAACGGCGGGCCATCGACCTGATCACTCCACATGGCGGAGTCCTCGTCAGTGATTACTTCGATGTGGGACAAAGCCGTTCGCTGCCGTGGAAGCGCAGGCCCGAGGCGTCGCGTCTGCTAGTCGATGTCACCGCTCGGGATCGTGGCTTCGACGCCGTGGTGATCGGCGAACCTGCCCGCGCGTTCTACGGGCCGCAATTCGCGCTCACATTCCCCGTGCTCACGCACTACGGCGTCGGCCTATGGGTACCCGAAGTCGGGGGAGCGGTTGATCCGGGCTCGGAGGCACACGACCTGGTGATGACGCTTTTCGGCGGCATGAGTAAGGGAGAGCGCGCGCGAATCCAGATGCGAGTCCGTACGGCGATGTCGGCCCTGGCGCAAGACACGACCCGATACCTCGGTGGTCGACCACCCTATGGTTATCGGCTCGTCGATGCCGGACCGCACCCAAACCCTGCCAAGGCAAATCTCGGGCAGCGGCTCCATCGCCTCGATCCCGATCCCGCGACATCGTCGGTCGTCGAGCGGATCTACCGCATGTACGCCGATGGCGCTGGACTGCGCTACATCGCCCAACAGCTCACCGGCGAGGGTGTGCCGTCACCGAGCCAATACGACCCGGCACGGAATCGTCACCGTGACCCGCGCGGATGGTCCCATTCGGCGATCCGCGCGATCCTCGACAACCCGGCGTACCGCGGTATCCGTGTGTGGGGCAAGCAAGAGAAATACGAAGTCCTGGTCAATCCCGAGGATGTCGCTGCGGGGTATGAGACTCGTATGCGGTGGCGTGCTGAGGCCGATTGGATCGCACCGGACCGCCGCACCCACGAAGCACTGATCTCCGATCAGTTGGCACAGGCTGTTCGGCTTCGGACACAGGCGCGGCGCGGTCCTGGTCTTGTGTGCAGCAGAGAATCGACGGTGCCTTACGCGTTGCGCGGGCTGCTCTTCTGTGCTGCATGCGGACGCCGCATGCAGGGCGCTGCCCGACCAGGGAAGCAAACAACGCGCATCCTCTACCGATGCGAGCTGGGGAAGTCGCGTTCTGTACCTGTGGACCTGAGCGATCACCCGCGCACCGTTTATCTCCGGGAAGACGAGGTGATCGCACGACTGGACGAATGGATCGCCACTCTGGCCAATCCAGACGACCTCGCACGCGGGCAGGACATGGCCCCAGCGGCAGGAGCCGGTTATGCCGCTGTGCAGCGTGAGATCAGCGACGTCAACAGCAAGATTGCCGCCTTGGTCGCTGCGGTGGAGTCGGGTGTGGCCGTTGAGGACTTGACTGCCGCATTGCGTCGCCGCACGGCCGAGCGTGATGAGTTGCGGGCCCGTCTTGAGCGAACGGAGCGACCCCACGTCATGTCCGCCGCTGAGATCAGCGAGTTGGTCGAAGAGTTGGGCGGCCTGTCGGTCATCCTCGGAAAGGCAACCGGGGCAGAACGCGCTCAGGTGTACGCAAGCCTGGGTTTGCGCCTTGATTACGATCCGCACTTACGGCAAGTCACGGCGACCGCCGACTTGAGTCGTGTCGCCCGACGTGTCCGAGGGGGGACTTGAACCCCCACGCCCGTTAATAGGGCACTAGCACCTCAAGCTAGCGCGTCTGCCATTCCGCCACTCGGACTGCTCCCGCCTGCGCGGGCAGCTAAGGCTAACGGATGCCCCGCGTCATACCCAAACCAGACCCGACCCCGGATGGTAGGAAAGAAGCGTGACCCAGCCACAGCGGCCCGCCGACGAGGTCGTCGACCTGGTCAGCACCCTGATCAGGTTCGACACCACCAACACCGGCAACCCGGACACCACCCGCGGTGAGGCCGAATGCGCCCGCTGGGTCGCCGACCAGCTGGAGGCCGTCGGATACCAGACGGTCTACGTGGAATCCGGCGCCCCGGGCCGCGGCAACGTGTTCGCCCGGCTGGCCGGCGCCGATCCGGGCCGCGGCGCCCTGATGATTCACGGCCACCTCGACGTCGTGCCCGCCGAGGCCGCCGACTGGAGCGTGCACCCGTTCTCCGGGGCCGTCACCGACGGCTACGTCTGGGGCCGCGGGGCCGTCGACATGAAGAACATGGTCGGGATGATGATCGCCGTCGCCCGGTGGCTCAGACGCGCGGGCGTCGTCCCGCCGCGCGACCTGGTGTTCGCGTTCGTCGCCGACGAGGAGGCCGGCGGCACCTACGGCTGCAAATGGCTGGTCGAGAACCGGCCAGACCTGTTCGATCGCGTCACCGAGGCAGTCGGGGAGGTCGGCGGCTTCTCGCTGACCGTGCCGCGCCGCGACGGCGGTGACCGGCGGCTGTATTTGATCGAGACCGCGGAAAAGGGCATGCAGTGGATGCGGCTGACCGCGCGCCGCCCGGCCGGGCACGGATCCTTCGTGCACGACGACAACGCGGTCACCGCGCTGGCCGAGGCGGTCGCGAAACTCGGCCGGCACCGGTTCCCCCTGGTGCTGACCGACGCCGTGGGCGAGTTCCTGGCCGCCGTCGCCGAAGAGACCGGACACACCTTCGACCCGGCCTCGCCGGATCTGGACGGCATGGTGGCCAAGCTCGGCCCGATCGGCCGGATCGTCGGCGCCACCCTGCACGACACCGCGAACCCCACCATGCTGTCGGCCGGCTACAAGGCCAACGTGATCCCCGCCAGCGCCGAGGCCGTCGTCGACTGCCGGGTGCTGCCCGGCCGCCGGGCGGCCTTCGAGCGCGAGCTCGACGAACTGCTCGGCCCGGGCATCGAGCGCGAATGGATCACCGAATTACCGCCGTACGAAACGACTTTCGACGGCGATCTGGTCGACGCGATGAACACGGCGCTGCTCGCGGCGGACCCGGAGTCGCGCATCGTCCCGTATATGCTGTCCGGCGGGACGGACGCCAAGCACTTCGCCCGGCTCGGGATCCGCTGCTTCGGTTTCACCCCGTTACGGCTGCCCCCGGAACTGGATTTCGCGGCGCTGTTCCACGGTGTCGACGAACGGATTCCGGTGGATTCGCTGGTCTTCGGGACCGAAGTGCTGACGAGATTTTTGCAGAACTGCTGAGCTGAGAAGGGAACCCCCACCGTGGCTTTTCCGTACAACCCCTACGACTTCCTGCCCGAGCTGCCGAGCTTCACGCTGACCAGCCAGTCCTTCACCGACGGCGGTCCGCTGGCGAATCCGCAGGTCAGCGGCATCTTCGGCGCCGGTGGGGAGGACGAATCGCCGCAGTTGAGCTGGTCGGGCTTCCCCGAGGAGACCCGCAGCTTCGCCGTCACGGTCTATGACCCCGATGCCCCGACGGTGTCCGGGTTCTGGCATTGGGCGGTGGCCAACCTGCCCGCCACGTGCACCGACCTGCCCGCCGGTGTCGGTGACGGCAGTTCGCTGCCGGGCGATGCGCTCACCCTGGCCAACGACGCCGGCCTGCGTCGATTCCTCGGTGCCGCCCCTCCGCCCGGACACGGGCCGCACCGCTACCTGGTGGCCGTGCACGCCGTCGGTGTGGAGCGCCTCGACATCCCCGAGGATGCCACCCCCGCCTTCCTGGGTTTCAATCTGTTCAGCAATGCCATCGCCCGTTCCGTCATCCACGGCACATACCAGCGTTGACCGGCCGTAACATCGACTGGTGAGCGAACTGCCCTGGCGCGATGCACCGCGGACTTCGGTCTGGGCGCGCATCGACGCCGCGCTCTCAAGCCCCGGTCACCGAGGCCTGGCGCTGGTCGGCGCGGCCGGGGTCGGTAAGACCGCGCTGGCCCGCCGGCTGGCCGAACGGCACAGCACCGGGGACCGCCGGTCGGTGTTGCGCTGGATCGGCGCCACCGCGTCGGCCGCCGACATCCCGTTCCGCGCGCTGAGCCATCTGCTCGAGCTGGCGCCGGTCGCCGAATCGGCCACCCTGCTGCGGGCCGCACGAATGTCGCTGTGCCAGGACGTCGACGAGCGCCGGATGCTGGTCGTCGTCGACGATGCCCAGCACCTCGACGAACTGTCCGCGACGCTGCTGCACCAACTGATGATTCACTCGCAGGTCAGGCTGGTCCTGACCATGCGCGACGACATCGAGGCGCCGGCGGCCATCACCGCACTGTGGAAGGACCAGCTGGTCACCCGCCTCGATATCGAAGCACTGTCTCGGGAAGAGACCGTCGAGCTGATCGAATCGGTCCTCGGTGGACCTCTGGTCAGCAGCACCGCCGACCGGCTGTTCGAGATCAGTGGCGGCAACCCGCTTTTCGCGCGGCACCTGGTCGAGGAGGCAGTGCGGACCGGGGCGTTGCGCAGCGCTCAGGGCGTGTGGCAGCTGCACGGCACGGCGACACTGTCGGTGCCGTTGGCCACCCTGATCGGGCGGCAACTGGACCTGCTGCCGCCCGACGCACGCCGGGTGCTGCAGTATCTGGCCATCGATGAGCCGCTGGCGCTGCGCGATTTGGCCGAACTGGTGGGCGCGGACGCCGTCGAACAGGCCGAGTCGGCCGGTGCGGTGACCATCTCGGTGCGCGGCCCAGACACCGTGGTGCTTTCGGGCCATCCGCTCTACGCCGAATGCGTGCGCAGCGAGCTGGGGGTGCTATCCCGTCGTCGGATCAGCGCCGAATTCGTCGCCCAAATCGCCGCCCGCGATCCCGATCACGTCAGCGACCGGCTGCGGCTGGCGCAGCTGTCCCTGGAGACCGACACCCCCCTGGGATCCGCCGAGCTGCTGGTTGCGGCCTGGGAGGCCATGCGGCTCGGCGACCTCCAGCTGACCGAGACGCTGGCCAGGGGAGCGCTGGATGGCAAGGAGAGCCTCTACGCACGGCTTCCGCTTGCACATTCACTGGCCTGGCAGGGCCGCGGGGCGGAGGCCGACGAGGTGCTGGACGCCATCGAGATCGACACCCTGTCCGAGACTGATCTGGTGGCCTGGGTCCTGCCCAAGGCCGCCAACCAGTTCTGGATGCGCGGCGAGTCCGAGCGGGCCAGGGAGTTGCTGGCACAGATCCGCACCCGGGTCGTCAATCCGAGCAGCCGCGACGTGCTCGACGCGCTGGCGGCGACGTTCGCGCTCAATGCCGGTGAGATCGTCGATGCGCGGCGCGACGCCGAACGGGTGCTGGCCTCGGACACCGCCGACGATCTGGCCGTCGCCTGGGCGGCGGCCACCGCGGCGCTGGCCAACGCCCGGATGGGATGCTGCGAACCGGTCCCCGCGCTGGCCGAACGAGGATTGGCGATGCTACCGCCCGGCCTGTTGCGGTTCACCATCGGACTCGGCCAGACCACCGCGGCGCTGGCCAACGGTGACGTCGACGGGGCCGAGGCGTTTGCCCGTCAATGCCTGGACTTTGCCGGCATCCGGCAGCCGGGCCGAGCCATCGCCGACATTCTGCTGGCCACCGTGCTGGCCGCCCGCGGTGCCCTGACCGAGGCCTCGGCGCTGCTGGTGCCCAGCGCCGTGGCATTGGCCGGCACCGGGTACTCCTGGGGTCCGCTGGCACTGATGGTGCAGGCTCGGTTGCTGGGCCAGCGCGGGGATCACGCGCAGGCCGCCGAGGTGCTGGCCCGGGCGGAGGCCGGCTACGGGATGCGCTCGGCCATGTACGCACCGGAGTTGGAACTCGCCCGGGCCTGGACACACGCGGCGCGCCGTGACCTGCCGGCCGCCGTTGCCGCCGCCCGCCGCGCGGTCGAGGTCGCCGAACGCGCCGGGCAGTACGGCGTTGCCCCGCTTGCGGTGCTCGATTCGGTGCGGCTCGGCGACCGCGGCGTGGTCCCCGCCGCCGAACGGGTCGCGGCGCGGCTGGGCACGGCAATGTCGGCGCTGATCGCCCGATACGCGCGGGCGCTGGGCGACGGCGATCCCGTTGCGCTGGAGGAGGTGGCCTCGGAGTTCGCCACGGCCGGCCGACTGGCCGCCGCCGCCGACGCCGCCGCGCAGGCCGCGGTACGCCACGGCGCCGCCGGCGCCGGTGCGGCGCAATTACGGGCGCGGGGGTGCGCGGCCAAGTGGGCGGCCGCGTGCGACTCCCCGGCCACCCCCGCCCTCGAACAGGCATTGGCGCCGCTGCCGCTGACGGAACGGGAACGCAACATCGCCGTGCTGGTGGCCGACGGCCTGAGCAATAAGGTGATCGCCGAGCAGCTGTGCGTATCGGTGCGCACGGTGGAGGGCCACGTCTACCGGGCATGCACCAAACTCGGGGTCGCGGACCGGATGGGACTGGCCGAGGCGGTCAGCGGTTCAGCTGCTCGATGATGTAGTCGAAGATGTCCCGGGCGGCGTAGCGGGCGAAGAAGACGTCCAGGTGCCCGTAGCCGTCGAATTCCTTGATCGACTGCGGCCCGCCCGGCCGGTGTTTCTCCAGGTATTCCAGTGTCCGGTACTGACTTTCGGGCAGGAAACATCGGTTCTGCGAACCGGTGAGCAGCGCGATGCGCGCCTCGGATTTCGGCCGGTGATTCAGCAGATCCGTTGGCAGGCATGAGAACTGGCCGGTGGGCAGCAACTGCCCGGCATGTACGGAACGCGCCATCTGGCCGAAGAAACTCAGTGGCACCGCGCCGAACTCGGCCCGCAGCCAGTCGTGGGTTCTCTCCGAGAGGTTCTCGTGTGACCACAGGGCAGGGCGCCCCGAACCGTAGGTGAAGCTGATCATCCGGCAGGAACTGTTGGCGCACTCGCGGTGCGTGGCGTGCACCATCGCCACCAGTGCCCGGGCCGCCGGATTGGGCGGGGGATGGCCGGGTTCGCCCCACCGGGTGTCGACGTAGGGGAGCAGCGGTGCGATCAGCGGTACCAGCCGGCGTAACTTGAACGCGGAGAAGGCCGGCACCACCGGGTGCAACGACATCGAGTTGGCGACGATGTTGTCCACCTCGGGCAGCAGCCCGGCCGCCACCGCCAGCATGAAGCTGCTCGATCCCTGACAGTGCACCACCGCCTTGACCCGCTCGGCGCCGGTGAGGTCGCAGATGGTGCGCACCGCCTGCGGATGGTCGTAGGCGGCGGCCTGATCCAGGTTCCACCGGTTGCGAGGCACGTCGATACTGGCCCGCCAGTTCTCCAGCCACACCTCCCACCCGTCGGCGAGCAGGGCGTCGACGACGGTGACCGCCTCGGGCGGGCGGAACAGCTCGGCGCGCACCCCGGCGCCGGGCGCCAGCAGCACCGGACCCTTCCACGGGGCGACGGACCCGCGGATCCGCTTGAGGTTCAACTTCATTCCGTCCCCGGCGGTGAACGGGACGGTTTCCACCACGACGTCGGCCGGGCTCACACCGAGTACCTCCGGAACGGGCCGCGGTAGGCGCGCAGCAACCCCTGGCCGAAGAACACCCCGAAGCGGGCCAGCCCCTCGGGGGTGCCGCGGAAGGTGGCCAGCTGGCGGGCGAACATCGGCGCGGTCAGCCGCAGGATGCCGCGGGCGTGCTCGTCGGGCTCGCCGGGTTCGACGAGCGGTGTGGTTCCGCGAGGAAGAGGCCCGGCGATGTCAGAACCGTCGGGCTCACCGGGGTCGGTCGGCCAGTCCGCCGACCCGTGGCACAGCCGCGTGTAACAGGTGGTGGTGTCCGGCCACATGTCCGGGCCGTGGTCGTCGCCGACGTCTTTGTAGCCCAGCAGGGTCATCGGCTGGCCGTCCCAGGCGCGAAACGGCAGCCGGTAGCGCATGCTGTAGCGCCCCCGCTGGGCCGGCGCGAACAGTTCGAACTGGCCGTCGGTGGACAGGGCGGCGGGGCCGAACTCCTTGCAGGTGATGGTGCCGACGGCCCGCATCCGGTGGTTGTGGTCGGCGATCATGGCGGCGACGTCATCGGTACCGATGGTGAGCCGGAATCCCAGCCGGATGCCTTCGGCGCGGCCCAGGATCTCACCGGTGTCATATCCGGGGGCCCCGGGCGCGTAGAAGCCGCGCATCTCCTCGGTGAAGTCGACCCTCATGCCACACCCACCTGCGGCCAGGACTGTGGATCGGTGTTCTCGTTGTCGCGCATGTCCAGCGCGACGCGGCGGGCGAACGCGGCGATGGTCAGTGACGGGTTCGCGCCGACCGGACCGGGGAAGACCGACCCGTCGCAGATCCGCATCCCGGGTACGCCGCGGACCCGGCCCATACCGTCGACCACCCCGAGGCTGTGGTCGGTGTCGGCCGGGCAGCCACCCAACGGGTGCACCGAGATCACCCGCCGGAACCGGTAGGTGGGGTTGAGCGTCAGCCGGCCGCCCAATTGGGCGGCGAGGTTGCGCATCCGGTCGACGAGCACGTCGAAGTATTCGGCCGACGACGCCGTGCTCCAGGTGTTGTCCATGACCTTCGGGTGCTTCGTCTGCAAGAACAGGGTGCCGTCGGCGACGTCCATTCCCATGCCGAGCACCGGCAGGCCGTGCGAGGTGATGGTCGGGCGGCCCAGCAGCTCGCTGAGCTCGGCCGACAGCGAGGTGTCGGTGCGCCCCAACTTGCGTCCGACTGCCTCGCCGATGATCACCTTCGCCATCTTCGGCAGTCGCCGCAGAGATGCCGCGGTGTCGGTGAGCCAGGCCGCGAACTCCGGATAGCCGGCGTCCTGGATGTACATCCCCAGGTCGGTGGCCAGGCGGGTATCGGTCTGGTCGGGAAACTCCAGGTAGGAGGTGATCACCGGGCCGCGCCAGCCCGCCAGCGACTCCGCCGCGCCGAGGATGAAACCCAGCAGGTCCCCGTTGCCGCAGAACCGGGAGCCCAGCGCGGGGTTGTGCAGGCCGAGGTGCTCGCGGTTGCGCAGCATCAGGTAGCCGCTGCCGAGTGTTCCGGCAGCCAGCACCACCCGGTCCGCGATGATCGTCCGGCGCCGCGGTATGACGGTGCGCCCCGGCGGGGCCGGCGGGTAGACCTTGACCGCGACCTCGAACCCGCCGGCGGGCCCCCGGGTGATGCGGGTGACCTTGGTGCGGGTGTGCAGGGTGGCATGGTGCGCCTTGGCCAGCGACAGGTAGGTGTGGTCCATGCTGTTCTTGGCGCCGTCGTTGCACCCGACGTCGCACTCGCCGCACAGCCGGCAGGTGCGCCGCGCGGCGCCGAACAGGTTGGGATATCCGGGATCCGGGACGCCGCCGCCGATCACCGCGTGCCCGGCCTCGTTGCGGAACTGTACGGCCAGCGGCGCCAGCGCTGCGTTGCCGGTGCCGGCGAAGGCGAGCGTCTTGGGCAGCCGATAGGCGGGATCGAGCGGGTCGTCGGTGGCCTCGGTGGGCAATTTCTGCACGCGCAGGAAGTCCTCGACGGCGTCGTAGTGCGGTTCGAGTGCGGCGCGGTCGAAACTCCACTGTTCCTCGACGCCGGGCCGGTAGGGGTGTGGTTGACGGAACCAGGTCGCCGGCTTGCGTAGCATCACGTTGGCGTAGATCAACGACCCGCCGCCGAGGCCGCTGGCCACCACGGTTTCCAGCCCGCGGAAGGTCCACACGTCGAACATGCCGAACAGGCCGCGGTGCGGATCCCAGAAGTTTGTGGCGTACTCCGCGGGGCCCCGGGGAAAACTGCCCGGCGGGTATTCGTTGCCGCGTTCGACGACACACACCTGCGTCCCCGCGGTCGCGAGTTCGGCGGCGACGACGGATCCACCGAAGCCGGAGCCGATGACCAGCACCTCGGTGCGGTCGGGTAATTCCGTCGCCTCGGTACTCAACCCAACCCCCTCCGGCCCCACAACCATCGTCGCCGGATAGTTAACCGCGATCGGGGGCCGAAACGGGGGAACTTAGGCGGGACAGCGCACCACGTCTGGAGGTCCGCCGCAAATACCAACGTGGACCGGGCGACCCCTCAAGGTCCCGCCCGGTCCACGTTCGGGCACACCGGTCAGCGGACGGACGTTGACCCACGCCCCCCGGCTGTGCGGCCCGGCCGTCCTGCTCCCCCTGAACGAACTGCCCGCTGTGCCTCGCATCACACATTACTGCGATGGGCCTTCACGGCACATGCGTAGTCACTACCTGTTTTGTATGACTACCCGGTCGGCCCGACGGCGCCCGACCCGACCGCCTCGGCCAGCGATGCGAAGCCACCGGCGTGCAGGCGTGCGGCGATGCCGTCGTGAATGTGCTTTGCCCACAACCCGCCGCCGTAGATGAATCCGGTGTAGCCCTGCAACAGGGCGGCGCCCGCGGTGATGCGGGTCCAGGCGTCCTCCGCCGTCTCGATGCCACCCACGCTGATCAGCACCAAGCGCTCGCCCACCCGAGCCCGCAGGCGGCGCAGGATCGCCAGCGACCGGGCGGCGACCGGCGGCCCGGAGATGCCACCGGATCCCAGCTGCTCGACGCCCGCGGTCGCCAGATGTGCCCGCGATATCGTGGTGTTGGTCGCGACGATCCCGGCCAGACCCAGCTCGAGCGCCAGGTCGGCGACCGCGTCGACGTCCTCATCGGACAGGTCCGGCGCGATCTTGACCAGCACCGGGGTGGTCGGCGTCTCCTGGAGCACCCCGGCCAGGATCGGGCGCAACGCCTCGACCGCCTGCAGGTCCCGCAGGCCGGGGGTGTTCGGCGAACTGACGTTGACCACCAGATAGTCCGCGAGCCGGCCGAGCAGCCGGGCGCTGGCCCGGTAGTCCTCGACCGCGCCCTCGGGCGGGGTCAGCTTGGTCTTGCCGATGTTCACCCCGATCGGTACATCGGAATGTTCCCGCGCCAGCCGCAGCGCCAGTTCCCCGGCTCCGTGGTTGTTGAAGCCCATCCGGTTGAGCAGCGCACGGTCGGCCGGCAGCCGGAACAGCCGGGGCGAGGGGTTGCCGGGCTGGGCCGCCGCGGTGACGGTGCCGACCTCGGCGTAGCCGAAGCCGAGCGCCCCCCAGGTGTTCAGTCCCTGCCCGTCCTTGTCGAATCCGGCGGCCAGCCCCAGCGGTCCGGGAAACCGGACACCGAAGACGGTGCTGGCCAGGATCGGGTCGGCCGGGGCCAGGCGTCGGCGCAGCGCGACGCGCGCCGGTGCGGTGGCCGTCGCCGCGCGCAGGCCGGCGAAGACGACGGTGTGGATGCGTTCCGGTGGCACCCGGAACATGGCGGCGCGCAGCAGGTCATACATGCGTTCTAGGGTCCCATCACCGTGTCGGCCAGCGGATTCAACCGGATCTTCTTGCGGCGCAGCAGAACCCGGCGGCTACCGTCGCTGTAGAGCCGGACCTTCGTCAGTTCCCAGCCGCGATAGGCCGCCTCGATGGACAGTCGGGTGGAGGCGGTCAGCCGGGTGACGTCCGGCGGCAGCCGCAACGGGATCCACTCGTACTCGTCGGACAGATCGGCTTCCCAGGCGGCCGGCATCCGCCCGCGCGACGCGCGGCTCACGGGCGACTCGCGTGCGCGATCATCTGGACACCGGCGCCCGTCGTCGACACCACGTAGAGGGTGTCGGTCGCCGCGTCGTGGGCCAGCAGGTCCGGTTGGGACACCGTCGGGTACTGCACGCGCTGCACCGGGATGCCGGTGGATAGGTCGTACCCGGTCACCTTGTTGTCGACCGTGGTGGACACCCAGGCCAGCGCGGTCGACCCGGCGAGACCGAACGGGGAGGAGGGCACCGGGTAGCGCTGACGCATGATCAGCGGGTCGGTGCCGAACACCAGGAGTTCCCCGCCCCGGGTGTCGGTGACCAGCACCCGGCCCGCGCTGTCGGCGACCATGGTGGTCGCGCCCTCGCCGGCCCGCAGCGCCTCACCGGGGCTGCCGTCGGTGTTGACCGCCGTGACCGAGGTCTGCCCTCGATCCAGCACCACCCCGATGTCGCCCTGGGTGACGATGGCGTCCACCCGGGCGAAGATCCGCTCGGAGTGGGCGACCTGGGCGGGCCCGGCCAACAGCAGCAGGGTGCCGTCGACGGTGCCGAGCAGCAACCGGCCGTCGGCGCGCCGGGCGATCGCGGTGAAATCGGTGTTCGCCTGGCCGTCGATGTCGATGCGGGTCACCGTGCCGGCCCGCAGGTCGACCGTGAGATAACCGCCGCGGGTGGTCAGCAGCACCGTGCCCGGTTGCGCGGCCGCGAGTGCGGTCGTCGGCGCGGTCTTGGGCAGCGGAATCACCCGGGTGCCCGAGGTGGATCCGAGAACCTGCAGGGAGGGGGTGTCGCCGCCGACCAGCACGACCAACGACGCGGTGTCCGGGTCGACCAGCGCAGCCTGCGGGATGCCCGCCAGCGGACGGACCGTGCCGGCCGGCGTGACGGTCGTCGCGGGGGAGACCGCGGGCCGGGCCGTCTCGATGGTCGGCGGCGCCCCGCCCAGGTGCTTGTCGGGCATCCATGAGCAACCGGCCAGCAGCATCAGCACACACGCCCCGGCCAGGGCGCGCCGGGCGGCGGTGGGGCAGGCGTAGCGGGGCACGGTGTTCTCTTCGGCTGGGCGACGGGTCCGGTCGAGTGTATTCGGGCGGTTCGTGAAGGACCTTCGCCGGAGGTTGTCGGGGCATGCAGCTAAGTGGTCTGTCGGCGTCCGTCGGCTCCTCGACAGACCACTTACGGACAGCCACGATTCCCCATCACGGGCAAATTCCCAGGTCAGCTGCCTGCCGAGCCCGCCTGGGTGTACGTAACTGGTCGATCAACGCCCATTTCCCCGCCGAAGGACCACTTGGGTTACACATCCCGCGCCTCGGCCGAGGAGCCGAACCGGAGCCCCATGTTTTCCAACCAGACGCTGGCGGTGTGGTTCTACCTCTTCCTGGCGATTCCGGCACTGTTCACCGGGTGGATGATCGCCACGACACCACGTAGACCGGCGGGGTGCGCAACACCGTTGTGATCAGTATTTGGCGGTACGGTCGTCGGCGTGGATACCGCCGTGTCGGCCATGTCGTGGCTTCAGGTCGTGGTGCTCTCCGTCGTACAGGGCCTGACCGAGTTCCTTCCGGTGTCCTCGTCGGGGCACTTGGCGATCACCTCGCGGCTGTTCTTCTCCGACGACGCCGGGGCGTCGTTTACCGCGGTGTCCCAGCTGGGCACCGAGATTGCCGTGCTGGCCTACTTCGCCCGCGACATCGTCCGGATCGTGCGGGCCTGGTTCGACGGCCTGCTGATCAAAACCCACCGCGACAACGTCGACTACCGGATGGGCTGGCTGGTCATCATCGGCAGCATCCCGATCGTGGTGATCGGCGTGGTCTTCCAGCACTTCATCCGTGGCGACGTGCGCAACCTATGGGTAATCGCGACAGCGATGGTGGCGTTCTCCTTCGTGATCGCCGCGGCGGAATACTTCGGCCGCCAGACCCGCCACGCCGAGGACCTCACCGTGCGCGACGGGGTGGCCGTCGGCTTCGCCCAGTGCCTGGCACTGATCCCCGGGGTATCCCGGTCCGGGTCGACGATCAGCGCCGGGCTGTTCCTGGGCATGGACCGGGCGCTGGCCGCCCGGTTCGGCTTCCTGCTCGGCATCCCCGCAGTCTTCGCCTCCGGCCTGCACGAACTGCCCAACGCCTGGAAACCGGTCACCGAAGGGATGAGCGCCACCGGCCCGCAGCTGCTGGTCTCGGTGATCATCACCTTCGTCGTCGGATACGCTGCGATCTCCTGGCTGCTGCGGTTCGTCAGCAACCACAGCATGTACTGGTTCGTCGGCTACCGGATCCTGCTGGGCACCGTGGTGATGGCCCTGTTGGGCACCGGCGTGCTGGCGGCGTCGTGAGGCGCCCCCGATGACCGTCATCCTGTTGCGGCACGGCCGATCCACCGCCAACACCGCCCACACCCTGGCCGGACGCAGCCCCGGCGTCGACCTCGACGACACCGGCCGCGAGCAGGCGGCCGGCGTCGTCGACCGGCTCGCCGGGCTGCGGATTGCGGCGCTGGTCCGTTCCCCGTTGCTGCGCTGCGAACGCACGCTGGAACCGCTGGCCGCCGCCCTGGGGCTGGAGCAGGTCATCGACGAACGCCTGGTCGAGGTCGACTACGGCAGCTGGACCGGCCGCACCTTCACCGACCTGGCCGGCGAACCCCTGTGGAAGGTCGTGCAGCAGCAACCCAGCGCGGCGGTGTTCCCCGACGGCGAGGGACTGGCCGAGGTGCAGACCCGAGCGGTCGCGGCGATCCGGGAGCACGACCGGCGTCTGGCCGAGGGCGCCGGCGGCGACGTGCTCTGGCTGGCGTGCACGCACGGTGACGTCATCAAGTCGGTGCTCGCCGACGCGCTCGGCCTGCACCTGGACGGATTCCAGCGCATCGTGGCCGACCCGGCGTCGATGAGCGTCATCCGCTACACGCCGGTGCGACCGTTCGTCGTGCACATCAATCACACCGGGTCGGCGCTGGCCGCCGCCCTGTCGGCGTCCGTCGAGACGCCGACCGGCGACGCACCGGTCGGCGGTTCCACCGCCTGACTACTGGGTTCCGGACCGCTGAGGAGTTGACGCGAACTGGCAGCAGATCGAACCGTTCCTGGTGGCGGTCGCGGTCGCGGTCATCGTGACCACCCTGCTGTGGTCCAAGACTCGCATCCACCGGTTCGTCCGGCGGATCCTCACCGAAGTCGAGGTGGAGGACGCCATCAAGTTCTTCGTCGTGGCGTTCGTCGTCCTGCCGCTGCTGCCGGACCGGGACCTCGGGCCCTACGGCCAGCTCAACCCGGAGAAGCTGTGGTTGCTGGTGGTGCTGTTCACCGGCATCGGCTGGGTCGGTTACATCGGCGTGCGGGCGCTGGGCCCCGAGCGCGGCCTGCTGGTCACCGGCCTGGCCGGCGGGTTCGTGCCGGCGGGTTCGTGTCGGCGACGGCGACGGCGACGACGGCGTCGATGGGTGCCATCGACACGGGCACCGCGCTGGTCGCGATCGCCGCCGCGCTGGGGTCGAACCTGCTGGTCAAGACGGTTCTCGCGGTCACCGCCGGTGGCCGTCGCTTCGGCCTCGGATTCGCCGCCGGGATGGCGGTGCCCGCGGTGGTGTTCGGCGGTGTTTTGGCGTCGACCGTGGCCGGATTGTGAACCGCTGCCGCACGTCGGCGAATCGGTACGGCGATCACCCGGTATTTTGGACAGCAAATGGCCCGCGCAATCCACATCTTCCGCACCCCCGATCGTTTCGTTGCCGGAACCATCGGCGAGCCGGGCAACCGCACCTTCTATCTGCAGGCCGTCCACGAATCCCGGGTGGTCTCGGTGCTGCTGGAAAAGCAGCAGGTCGCGGTGTTGGCCGAGCGGATCGGCGCGCTGCTGGTCGAGGTGCACCGCCGGTTCGGGGCCCCGTTGCCGCCGGAAACCGACGCGGTCGACGACCTCTCGCCGCTGCAGACGCCGGTCGACGTGGAGTTCCGGGTGGGCACCATGGGCCTGGGCTGGGATGCCGAGGCCAACTCGGTGGTGGTGGAACTGCTCGCGGTGACCGACAACGAATTCGACGCGTCGGTGGTGCTGGAGGACACCGAGGATGGTCCTGACGCCGTCCGGGTGTTCCTGTCCCCGGAATCGGCGCGGCAGTTCGCCAGCCGGTCGACCCGGGTGATCTCGGCTGGCCGCGCGCCGTGCCCGCTGTGCGACGAGCCGCTGGATCCGGCTGGACATGTCTGCGTGCGCACCAACGGGTACCGGCGCGAGGCGTTCGGGGCCGCCGATGACACCGCCGACTGAGGAGACCTTGCGCCACGGCGCGTTGCAGGTGCTGGGCCGTATCCGTTCGGCGAGCAATGCCACCTTCCTGTGCGAGGCCCAACTCCCCGACGGTTCAGCGAGGCACTGTGTGTACAAGCCGATCCGCGGCGAGCGGCCGCTGTGGGATTTTCCCGACGGCACGCTGGCCGGGCGGGAACTGGCCAGCTACCTCATCTCCGAACGGCTCGGCTGGAACCTGGTGCCCGACACAGTGATTCGGGACGGGCCGCACGGACCCGGCATGGTGCAGCGCTGGGTGAACCAGGCCGGCGACGGGCTGGCCGGCTCACCCGAACCGACCGCGGACCCGGGACCGGACCTGGTCGACGTGTGCCCGGTCGCCGAGGTGCCGGTCGGCTATCTGCCGGTGCTGCGGGCGCAGGACTACGACGGCAACGAGGTGGCGCTGGTCCACGCCGACGACCGGCGGTTGCACCGGCTGGCCGTATTCGACGTGCTGGTCAACAACGCCGACCGCAAGGGCGGGCACATCCTGGCCGGCTCCGACGGCCGGGTGTACGGCGTCGACCACGGCCTGTGCCTGCACGCCCAGGACAAACTGCGCACGGTGCTGTGGGGTTGGGCCGGCCTGCCGGTCGATGACGACACCCTGGCCGCGGTCGCCGAGTTCGCCGGGCTGCTCGACGGTGAACTCGGCGCGGAATTGGCCGCGCATCTGACCGACGCCGAGATCACGGCACTGGCCGGCCGGACCCGCGGGCTGCTGGAGAACCCGGTGCTACCCGGCCCCGACGAGCGGTCCCGCCCGATCCCGTGGCCGGCGTTCTAAGAAGGCGTCGGTCGCCAGGTCAGGGTGGAGCCGTCGAACTTCGTCGACAGGTGCAACTGCCCGTCGCGGAACAGATAGCCGGTCACGTGCGACAACTCCTGGCCCACCCGACCGTCCAGCGACCCGTCGCCGCAGGCCATCAACGTCTGCCGGATCGGCCCGAACGTCAGGGTCCCCGACTCGCCACCCTCGGCGGGCTCCGCGGTCCAGCTGCCGCCCCCGGTATTGCAGTCGAGTTTGATCGCCGCCTGGCCGTCGGGACCGAAGGAGACGGTGAACTTCGACGGGTCGTCGACGGTGGTGATGCCCTGGGCGTCGTCGGAGGACTGGATCTGTAACAGCTGCCAGGACGTACCGTCCAGCTTCTCGGGCGCGGCCGCGGAAGCGCTCGTTTCCGGTGCCGCGCTGCCGCTGTTGTGGCTGTTGCAGGCGGCGAGTGCCGCCACCGCCGTCAATACCGCGGCGGTGCCGGTGACTGCTGAAATCCGGCCCATCGGGCCCTCCGTTCGTCGGTGATTCCGGCTGCCCACGATACTGGCAGGGTGACCTCTGCCCCCGACGATCGCAGCGATGTCGATCTGGCCGCCGATCTGGCGGTCGACGCCGGCCGGTTGCTGCTGGCGGTCCGCGAGGAGGTCGGCCACGATTTCCCGTGGGATCTCGGCGATGCCGGTGACGCCCGCGCCAACGCCCACATCCTGGCCCGGCTGCGTGCCGAACGTCCCGATGACGCGGTGCTCTCGGAGGAGGCTCCCGACGACCTGGCGCGGCTGAGTGCCGACCGGGTGTGGATCGTCGACCCCGTCGATGGCACCCGCGAATACTCGCTGCCGGGGCGGCGGGACTGGGCCGTGCACATCGCCCTGTGGCAGCGCGTCGGCGGCCCCGACGGGACCATCACCGACGCCGCGGTCTCCCTGCCGGCCTACGACGAGGTGTACCGCAGCGACACCGTCACCGCCCCCGCCGCACCGCGCACCGGCCCGATCCGGATCACCGCCTCGGCCAACCGGCCGCCCGCGGTGCTGTACCGGATCGCCGAGCGGATGGAGGTGGAACTGGTCCGGATCGGCTCGGCCGGAGCGAAGGCGATGGCGGTGGTACGCGGCGATGTCGACGCCTACGTGCACGCCGGCGGGCAATGGGAGTGGGATTCGGCGGCCCCGGTCGGGGTGGCCCGCGCCGCCGGTCTGCACACCTGCCGCCTCGACGGCTCCCCGATGCTCTACAACCGCCCCGACCCGTACCTGCCCGATCTGCTGATCTGCCGCGCCGACTTGGGCCGGGTGCTGCTCGACGCCATCCATCGGTGAGCCGCGCCGGTGCGCACCGATAGAGTCTGGGCCATGCGGTCCTGGTCTGCCCACGACGTTCCGGTGCTGCCCGGACAGGGGCCGCAACTGCGGCTGTATGACACCTCGGATCGCCAGCTGCGACCGGTGTCGCCGGGGCGCACGGCCACCATGTACGTCTGCGGCATCACCCCGTATGACGCCACCCACCTCGGGCACGCCGCAACGTATCTGACGTTCGACCTGATCAACCGGGTGCTGCGGGACGGCGGCCACGACGTGCACTACGTGCAGAACGTCACCGACGTCGATGACCCGCTGTTCGAACGCGCGCAGCGCGACGGGATCGACTGGCGCGACCTCGGCGCCCGCGAGATCGAGCTCTTCCGCGAGGACATGACCGCTCTGCGGGTGCTGCCGCCGCGCGACTACGTGGCCGCCACCGACACCATCGGCGAGGTGGTGACGTTGGTGGAGCGGCTGCTGGCCGTCGGCGCCGCCTACCGGGTCGACGACCCCGAGTATCCCGACATCTACTACCGGGTCGGGGCCACCGACTGGTTCGGTTACGAGTCGGGGCTGGACCGTGCGCAGATGACAGAGCTGTTCGCCGAGCGGGGCGGCGACCCCGATCGGGCCGGCAAGGCCGACGAACTCGACGCGCTGCTGTGGCGGGCGGCCCGCGACGGGGAGCCCAGCTGGGATTCCCCGTTCGGTCCGGGCCGGCCCGGCTGGCACGTCGAATGCTCCGCCATCGCCCTGAACCGCCTCGGCGTCGGCTTCGACATCCAGGGCGGCGGGGTCGACCTGGTGTTCCCGCACCACGAGTTCTCCGCCGCGCACGCCGAGGCCGCCACCTCGGCGCGCCGGTTCGCCCGGCACTACGTGCACGCCGGGATGATCGGCTGGGACGGCCACAAGATGAGCAAGAGCCGCGGCAACCTGGTCCTGGTGTCGCGGCTGCGGGCGCTCGGTGTCGACCCCGGTGCGATCCGGCTGGGCCTGTTCGCCGGACACTACCGCGCCGACCGGTTCTGGACCGACGAGGTGCTGGCCGAGGCGACCGTGCGCCTGGGCCGCTGGCGTGCGGCGGCCGCGCTGCCGGCCGGTCCCGACACCACCGATCTGATCACCCGGCTGCGTGGCTATCTCGCCGACGACCTCGACACACCCAAGGCGCTGGCCGCCGTCGACGGCTGGGTCACCGACGCACTGGAATACGGCGGACACGACACCGCAGCCCCGGGGTCATTTGCCGCTGCGGTCGACGCGCTGCTCGGCGTGGCTCTCTAAGCCAGAGCTGCGGGGACTACGGTCGAAGGTATGCCGTCGAGCAAACGCGCCGATCTGGTGCTATCTGGTGGGGGAGTCAAGGGCATCGCGCTGGTCGGTGCGGCCGCCGCGTTGGCGGATGCGGGATACGAGGCGCAGCGAATTTCCGGTACCTCGGCCGGCGCCTTCGTGGGGGCGATCCTGGCGGCGGCGACGGCGGCCGGCCGGGTCAAGGTTCCCGACCTCGAACAGCTGGCCATGGACATCGACTATGCGAGCTTCCTGGACCAGGGCCCCGTCGAACGGGTACCGCTGTTGGGCCCGGCCGTCGGCGTGCTGACCGGTGACGGCATCTACCGGGGCGACGCGCTGCACAACTGGCTGGTCAAGAACCTCGCGGAGTTCGGCGTGCGGACGTTTGCAGACTTGGCCATCGACGACGACGGTCTGCCGCCCGAACAGCGCTACCGCCTGGTGGTCACCGTCGCCGACGTCAGCATCGGCCAGCTGGTCCGGCTGCCGTGGGACTACGCCCGGGTCTACGGTCTGGATCCCGACGAGCAACTGGTGGCCGACGCCGTGCGGGCTTCCACCGCCATCCCGTTCTTCTTCAAACCGGCAACTCTGGCCCGGCCCGACGGCGGGGTGTCGACGCTGGTCGACGGTGGCCTGCTGTCGAACTATCCGATCGACTCGCTGGACCGGGCCGACGAGAAACCGCCGCGCTGGCCGACGCTGGGCATCACGCTGATGCCGAGCCTGCCCGACCACAACGAGGAGGTGTTCCCGGCGTTGCGGCTGCTGCACAAGGTCCGCCCGCCGACGCTGATGGAACAGGTCGTCACCACGATTCTCGTCGGGCACGACCAGACGCTGCTCAACCAGCCGCGGGTAGCCGCCCGCACCATCCGGGTCGACACCCACCAGGTCGGGGTGCTGGAATTCGACCTGTCCCCGCATGCCAAGGCCGCCCTCTACGACGACGGCTACGCCGCGGCCCGGGAGTTCCTGTCCACCTGGAACTTCGACGACTACCGCGCCCGGTTCCGCTGAGAACTCACTTGCTGAAGCCGGGGCCCCGCCGGCGCAGGTAGCGCTCGAATTCCGCGGCCAGCGCGTCGCCGTCGATCTTGCCGACCATCTCGGTCAGGTCGACCTCGGCGTCGCCGCGTTCCTCCAGCGACGCCACGTAGTCGGCGATCTCCTCGTCCTCGGCGGTCATCTCGGTGACCATGTTCTCCCACTCCTCGGCCTGGGCCGGCAGCTCGCCGAGCGGTACCTCGATGTCGAGCACCTCCTCCACCCGGCGCAGCAGCGCCACCGTGGCCTTCGGGCTCGGCGCCGACGACACGTAGTGCGGGACTGCCGCCCAGAACGTCACCGCCGGGATACCCGCCGTCACGCAGGCGTCCTGGAACACCCCCGCAATCCCGGTCGGCCCCTCGTAGCGGGTTTCCTCCAGCCCGAAGTATTTCGCCGAATCGGGGGAGTAGGCCGCCCCGGACACCGGGACCGGGCGAGTGTGCGGGGTGTCGGCCAGCAGCGCCCCGAGGATCACCACGGTGTCGGCGTTGACGGCGTTGGTCACCTCCAGCAGCCGTGCGCAGAACGTCCGCCAGCGCATATTCGGCTCGACCCCGCGCATCAGCACGATGTCGCGCTGCGATCCGGGCGGACGGCAACAGGAGATCTGCATGGTCGGCCACAGCAGTTCCCGGGTGACGCCGTCGATCTGGCGGATCACCGGCCGGTTGACCTGGTAGTCGTAGAAATCCTCGTCGTCGATCTCGGCGATCACCCGGGCCGACCACACGTCGTGCAGATGCTCGACCGCGGCGGTCGCGGCGTCACCGGCGTCGTTCCAGCCCTCGAAGGCCACCACGACGATGCTGTCGCGCAGTTCGGGCAGCTCCTGGCCTCGGTCCTCCGACGGGGTCACCGATCAAGCCTACGGGCTGAACCGGCCCCGGTGTGCCAGGGCACGCGGCGCCGTCGGGCTGACGACGTAGACTTTCACCGTCGAGAGGCGTTGCAACGGAGCCGTGCGGTCAGCCGGCATCCGCCACGCTCGGCGGAGCAAGGACGCCTTCCGTCACGGAAGGATTGCATGTGAACGTCCCCGAGCCGATCAGCGCGGCGCCGGCCCCTTTCGTGCCGAACATCCGGCCGGATGCCACCGAGGAACTGACGGCCACGCTGCGCCGCCGGATCATGGTGATCGACGGGGCGATGGGTACGGCGATCCAGCGCGACCGCCCGGACGAGGCCGGCTACCGCGGCGAGCGGTTCGCCGACTGGCCCAGCGACCTGATCGGCAACAACGATCTGCTCACCCTGACCCAGCCGCACATCATCTCCGCGATCCACCGCGAGTACCTCGCCGCGGGTGCGGACATCCTGGAGACCAACACCTTCAACGCGAACGCGGTCTCGCTGTCGGACTACGGCATGGCGGAGCTGAGCTACGAACTCAACTACGCCGGTGCCGCGCTGGCCCGCAGAGCGTGCGACGAGTTCAGCACGCCGGAGAAGCCCCGCTATGTCGCCGGCGCGCTCGGGCCCACGACGCGGACCGCGTCGATCTCACCGGACGTCAACGACCCCGGTGCCCGCAACGTCTCCTACGACCAGCTGGTCGACGCCTATCTGGACGCCGCGGCCGGGCTGGTCGACGGCGGCGCCGACATCCTCATCGTCGAGACGATCTTCGACACCCTCAACGCCAAGGCGGCGATCTTCGGCATCGAGACGCTGTTCGAGCAGCGCGGCCGGCGCTGGCCCGTCATCATCTCCGGCACAATCACCGACGCGTCCGGGCGGACGCTGTCCGGTCAGGTCACCGAGGCGTTCTGGAACTCGATTCGGCACGCCCGTCCGATCGCCGTCGGCTTGAACTGTGCCCTGGGCGCGCCGGAGATGCGGCCCTACATCGCCGAGATGGCGCGGATTGCCGACACCTTCGTGTCCTGCTACCCGAATGCCGGGCTGCCCAACGCCTTCGGCGAGTACGACGAGTCCCCGGTGTGTCAGGCGGGCTATCTCGCCGAGTTCGCCGAGGCCGGTCTGGTCAACCTGGTCGGTGGCTGCTGCGGAACCGCACCCGAGCACATCGCCGAGATCGCCAGGGTGGTGGAGGGCAAGGCGCCGCGCGAGGTTCCCCAGGTCGAGGTGGCCACCCGCCTGTCCGGGCTGGAGCCGCTCAACATCACCGACGAGTCCCTGTTCGTGAACATCGGTGAGCGCACCAACATCACCGGCTCGGCCCGGTTCCGCAACCTGATCAAGGCCTCCGACTATGACACCGCGCTGTCGGTGGCGCTGCAGCAGGTCGAGGTCGGCGCGCAGGTCATCGACATCAACATGGACGAGGGCATGATCGACGGCGTCGCCGCGATGGACCGGTTCACCAAGCTGATCGCCGCCGAGCCGGACATCAGCCGGGTCCCGGTGATGATCGACTCCTCGAAGTGGGAGGTCATCGAGACCGGACTGAAAAACGTCCAGGGCAAGCCGATCGTCAACTCGATCTCCATGAAGGAGGGCGTGGAGAAGTTCGTGGCCGAGGCGCGACTGTGCCGCAAGTATGGCGCCGCCGTTGTCGTCATGGCGTTCGACGAGCAGGGCCAGGCCGATAATCTGGAGCGCCGCAAGGAGATCTGCGGGCGCGCCTACCGGATCCTGACCGAGGAGGTCGGCTTCCCGGCCGAGGACATCATCTTCGACCCGAACTGCTTCGCACTGGCCACCGGCATCGAGGAACACGCCACCTACGGCATCGACTTCATCGAGGGCTGCGCCTGGATCAAGGAGAACCTGCCGGGTGTGCACATCTCCGGCGGCATCTCCAACGTGTCGTTCTCCTTCCGCGGCAACAACCCGGTCCGCGAGGCGATCCACGCGGTGTTCCTGTTCCACGCCATCAAGGCCGGCCTCGACATGGGCATCGTCAACGCCGGTGCCCTGGTGCCCTACGACTCGATCGACCCCGAATTGCGGGACCGCATCGAAGACGTCGTACTGAACCGGCGCGAGGACGCGGCCGAGCGGCTGCTGGAGATCGCCGAACGGTTCAACAGCAAGGGCACCGGCGCTCCGGACGCCGACCCGGCCGCCGCGCAGTGGCGCACCCTAGGCGTCCGCGAACGCATCACCCACGCGCTGGTCAAGGGCATCGACGCGCACGTCGACGCCGACACCGAGGAACTGCGGGCCGAGATCGCCGCCGCGGGTGGGCGTCCCATCGAGGTGATCGAGGGGCCGCTGATGGACGGCATGAACGTCGTCGGCGACCTGTTCGGCGCGGGCAAGATGTTCCTGCCCCAGGTGGTGAAGTCGGCGCGGGTGATGAAGAAGGCCGTCGCCTACCTGCTGCCGTTCATCGAGGCGGAGAAGGCGAAATCGGGAGACACCTCCTCCGACGACACCAACGGCACCATCGTGATGGCGACGGTGAAGGGCGACGTCCACGACATCGGGAAGAACATCGTCGGAGTTGTATTGCAGTGCAACAACTACGAGGTGATCGACCTCGGGGTGATGGTGCCCGCCGAGAAGATCCTGGCCGCCGCAGAGGAATATGACGCCGACATCATCGGGCTGTCGGGCCTGATCACCCCGTCGCTGGATGAGATGGTCAACTTCGCCGTCGAGATGGAACGCAAGGGCCTGCAGATCCCGCTGTTGATCGGCGGTGCGACCACCTCGCGCGCCCACACCGCGGTGAAGATCGCGCCCCGCCGCAAAGGCCCCGTGGTCTGGGTCAAGGACGCGTCCCGTTCGGTGCCGGTCGCCGCGGCTCTGCTCGACGAACGTCAGCGTCCGGCGCTGCTGGAGGCCACCGCTGCCGACTACGCGGCGCTGCGGGAACGGCACGCGCAGAAGAACGAACGGCCGATGCTGACGCTGGAACAGGCCCGCGCCAACCGCGCACCCATCGACTGGGACGGCTACACCCCGCCGGTGCCCGCCCAGGGCGTCGGCGTCCGGGCGTTTCTCGACTACGACCTGGCCGAGCTCCGGGAGTACATCGACTGGCAGCCGTTCTTCAACGCCTGGGAGATGAAGGGCCGCTTCCCCGACATCCTGCACAACCCGGCCTCCGGCGAGGCGGCCCGCAAACTGTACGACGACGCCCAGGCCATGCTGGATGCGTTGATCGACCAGAAGTGGCTGCGCGCCAACGGGGTGATCGGTTTCTTCCCCGCCAACGCGGTCGGCGACGACATCGACGTCTACACCGACGAAACCCGCACCGAGGTGCTCACCACCCTGCACAACCTGCGTCAGCAGGGCGAGCACCGCGAGGGCATCCCGAACCGCTCCCTCGGCGACTACATCGCGCCCCGGGACACCGGTCTGGCCGACTACGTCGGCGCGTTCGCCGTCACCGCTGGCCTGGGCAGCACGGAGAAGATCATGGAGTTCAAGGCCGACCTCGACGACTACAGCGCGATCCTGCTGGAGTCGGTCGCCGACCGGCTGGCCGAGGCGTTCGCCGAACGGATGCACCAGCGGGTCCGCGAGGAGTTCTGGGGCTATCAGCCCGACGAGCACCTGGACAACGAGGCGCTGATCGGGGAGCGCTACGTCGGGATCCGGCCGGCGCCGGGTTATCCGGCCTGCCCCGAGCACACCGAGAAGGCGACGATCTGGACGTTGATGGACGTGCACGAGCGCACCGGCATCGAGCTGACCGACTCGATGGCCATGTGGCCCGGCGCCGCGGTGAGCGGCTGGTACTTCTCGCACCCGCAGTCGCAGTACTTCGTGGTCGGCCGGCTGGCCCAGGACCAGGTCGCCGACTACGCGAAGCGCAAGGGCTGGACCCTGGCCGAGGCCGAGCGCTGGCTGAGCCCCAACCTCGGCTACAACCCGGAGGACTGATCCCGCCGGTCAGGGGCCGACGCGGGTCAGGGTGCCCAGCACGGGTTCCTGCTGGCCGCACTGTCCGGTGACCGAGGCGGCGATGGTCTGCGCGTAGCCGCCCGACACCGAGGTCGGGACGAACATTGTCACGATCGGCGAGCAGGGACCGGGCTGGCTGGTGGTCCAGCCGACGCCGGTCCAGGTCAAGGTGTTTCCACCGACCGACGCGTCGCAGGCCGCGCACGGCGACGAGTAGTGCCCGGTCAGAGGCTGGTCCGCGGTGCGGTAGTGCGCGACGCCCGTGTAGGTGCCGCTGAATCTGCCCCCGCCGACGCTCTGCTGGTTCTGATTCTTGTTCTGATTGTCCGGCAGATTGGGGGCCTGGTTCTGGTCCTTGTTCGGATCCTGATCGTCGTTGTTCTGGTTGTCCGGATTCTGGTTTTCCTGGTTATCGGAGTTCTCGGTCCCCGGGTCCGCACCCGCCTGGAACCCGGTGGCACCCGGAGCGGCCAGCAACAGCAACGGCAGCGCCGCCACCGCGACGGTGATCCCGGCGGCCCGGCGCAGCGCGCCGGAGCGCGGCGAATTCATGGACATCGACATGGGTGTTCCTCCCCTGGGTAGCCCCCCGGCCCGAGGGGAAATGCTAGACCCGCCGGTACCGCGCCGCCCGGGGATATGGTGATTTCGGTTCCGGGGCCGGCCGGTGCGAGAATCGGCGCCATGCGCGCGGTGCTGTGGGACATGGACGGCACCCTCGTCGACACCGAGAAACTGTGGGACGTCGCGATCCGCGAGCTCTACCACCGCCACGATCGTGAATTGAGCACCGCGGTGCGCGATTCGACGGTCGGCGGGTCCAGCGAGGCGGTGATGCGCATCGTCTACGACGACCTGGGCCTGGACCCCGACCCGTCGGACATGGCGGCGACGGCGGACTGGGTGCACACCTATGTCGGGGAACTGTTCGAGACCGATCTGCCGTGGTGCCAGGGAGCGCCGGAGCTGCTGGAAGCCGTCGCGGCCAGTGGCCTGCCGACCGCTCTGGTCACCAACACCCGCCGCGACCTCGCCGAGAAGGCGCTGGAAAGTATTGGACGGGAATGGTTTTCGGTCACGGTATGCGGCGACGAGGTGCCGCGCGGCAAACCCGCACCCGATCCGTACCTGCGGGCGGCCCGGCTGCTGGAGGTCGAGCCCGCCCAGTGCCTGGCCATCGAGGACTCGGTGACCGGCGCGGCGTCGGCGTCGGCCGCCGGTGCTGTGGTTCTGGTGGTCCCCAACGCGGTGGTGGTCCCCGCCGGCCCGGGTCGCGGCTTCGTCGACTCGCTGCGTGGGCTGGGTGTGGCCGACCTGCGCCGTATCCACGCCGCACCGGAAACCGCCGTCGCGCAACGCAGCTGAACGCGCCCGCAACAATGCCCCGGGAAGTTAGGGTGAATTCCCTCATTCAGCTGGGCGAAAGGTGCCGGTGATGTCCCACGGACCCGCCAATGTCGGCGAAACGTCCTACTACGACGACGATGCCTCGCCCGGCTCGGCCCGGGTGGTGCTGATCGCCGCCGTCGCGGCCCTGGGCGGCCTGCTGTTCGGCTTCGACAGCGCCGTCGTCAACGGTGCCGTCGACGCGGTCCAGAACCGCTTCGGCATCGGGGATCTGGCCACCGGCGTCGCGGTGGCCGCGGCGCTGCTCGGTGCGGCGACCGGTGCGATGGTGGCGGGCCGGTTGGCCGACCGGATCGGCCGGCTGGCGGTGATGAAGATCGCCGCGGCGCTGTTCCTGATCAGCGCCTTCGGCACCGGGCTGGCCCTGGACATCTGGATGTTCGGGGCGTTCCGCATCGTCGGCGGCCTCGGCGTCGGCGTGGCGTCGGTGATCGCCCCGGCCTACATCGCCGAGACCTCCCCGCCGCGCATCCGCGGGCGTCTGGGCTCCCTACAGCAGCTGGCGATCGTCACCGGCATCTTCATCGCACTGGGCATCGACGCGCTGCTGGCGCACCTGGCCGGCGGCTCGGGGGAGACACTGTGGCTGGGTCTGGAGGCCTGGCGGTGGATGTTCCTGTCGATGGCGGTGCCCGCCGTCGTCTACGGCGCGCTGTCCTACACCATCCCCGAGTCGCCGCGCTATCTGGTGGCCAAGTTCCGGATCCCCGAGGCGCGCAAGGTGCTCACCATGCTGCTGGGGGAGAAGAACCTGGAGCTGACCATCACTCGGATCCAGGAATCACTGACCGCCGACAAACCACCGTCGTGGCGTGACCTGCGCAAACCCACCGGCGGTCTGTACGGCATCGTCTGGATCGGCGTGGGGCTGTCGGTGTTTCAGCAGTTCGTCGGGATCAACGTCATCTTCTACTACTCCAACGTGCTGTGGCAGGCCGTCGGGTTCGACGAGAGTTCGTCGTTCACCATCACGGTGATCACTTCGATCGTCAATATCGCCACGACCCTGATCGCCATCGCGCTGATCGACAAGATCGGCCGCAAGCCGCTGCTACTGATGGGGTCGGCGGGTATGGCCGTCTCCCTGGGCGCAATGGCCGTCATATTCGGCTTTTTCGCGACCACCGATGCCGACGGTGCGGTGAGTCTGGTGGGCGCCGCGGGTCCGATCGCGCTGGTGGCGGCGAACCTGTTCGTGATTGCCTTCGGCATGTCCTGGGGCCCGGTGGTGTGGGTGCTGCTCGGCGAGATGTTCCCCAACCGGATCCGGGCGGCGGCGCTGGGTCTGGCGGCGTCGGCGCAGTGGGTGGCCAACGCCATCATCACCACGACGTTCCCCGGCCTGCGCAGCGTGCTCGGCGGCGCCTACGGCTTCTACGCCGTCTGCGCGGCCCTGTCGTTCGTCTTCGTGTGGCGGTTCGTGCGGGAGACCAAGGGGGTCTCGCTGGAGGACATGCACGCCGAGGCGCTCGACGAGCGCGCCTGACGACATCGGGCGCGGGCGGTCGCCCACTCACCGGACCGAAAGGGATCCACAGTGCGTCGGTTGACACCCACCTTGATGTGGGCCGCCGCGGTGCTCGTCACGGCCACGCTGGCCGCCGGATGCGGACACCAGGCCCCGAAAACCGAGGCCTCCCCGTCGGAACGACTGGTGCCCGCGGGCACCACCACCGCGGCCGCCGAGGACGTCTACGGGACCATGAGCGTCGAATACGAGGACGCCACCACACCGCAGGCGCAGCGCGGCCGTCAGCTGCTGCAGGACACCCGGGTACTCGAAGGCCTGGCCGAGGCGGTGACCTCGTCGTTCCGTCTGCCCTACGACATCCCGCTGGTCGCGTCACAGTGCGACGAGGCCAATGACTACTGGGACCCCGACGACAAGAAGGTGATCATGTGTTACGAGGATGTCGACGAGAGTCTGAGGATCTTCGATGACGGTGACCACCCGGATGTCAACGCCACCGCGCGCCGCATGGTGGTCGCATCGTTCTACCACGAACTCGGGCACATGGCGGTCGACATCTACCAGCTCCCGGCCACCGGGCGTCAGGAGGACGTGGCCGATCAGTTGGCCGCATACGAACTGCTGGCACCCGACGACGACGGCACGATCGACCCGGACTACGTACAGGCGGCCAAGGACTTCGCCACCGAATGGCGCATCTACGCCAAGCGCGACGGCCAGCCGGACAAGGACGCCCTGGCCGACCCGCACACCCCCAACGAGGCCCGGATGTACAACATCCTGTGCTGGATCTACGGTTCGGACCCGGACAGCCAGGGCGCCATGATCACCGAGGAGGGGTTGCCGCAGGATCGTGCCGATCGCTGCGAGACGGAGTGGAAGACACTGTCGAATGCCTGGTCGGAGCTGTTGGCACCGCACCTGAAATAGCCCGGATCCCCGCGCGCGGGCGGATGCGCCGGGTACCGCGTGCGGCCGGTACGGGCGGCGCCATGAAAGAATCACTGCCCGTGAAGACCTTCGAGGAACTGTTCGCCGAACTCGGCGAGCGCGCCCGCACCCGCCCGCCGGGCAGCGCGACCGTGGCCGCGCTGGATGCCGGCGTGCACACCGTGGGCAAGAAGATCCTCGAGGAGGCCGGCGAGGTCTGGCTGGCCGCCGAACACGAGAGCGACGACGAGCTGGCCGGCGAGATCAGCCAGCTGATGTACTGGACGCAGGTGCTGATGCTGGCACGGGGCCTGACCCTCGACGACGTCTACCGAAAGCTGTGAACGCCATGCTGCGGGTGGCCGTGCCCAACAAGGGGGCGCTGAGTGAGTCGGCGGCTGAGGTGCTGTCCGAGGCCGGTTACCGCCGGCGCACCGACCCCAAGGACCTGACCGTCGTCGACCCGGTCAACAACGTCGAGTTCTTCTTCCTGCGCCCCAAGGACATCGCCATCTATGTCGGGTCCGGGCAGCTGGACTTCGGGATCACCGGACGGGATCTGGCCGCCGAATCCGGCGCGCCGGTGACCGAACGCCTGGCGATGGGCTTCGGCTCGTCGACATTCCGCTACGCCGCGCCGGCCGGGCGGGACTGGACGGTCGCGGATCTGGCGGGCTGCCGCATCGCCACGGCGTACCCGAACCTGGTGCGCAACGACCTGGTCGCCAAGGGGATCGAGGCGACGGTCATCCGCCTCGACGGCGCGGTGGAGATCTCCATTCAGCTCGGTGTGGCCGACGCCATCGCCGACGTGGTCGGTTCCGGGCGCACCCTGCGCCAGCACAACCTGGTGGCTTTCGGTGCGCCGCTGTGTGATTCCGAAGCCGTGCTGATCGAGCGCGCGGGCGCGGCCGCGGATCCGGCGCGCGACCAGCTGGCCGCCCGGGTCCAGGGCGTGGTGTTCGGTCAGCAGTACCTGATGCTGGACTACGACTGCCCCCGCGCGGTGCTGGAGCAGGCCACGGAGGTGACCCCGGGTCTGGAATCGCCGACCATCGCACCACTGGCCGATCCGGACTGGGTGGCGGTGCGGGCGCTGGTGCCACGCAAGGGCGTCAACGCGGTGATGGACCGGCTGGCGGCCATCGGGGCCAAGGCGATCCTGGCCTCCGATATCCGGTTCTGCCGGTTCTAGCGCCATACCCGGACGTGTTAGCTTCCGGGCATGACGCATTTTCTGGTGTTGGGGCTGGCCCTGCTGCTCGGCATGGTCGCCGGCCTGCGGATGTTCACAGCTCCGGCCGTGCTGTGCTGGGCGGCGATGCTGGGTTGGATCGACCTGGACCGTAGTTGGGCGCTGTGGCTGGGGCATCCGGTGACGCTGACGCTGTTCACCCTGGCCGCCATCGTGGAGATGATCACCGACCAGCTGGCCCGCACCCGTCCGCGCACCGCGCTCACCCAGTTCGGTGGCCGGCTGATCATGGGTGGGGTGGCCGGCGCGCTGCTCGGTTCGACGCACGGCTACACCGTCGGCGGAATCGGCGCGGGCATCACCGGTGCCGCGCTGGGCACAATTGCCGGTGTGGCGCTGAAACGGCGGTTTGCCGGTGGCCACCCGTTGTTCTACGGGCTGATCGAGGACGCGGTCGCCGTGCTGGCCGGTTTGTCCATCGCGGCGTCGGTGGGCGCGGTGTAGCGCCGCGCTTGCGGCCCGGTCCCGCTCAGACGCTGGTCAGGCAGAGCACCACCTGCGACGTGCTGTAGGACGAGTCGTAGTCGCTGCGCACCCAGTTGCCGCTGCAGTTGCTGGTCGAGGTTGTCACCTTGGTGACCTTGACATTGGCCTTGTACTGGCTGCAGGACACCTTGACGAACATGCTGAGCGTGGAGCCACTGGACTCGCGGTAGAAGCAGTCGCCGTAGGAGGCGCCGCGGATCGCGTACTCGATGTCGCTCTTGGATTGGTACGACGGCACGTACGACGTCGGCGTCGAGTAGGAGTAGTAGCTGCGGTTGCGCTTGTTCTCCTGGCTGACGATGACGCCGATGACGACCGCGGCGATGGCGGTGATCACGATGCTGACGATGGCGGAGGCGATGGCGAAGCGCTTGGCGGAACGCGCCGAGGCGTAGGCGCCCGCGACGTCGCCCCGTTGCCATTTCGAGTTGACCTGATTGGCCTTGACGATGGACACGATGCCCAGCGGCAGGAAGCAGAAGATGGTGGTGAGGATGCCCCAGACCAGGTTGTTGTTCGGTTGGCCGTACGGCAGCATCCCGGGATAGCCGCCGGCACCCAGCGGGGGCGCCTCGTAGCCACCCGGCATCGCGTCATAGCCCGCAGCGGCCCCGTAGTTCGGTGGGCCCCCGTAGCCCGGTGCGGCACCGTAGCCCGGTACGGCGTAGCCACTGGAGATCGGCGGTTCCTCCGACGACGCGCCGAACAGGTTTGGCTGGTTGCCCGACGCACCCGGGGTGGACCCGTAGGGATCGCTGGGGAAACTCATGAAACTCCTCGTTCGGACGTGGCTCTACCAGACAAACCGTACAGGTCGCTGAGAATCGCAGCCCGTCGATCCCGCGGCCGGCGGAACCCGGGCGATTCAGTCCGCCCGGCGCCGGACCAGCACCGTTTGGGCGCAGACGCCGACGAATCCGGTGGCGTCGAACAGCTCCGAGGTGGTGACCCCGAGACCGTCCGGGCCGATCGACCCGCGGGCCCTCAGGGCGAACTCCGATCCGGTGGGCTCCCGGTGCAGGTGCACCGTGACGTCGGTGTTCATGAACGTGTACTCGGTCGGGTTCAGCGGCGAGCCCAGCCCGTTGCAGGTGTCCACCACCATCGCCAGCCGTTGCAGCGGCGTGGTGGGTTCGTCGTCGACCAGGCCGACGTTCGAGGTCGCCCAGGTCACCCGGGCACCGGCCTCGTCGGCCTCGCGCCGCAGCGTCAGCGTGTCCAGGTAACCCGCCGCGTCCCACCAGAAATCGGGCAGCGGCTGTTCGTCGGTGCGGGCCTGCGGCGGGTAGCGGTCCGATACCGCCGCGGCGGTATCGGAGACCGACAGCGCCCAGGCCGAGAGCCGGGCGGCGGGGCGCTGTGGCTGCGAGGCGGGGGCGAGCTCGGCCGCCTGCAGGCTGATCTGACGCCCCGGGCGCGGCGTCGAGGCGGTGACGGTCAGCTCGGTGATCGGCATCTCGCCCAGGATGTCCAGGCACAGCCGGCCGATCCGCTGCCCGGATCCGGCCAGCCGCTCCTCGACCACCTTGGTGAGCAGGGCCAGCGGGGGAGAACCGTGCTGCAGGTTCGGGCCCCACGCGCTGGCGGTGATCTCGCTGGCCGCAAACCGCTGCGCGTCGCCGGACGAGGGGAGCCGATGGTAGTAACTGCCGGTCACCGCGATCTCCTATCTCTTCCGGATCGGACTGTACGCGGGGCACACCGGTTGGCCCCGCCCAGCTGTGTCCCCGGGGCTGCGCATGGCAGGCTGACCGGTTGTGTCTGAGAAAACGGGTCCGTTCGTCGTCGGTGACCGGGTACAGCTCACCGACGCCAAGGGCCGGCACTACACCATGCTGCTCAGCCCGGGCGGGGAGTTCCACACCCACCGGGGCGCCATCGCGCACGACGACGTCATCGGCGCGCCCGAGGGCAGCGTCGTCACCTCCACCAACGGGGACCCGTTCCTGGTGCTGCGCCCGCTGCTCATCGACTACGTGCTGTCCATGCCGCGCGGCGCCCAGGTCATCTACCCCAAGGACGCCGCCCAGATCGTGCACGAGGGCGATATCTTCCCCGGTGCCACGGTGCTCGAAGCCGGCGCCGGCTCCGGGGCGCTGACCTGCTCGCTGCTGCGCGCCGTCGGCCCCACCGGGCGGGTGATCTCCTATGAGGTGCGCGACGACCACGCCGTGCACGCCGCCCGCAACGTCGACACCTTCTTCGGAGAGCGCCCGGACAACTGGGACCTGGTAATCGCCGACCTGGCCGACTACGACGGCCCGCAGGCCGACCGGGTGGTGCTGGACATGCTCTCGCCGTGGGACGTGCTGGGCACCGTCGCCAAGGCGCTGGTGCCCGGCGGTGTGCTGATGGTCTACGTCGCCACCGTTACCCAGCTGTCCCGCATCGTGGAGGCGTTGCGCGAACAGCAGTGCTGGACCGAGCCGAGGTCCTGGGAGACGTTGCAGCGCGGTTGGGACGTCGTCGGCCTGGCGGTGCGGCCCCAACACAACATGCGCGGGCATACGGCGTTTCTGGTCTCGGCCCGACGGCTGGCCCCGGGGACCGTCACGCCGACGCCGTTGCGGCGCAAGAAACACATCTAGAAACTGGTGTCGGTGACCGCGGCTCCCGGTCGGTAGCGTTGCCGCTGTGACCACCGAAGCCGCCGAGATCATCGCGAAATGGGGCCAGCCGACCCATCGCGTCGCGGCTTCGCCGGACCGAATCGCGCGGTTTCGCGAGATGGTTCCGGACCTACTGCTGCTGCTGTGGGCGGAGTTCGGCTTCTCCGGCTTCGCCGACGGTCTGTGGTGGCTGTGCGATCCGGTGGCTTGGCAAGACGCCGTGGACGTGTGGATCCCGCGCGCCAACCTCGAGATCGGCGAGGACGACTGGATCGCGGTGTCCCGCGGCGCGTTCGGCAGGCTGTCGCTGTGGGGCCGGCGCACCGGGATGAGCCTGGAGATCGTGCCGCACCTCGGGGCGGTCTATCAGCACGATGAGTCGGCGAACATGGCTACGCCGCGGCAGCGCGACGAACAACTCCGCGAGGCGCTGATGACACCGTCGCGCTACACCTTCGACGTGACCGGCCAGGACGGGGACGGACTGTTCGACCGGGCGTTGCGGGCGCACGGCCAGGTCGGGCCGGACACCGTCTACGGCTTCTTCCCGGCGCTGGCGATCGGCGGGCCGGCGCGGGTGGACCGGATCGAGGTTGTCGACGCGGCGGTGCATCTGGATCTGCTGGCGCAGATGACGCCGCGACAGGTCTTCCCCGACACCACCGAGTTGTTGCGCTGGCATTGCGTCGAGGGGGATCAGACAGGTTTGGCGGGGCGGCGGGCCCGGCTACTGACCAAGGAGCCGACCGACGACGCCGGGTACCCGGCGGACCTGCCGCCCGGGACCCGTCAGGTCGTCATCGTCGACGACACCCCTAATCCGACACTCACCCTGCGGGTCCAGACCCTCGGTGACCATCCGGTGGCCGCCTACGTCCGGTTCGACCAGCTCGCGGTGCGCGACGAGGACCCCGTCGAGACCGGGGTCGAGGACGCGGTTCAGGTGGCGTTCCAACTGTTGCGGAAAGCCGGAATTCAGACGACGGTCGACGGGCAGCCGTCGAGCTATCCGCACCGGGCTCGCTCCGACGAGATCGCCCAGATCCTCGCCTCGGCCTGCCCGCCCGGCTGGCAGAGCCTGCAGGCTGCGTTCAGTATGGCCGGTGGGCAGGAGATCATCCAGGTGGTGGCGCTGACACCCGGTGGCCCGGTCAACGTCGCTGTTCCGCTGCGTGCCGCGGAACTGGCGCGGGAACACCGGGTGATGACGGCGGGCGCGGCCGGACCGTGGCTGCGAATGCTGATGGAGCTGAATTCCGCCGGCCGGCTGCAGATGTCCTTCGACTACGGCGACGTGCCGCTGCCCGCGGATCAGCTGTTGGCTCCGGAGGCGTACCTGCGCGACGTCGCGCAGTACCCCCGCGAACAGATCGCACTGTGGCTGTTGGCGCACATGGGCAATGAGGGCCGGCAACTGCGCACCGCCGCGCAAGCCCAGCAGCCGGCCGGGGGAGCGGTCCGCGTCGTCGACGCGCTTCCGGCGTTCGGATTGCTGTGGTCGCGGATGGCGGTGATCGCCGCGATGTGCCGCGGCGTCAACGAACCCTACGGTGTCCGCCTCGATCAGGCGTTCGCGGTGTTCCGCGGTGACCAGGGTTGGTGCACGGTGGCGCGGCTGCCCGGCGGGCGCGGGGTGATCTCCGGCGGCAGACCCGATTCGCCGCTGCTGACCGCGGCCTACCAGGGGAAGATCGGATGGCCGGATCTGTATCAGGGCGCCCCGCCCTGGGTGCACAACCTTTACCTGGACCCGTACGCCGCCCGCGGCCTGCTGTCGTTCTGTTCCTGGTGGGACGGCCAGGTTTGGCGTGGCGCCGATTTCGGTGGCGACGGAATCGAGGAGATGTTCGGTGCGGTGCCCGCGGTTTGGTCGACCGACGCCACCGCGAGGACGGTAACCGGGCTGCTTGGTGCGATCGGCGTCCCTCTGAATGACAGAAGCCACTATTCCGCAACAGATTTCGTCCGTGCCGCCGAGGCCGACGCCGTCACCGAACCGCTGCTGCGGCGGATGTTCGGTGACGGGGTACCGTCGAACTTCGACCTGGCCGCGGCGATGGCTGTGCTCGACGCCGCCGACGTGCTGCAGCGATGAAAGGGTGACAGATGACGAACATCGACTACGAGGTGATCGGCGACGTCGCGCACGTCCGGCTGAACCGGCCGGAGAAACACAACGGGCTGACCCTCGACATGATCGACGACCTCGCCAAGGCCGCCGACCGGTCCGCCAAAGACCGCTCGCTGCGCGCCGTGGTGCTCAGCGGCAACGGCGAATCCTTCTGCTCCGGACTGGATTTCGCGTCGACGGGCACGCAGCGCGCCCGGGTCATGCGGAATCTGATCCCGAAACGCCACACCGTCGCCAACAATTTTCAGGCGGCCGGCTGGGCGTGGCGCAGCGTTCCGGTCCCGGTGATCGCGGTGGTGACCGGTCACTGCTTCGGCGGCGGGATGCAGGTCGCCCTCGGTGCCGACTTCCGGTTCGCCGCGCCGAAGTCCGACTTCTCGATCATGGAGGCGCGCTGGGGGCTGATCCCGGACATGTCGCTGTCGGCCAGTATCGCGGAGCTGACCACCATCGACATCGCCAAGCGGCTGACCATGACCGGTGAGATCTTCAGCGCGGCACAGGCTTTGGAGTACGGGCTGATCTCGGGTGTGGCTGACGACCCGTACGCGGCGGCCGACGAGCTGATCGCCGCCGTCCGGGAACGCTCCCCGGATGCGGTGGCCGCGTCCAAGGCGCTGTTCGAGCAGACCTGGTACAACGGCTCCCGCCTGTCGTTCCCGGTCGAACAGGCGCTACAGATCCGGCTGCTGCGCGGCCGCAACCACGCCATCGCCCGCAAGGCCGGGCTGGCCAAGAGCAAGCCCGAATTCACCGAGCGGCAGTTCTAGTCGTCGCTGCGCGACAGTCCCCGGCGGGTCGAGAGCAGCTCGGTCTCCGGGCGCGAGGCCACCAGGCGCTCGGCGGCGTCGAGCACCTCGGTGACATGCGCCGCGTCGGCGGCCACCACCGCCACACCGATCCCGGCCCGGCGGTGCAGGTCCTGCTGCCCGGTCTCGGCTGCCGATACGGCAAACCGCCGGCGCAGCTCGGCGACGATCGGGCGCACCACCGAGCGCTTCTCCTTCAGCGAGTGCACATCGCCGAGGAGCAGGTCGAATTCCAGCCAGCCGATCCACATATCAGCGCGGCGGCACCGAGGACGACGGGGTGGCCGGTGATGCGGGCGCCGGTGAGGCGGGCTCCGGCGAACCCGGCGACGCGGTCGAGAACAGTTGATTGGCACTCTGGCGGGACAGCCGCCAGCCGTCGCCGGCGGGGACAAACTCCATCGGGTAGCTGAACGGTGCGTCCGGCGAGCTACCCGCCCCGGTGATGGTCACCGTCGCGGTGACCACGCCGGTCGTCGACTCCGACCAGGCCAGGTCGGTGGCGGTGACAGTCAGCGGCAGCAGGTGGTTGTCGGAAAGCGCCTTGGCGAAGCCGTCCATCGCGGAGGCGTCGGCGGCCGAGGAGCCGTCGATCAACCCGAGTTTGTCGGTACCCGGCACCGCCGGATCCGACATCCGGGCCACCACGTCGGTCAGTGCGGCCGCTTCCGGGAGTGGATGGGCCGGCACCGTCGCGGCGGTCACGCTGCTGCCCGGGGTGGCAGCGGGCGGCCCCTGGGTGGTGCAGCCGCAAAGCCCGAGCGCCGCCACGATGGTGGCGGCGCTCAGGATCGCTCGGGAGACAGGCAGGTCGGTCCCCTAGTTCAGGGCGGAAAGCAGATTGCCCACCGATTCCTTCGACAGCTGCCAGCCGCTCGGGCTGGGGCCCTGGACGAAGGTCAGCGGCATCGACGCGGTCGCGCCGGTGGCGGCCGTCGCGGTGACGTTGGCGGTGGCCGAGTCGCCGTCCTGGTCCACATCGGCGACGTTGAAGGTCAGCGGGAAGTAACCCTCGGCGGCCTTCTGGTTGTACTTCGCGTCGGCGGCCGCCGTCTCGATGCGGCCCATGCCGCCCTGGATGTAGCTCTTCTTGCTGGCGAACGAGCCGCTGCCGGCCAGCCCGGTCAGGGTCCGGGTCAGCGCGGGAGTCAGGTCCGGCGCCGGCGCCTGGGGCATCGGGATTCCGCGGACGACGGTCTGCACCTGGGGTGCGTCCGCGGGGCCGGCCAGAGCGGTCAGGCCGGCAGCGGCTCCCGCGGTGACCGCCGCGGCGGCGATACCGGTAACGAGGATTTTCTTGATCACGGCTGTCCTTCCGAGATTGCCGAGTGCTTTTTCGAGGCTAACCCAACCGGCTGTGAACATTCCAAGAGCCGACCGGGGGTCGCGGTGTTCTGGGTGTGTCGGGGTTCCCAGTACGCACGCAATGAGTCAATCGCCGGTAGCGTTGAAGGTGTTACCGCACCGATTTTGGTACGGGGGAGGAGCGCACCATGAGTACATCAGAGCGTTCAGAGCAGCAGTCGGGTCCGGCCGGACCCGCCGCTTCCAGCGACGATGCCGGTGAACTGGAGCGATTGCGCCGCGAAACCGCCGCCCTGCGCACCCGGCTGGAGAACGCCGCCGGCAGCGGATCGGGGCTGCGCAGCGCCCGCGACATCGAAGCGCTGGAGGCGCGGATCGAGTCGCTGACCGCCCGGAACTCCAAACTGATGGAAACCCTCAAGGAAGCCCGTCAGCAACTTCTGGCCCTGCGCGAGGAGGTCGACCGGCTCGGCCAGCCGCCCAGCGGCTTCGGTGTGCTGCTGGGGATCGCCGACGAGGAGACCGTCGACGTCTTCACCTCCGGGCGCAAGATGCGACTGACCGTCTCGCCCAACATCGACGTCGACACCCTGCGCAAGGGGCAGACCCTGCGGCTCAACGAGGCGCTGACCGTCGTCGAGGCCGGGTCCTACGAGTCCGTCGGCGAGATCTGCTCGCTGCGCGAACTGCTGGCGGACGGTGATCGGGCCCTGGTGGTCGGTCACGCCGACGAGGAACGCATCGTCTGGCTGGCGGAGCCGCTGACCCTGGCCGACACCATGTCGGAAGAGGAACTCGAAGCGTTGGCCGAAGAGGACCGGCCACGGCGGCTGCGCCCCGGGGATTCCCTGCTGGTCGACACCAAGGCCGGCTACGCGTTCGAGCGCATCCCGAAGGCCGAGGTGGAGGACCTGGTCCTGGAGGAGGTGCCCGACGTCTCCTACTCCGACATCGGCGGCCTGACCCGCCAAATCGAGCAGATCCGCGATGCCGTCGAACTGCCGTTCCTGCACAAGGAGCTCTACCGCGAGTACGCGCTGCGCCCGCCCAAGGGTGTGCTGCTCTACGGTCCGCCCGGTTGCGGCAAGACGCTGATCGCCAAGGCCGTCGCCAACTCGCTGGCCAAGAAGATGGCCGAGCGCCGCGGTGAGGACTCCCGGGAGGCCAAGTCCTACTTTCTCAACATCAAGGGCCCCGAGCTGCTCAACAAGTTCGTCGGCGAGACCGAGCGGCACATCCGGCTGATCTTCCAGCGGGCCCGGGAGAAGGCATCCGAGGGCACCCCGGTGATCGTGTTCTTCGACGAAATGGACTCGATCTTCCGCACCCGCGGCACCGGCGTGAGCTCGGACGTGGAGACGACGGTGGTGCCGCAGCTGCTCGCCGAAATCGACGGCGTCGAGGGGCTGGAGAACGTCATCGTCATCGGCGCCTCCAACCGGGAGGACATGATCGACCCGGCGATCCTGCGCCCCGGCCGCCTCGACGTCAAGATCAAGATCGAGCGCCCGGACGCCGAATCGGCCCAGGACATCTTCAGCAAGTACCTCACCGACACGCTGCCGGTGCACGCCGACGATCTGGCGGAATTCGGCGGGGACAAGTCGTCGTGCATCAAGGCGATGATCGAGAAGGTCGTCGACCGGATGTACGCCGAGATCGACGACAACCGGTTCCTGGAGGTGACCTACGCCAACGGCGACAAGGAGGTCATGTACTTCAAGGACTTCAACTCCGGGGCGATGATCCAAAACGTCGTCGACCGGGGCAAGAAGTACGCGATCAAGAGCGTGCTGGAGACCGGTGCACCGGGTCTGCGCATCCAGCACCTGTTGGATTCCATCGTCGACGAGTTCGCCGAGAACGAGGACCTGCCCAACACCACCAACCCGGACGACTGGGCGCGGATCTCGGGCAAGAAGGGCGAGCGGATCGTCTACATCCGAACCTTGGTGACCGGCAAGAACGCCAGCGCCAGCCGGGCCATCGACACCGAGTCCAACCTCGGCCAGTACCTCTAGGGCCGACGGCCGGGAGGTGCCTGGCCGGCCAGGAAGGCGCGGTAGCGGTCTCGGGCGACCAGGTTCACCCGCATCTCCTTGAGCTGCGGCTTGAGGAACTGCCTGCGGTACTCCTTGTCGCTGACCGCACGTGCGGCCAGGTACATGTAGGTCAGCGCGGTCAGGAACATCACCAGCTGGATCAGGGCGTCGGGGATCGGCAGCGTCATCCAGAGCACCCGGCCGTCGGTCGGCCCGTTCTGCGTGAGACTGGCCAGCAGCTCCGGGGTAACCACGATCAGCCCGAACACACCGAAGATCGCGCCGGCGACGATCGCCACCGTCAGCACCTGCACCACCTCCGAGATCAGGATGACCAGCAGCACATTCGCCCGCTCGGGTTTGTGCAGCGGCGTTGGTTCCTCGGGGTCGGGCAGCCCGGCGAACGGGGTGTCGTCGAGCCTGCGGGTGCGCCCGGCGTGGCCGGGACGGTCCAGCGCGGGGCGCACCCGCCGCAGCGCGCTGGAGCCGAGGAACACCGTCGCCATGGCGTACAGAAGCATCAGCGCCAGCCACAGTCGGCCCCGGCTGAGCGTCTCGGCCATCGCCCACGCCGGGCCGTTGAAGAACACCAGCATGGTCAGCAGCATCACCGGCAGCGCCCGCACCAGCAGGCCGCCGATGGAGGTGAGGTTGCTCAGCGTCATCCGTGCCGCCCAGCCCAGGACCGACCCGAGACCGGTCGCGGTGCACAACAGGATCACGACGATGACGACGACGTCGAGCGCGATGTCGATGGACCGAGACGCACTCGGCCCGCCCCACACGACACCCGGGATCACCATGGCGACCGAGGCCGTCGAGACCAGACGCCGTGCCGGTCGGCTGGTGATCCTCGACACCAGCACGCCGGCCAGGGTCGCCGCCGGAATCAGCACCAGCACCACGAGTAGCAGGAACCACTCGTCGCGGGTGGGGGAGCCTTCGATGTCGATGGTGTGTTGGCCGGTGATCGCGACGGTGATGATGGAAAACGCCATGCTCACCGCGTTGGCCGCCAGGGCCGGCGCCGACCGCGCCCAGACGTTGCGCAGCAGCCGGTCCGGGCGCAGCACGTACGGCAGCCCGCGATGCAGCAGCCAGTGCTCGGCCGCGCGTTGCTGTTCGCGGGCTGGGTTCGGGCTGGCGTCCATCGGTCTGTGGACCCGGTCAGCCGACGGGGAATCCGCCGCGGTTGCCCACCGCCCGGCCTTCCTTGACCACCAGCAGAATGTTCTCCGGGTCTCCGATGGTGTCGACGTCGTCGAGCGGGTTGCCGCGGACGACCACCAGATCGGCGGTCTTGCCCTCCTCGACGGTGCCGAGGGTGTCCGCGACGCCACACAGCTGCGCCGACGTACGGGTGCCGGCGACGATCGCCTGCATCGGGGTGAGCCCGCCGAAACGGACCAGCAGCCCGAGCTCCTTGAGGTTGGTGCCGTGGTCCGGTGACAGGCCGGCGTCGGTGCCGACCGCGATCTTGATGCCGGCCGCCGCCGAAGCGGCGATCGAATCATGGGCCATCGCATGCCATTTCGCGCTCTTGGCGGCGCCTTGCGGTGTGGCCGTCACCTCGTGCATGGTCTCCAGCAGGGTCGGCACCAGGAAGGTGCCCTGGGCCACCATCTGCGCACGCAACTCGTCGTCGAGGGCGTAGCCGTGCTCGATGCTGTGCACTCCCGCCTCGACGGCCGCCCGGATCCCGGCGTAGCCGATGGCGTGCGCGGCTACCGGCCGGCCACCGTAATTCTGGCCCTCCTCGACGATGGCGGCGATCATCTCCCGGCGCATACCCAGCCAGGTCGGATCGTCGTTCGGTGAGGTGACCCCGCCGCTGGAGGCCACCTTGAGCACGTCGGCACCGGCGCGGATGAGCTCGCGCGTGCGGTGCCGGGCCTCGTCGACCGAATCCACCAGGGCGGCGCCCACGTAGGGGGTCAGATCGATGCCCGAGGGGAGGCAGAAGTCGGAGTGCCCGGCCGTCTGGCTGAGCATGTTGATCGCTACGAGGAGCCGCGGGCCCTCGATCAGCCCCGCGGACACCGCCTCGCGCACCCCGGTGTCGATGCCCATCAGGTCCCGCACCGTGGTCACCCCGTTGTGCAGTGTGGTGCGGAGCCGGTCGATGAGCTGGAAGTGCAGGTAGGACTGCGGGTGCATGGCCAGCTCCAGCGGGCTGCCCTTGGTGCCGGGCAGGCTGAGGTGCACGTGGCAGTCGAAGAAGCCCGGGCACAGGCTGTGGCCGGTGAGATCGATCGAGACCGCCCCCTTCGGCGCGGTGGCCGGGGCGTCCGCGCTGGCGCCGGCCCAGGTGATCGAGGCGTCCTCGACGTATACCGTCGCGTCGGCAATCGGGTCGGCTCCCGTCCCGTCGATCAGCCGGGCGTGCTCCAGCACGTAGTTCGTCACAGCGGGCCAACTCCCCTCACGTCGCGGTGCGCGCCGCGACCGCACGCGGCTCCCGACGTGGCCCGGGCGGCGCCCCGATAGGCTAAGGCTATGCAGCGGATCATCGGGACCGAGGTCGAATACGGCATTTCCTCACCGTCGGACCCGTCTGCGAACCCGATCCTCACCTCCACCCAGGCGGTGCTCGCCTACGCGGCGGCGGCCGGGGTACCGCGGGCCAAGCGCACCCGCTGGGACTACGAGGTCGAGTCACCGCTGCGGGACGCCCGCGGCTTCGACCTGGGCCGCTCCTCGGGCCCCGCGCCGATCATCGACGCCGACGAGATCGGTGCGGCGAACATGATCCTCACCAACGGCGCCCGGCTTTACGTCGACCACGCGCACCCGGAATACTCCGCGCCCGAGGTGACCGATCCGATGGACGCGGTGATCTGGGACAAGGCCGGCGAACGAGTGATGGAGGCCGCCGCCCGCTACGCGTCGTCGGTACCCGGGGCGGTGAAACTGCAGCTGTACAAGAACAACGTCGACGGCAAGGGCGCCTCCTACGGCAGCCACGAGAACTACCTGATGAGCCGCGCGACACCGTTCGCCTCGGTGATCGCCGGTCTGACACCGTTTTTCGTTTCCCGGCAGGTTGTCACCGGCTCTGGCCGGGTCGGCATCGGCGCCAACGGCGAGGACGCGGGCTTCCAGCTGTCCCAGCGCGCTGACTACATCGAGGTGGAGGTCGGGCTGGAGACCACTCTCAAGCGCGGCATCATCAACACCCGCGACGAACCGCACGCCGACGCCGACAAGTACCGCCGGCTGCACGTCATCATCGGCGACGCCAACCTCGCCGAGACGTCCACCTACCTCAAGGTGGGCACCACCTCGCTGGTGCTCGACCTGATCGAGGAGGGCCCCGCCTACGGCCTGGAGCTCGACGACCTGGCACTGGCCCGCCCGGTGCACGCCGTACACGTGATCAGCCACGACCCGAGCCTGCGGGCCACCGTCGCGCTGGCCGACGGCCGCGAGCTCACCGCGCTCGCGCTGCAGCGCATCTATCTGGACCGGGTGGCCAAACTGCTGGACCGCCGCGACCCCGACCCCCGCGCCCAGCACGTCGTCGCGACCTGGGCCCACGTGCTGGATCTGCTGGAGCGCGACCCGATGGAGTGCGCGGAGATCCTGGACTGGCCGGCCAAGCTGCGGCTGCTGGAGGGCTTCCGCAGCCGGGAGGGCCTGGGCTGGGCCGCTCCGCGGCTGCACCTGGTGGACCTGCAGTACTCCGACGTGCGCCTCGACAAGGGCCTGTACAACCGGCTGGTGGCCCGCGGCTCCATGCAGCGGCTGGTCACCGAGGCGCAGGTGCTCGACGCCGTGGTGAACCCGCCGACCGATACCCGCGCCTACTTCCGCGGGGAGTGCCTGCGCCGATTCGGCGCCGACATCGCCGCGGCGAGCTGGGACTCGGTGATCTTCGACCTCGGCGGCGAATCGCTGATCCGCATCCCCACCCTGGAGCCGCTGCGCGGCAGCAAGGCTCACGTCGGGGCGCTGCTGGACTCGGTGGACAGCGCCGCCGAACTGGTGGACCACCTCACCAGCTGAGGTCGGCCCGGGCTGCGGCGGGCAGACCGGTAGGGTGGGAGATCGATCACAGAGGCGGGAGGCGGCGATGGCTCAGCAGCAGAAACGCGGCGGCGGTGGCGGCGACGACGAGGATGTCACCGGCACGACGGCCGCCGGCCAGGAACGCCGCGAGAAGCTCACCGAGGAAACCGACGATCTGCTCGACGAGATCGACGACATCCTGGAGGAGAACGCCGAGGACTTCGTCCGGGCCTATGTGCAAAAGGGCGGCCAGTGACCCGGCCGTCGTCGGGCCGCATTGACAACCTGGTGTCCGGATCGGCCGCCGATCTCAGCTCCTTCGCCGAGTTGCTGCGCAACCACGCCCCGCACCTGCTCCCGTCGCCGTCGGGAACAACCGGCGGCGGTGCGGATCTGCCACACGGCACCACCATCGTCGCCGTCAAGTACCCCGGCGGGGTGCTGATCGCCGGCGACCGGCGCGCGACCCAGGGCAACATGATCGCCAGTCGCGACGTGCAGAAGGTCTACATCACCGACGACCACACCGCGACCGGCATCGCCGGAACCGCCGCCATCGCCGTGGAATTCGCCCGGCTCTACGCCGTCGAACTCGAGCACTACGAGAAGCTCGAGGGGGTGGCGCTGAGCTTCGCCGGCAAGGTGAACCGGCTGGCCAACATGGTGCGCGGCAATCTCGGTGCGGCCCTTCAGGGTTTCGTCGCGCTGCCGCTGCTGGTCGGCTACGACCTGGGTGATCCGGATCCGTCCGACGCCGGGCGCATCGTCTCCTTCGACGCCGCCGGAGGCTGGAACATCGAGGAAGAGGGCTACCACTCGGTGGGTTCCGGGTCGCTGTTCGCCCGGTCCTCGCTGAAGAAGCTGTATTCGGCTGTCACGGACGCGGATTCGGCGCTGAGCGCCGCCATCGAAGCGCTCTACGACGCCGCCGACGACGATTCGGCAACCGGCGGCCCAGATCTGGTCCGCGGCATCTATCCGACCGCGGTCACCATCTCGGCCACCGGCGCCGAGGAGGTGCCCGCCGAACGGATCGCCGGGCTGGCCCGGGCGACGATCGCCGCGCGGGAACGCGGCGTCGCACGGCGAACCCACGGACCGCATACCGACATTCGAGAGCAGTCATGAGCTTTCCGTACTTCATCTCGCCCGAGCAGGCGATGCGGGAGCGCAGCGAACTCGCTCGCAAGGGCATCGCGCGCGGCCGCAGCGTCATCGCACTGGCCTACGCCGACGGCGTGCTGTTCGTCGCGGAGAACCCGTCGCGGTCGCTGCAGAAGGTCAGCGAGCTCTACGACCGGATCGGCTATGCGGCGGTGGGCCGGTTCAACGAGTTTGACAACCTGCGCCGCGGCGGCATCCAGCTCGCCGACACCCTCGGCTACACCTACGACCGCCGCGACGTCACCGGACGCCAACTCGCCAACCGGTACGCCTCCACCCTGGGCACCATCTTCACCGAGCAGGCCAAGCCCTACGAGGTGGAGCTGTGTGTGGCCGAGGTTGCGCACTACGGCGAGTCGAAACCCCCTGAGCTGTACCGGATCACCTACGACGGGTCGATCGCCGACGAGCCGGAGTTCGTGGTGATGGGCGGTGCCACCGAACCGATCGCCGCGGCGCTGCGCGACAGCTACAGCGCGAATGCGTCACTGGCCGACGGGATCCGGATCGCCGTGCACGCACTGGAGACCGGCGCCGACGGCGAACGCCGCACCCTCGGCGCGGGCACCCTGGAGGTGGCCGTCCTCGACGCCAATCGCCCGCGCCGGGCGTTCCGCCGGATCACCGGCGCCGCGCTGGAGGCACTGCTGCCCGCACCGGCGGAGACCGCCGAAAAAGCGACCGAGGACACCCCGGACGCCGAGTAGCGTCGACCGGATGCGGCCACTGCACCACCCGACCCGCCCGCAATGGGCCCTGGCCGGGCTGATCCTGGCCCTGGCGGTCGGCGTCGTCGCGGTACGGGTCGTCAAGGGTGTCGGGCTCGGCCAGACCGCGGCGTTCTACATCGGCATCCCGAGTGTCTTCGCCCTGGTACTGGCGCTGTCGACACCGGCGAAGAGCCTCGTCGGTATGACCATGCGGGCGATCACCATCGCCCTGCTGCTCGCCATGCCGGTGCTCGGCGAGGGGTTCGTCTGCGTGCTGGTCGCCGCGCCGCTGTGCTACGCGGTCGGACTGCTGGTGGCGCTACTGGTCGGCTGGGCCCGCCGCCTCGACGGGCCGCGCGCACCGGCGTTCGTCGCACCCGCGGTGTTGCTGCTGATGTCGTGCGAGGGCGTCACCCCGGCCACCACCCTGCCCGACCAGCAGTCGGTGTCGGCCACCCGCCAGGTCGCCGCGACACCCGAACAGGTGCAGGCCGCGGTGGCCCGGCCGCTGCGGTTCGCCGACCGGCAACCCGGCGGGCTGCTGGCACTCGGCTTCCCCCGGCCGCTCTCGGATGCCGGTAGCGGCCTGGACGTCGGGGACCGGCGCACCGTGACGTTCTCCGGTGCGCACCACCGGCCGCCCGGGATGGCCGCGCACCATTGGGGCGAACACAGCACCGAGCTGGTGCTCCGCGTCGTCGACCGGACCGCCGATTCGGTGACCTTCGAGACGGTGTCCGACAACACCCCGCTGGCCACCTGGCTGGGCTGGCAGCGCAGCCGGTTGTCCTGGCGGGCGGTGGCATCGGGCGGCACCGAGCTGACCTGGACCCTGGGCTTCACCCGCCGGCTGGCTCCGGCGTGGTACTTCGGCCCGCTGGAGCAGGTCGTCGCCACCGAGGCCGCCGGCTACCTGCTGGACGCCATCGATCTCGATCCCGCCGCGCCGCAACGGTGACCACCGGCCTGGACATCGCCGTGCTGCGCACCGGCGCGGTGCTGACCCCGGTGCTGCTGACGGCGGCGCTGTGGTTGGCCGGCGCCGGGCCGAGGTGCCGCGGGGCGGCTGTCCTGGCGACCCTGTGGAACCTGGTCGGTCTGCTCGTCGTCAACGCGCTGGCGGTGGCCGCCGGCGCCTGGACGTTCGGGACGACGGGCGCCATGTGGGCCGGCGTCCCGGTCGACGTGGTGTTCGGCTGGGCGCTGCTGTGGGGCGCCGTGCCGATCCTGCTGACGCCGTGGCTGCACCCGGCGCTGTGCGCGGCGATCCTGGTGGTCTTCGACGCCCTGGTGATGGGATCACTGGCGCCGCTGGTGCACCTGGCGCCGTCCTGGTGGCTGGGGGAGATCGCCGCCGTCGCGCTGTGCCTGGTCCCCGGCGTGCTGCTCGGGGTGCTCACCGACCGTGGAGTCTGGTTGCGGGCACGGGTGGTGATGCAGGTGGTGCTGTTCGCCGCGATCGCCGGGTTCCTGCTGCCGACGATCGCCTTCGCCGCCACCGGGCGGTCCTGGGCAGCGGTCCGCGCGGACTTCGGCGGCCCGGTCGACCTGGTGCTGGTGCAACTGGCCGCGCTGCCGGCGGTCGTTGCCGTGGCGGCGGTGGCCGCGTTCGCCCGCGCCGGCGGGACGCCGTACCCGTGGGACCCGCCGCCGCGGCTGGTCACCGGCGGGCCGTATGCGTACGTGGCCAACCCGATGCAACTGTGCGGGGTGGCGATCCTGGCACTGGCCGCGGTGATCCTGCGTTCCCCCGAGATCGCCGGGATCGCGGTGCTGGCCGCGGCGTTCGGCGCCGGGCTGGCCGCCTGGAGCGAACACGGCGACCTCGCCGATCGATTCGGTGACGACTGGCGTCGCTACCGGGCGAGTGTGCGCGACTGGCTGCCCCGCTGGTCGCCGAGCCCGCGACGCGAACCCGCCCGGCTCTACGTCGCCGGTGGTTGCGAACCGTGCAGCCGGCTCGGGTCGTGGCTGGCGGCGCGCCGGCCGGTGGCGCTGCAGATCCAGGACGCCGCGTCACACCACCCGCCGCTGCGCCGGCTGCGCTACGTGGCGGCCGGCGGTACCGTCGCTGACGGCACCCGGGCGCTCGGTGCCGCGCTGGAGCACCTCAACCTCGGCTGGGCGGTGGCCGGCTGGCTGCTGCGCACGCCGGGGGTGGGCTGGTTTGTCCAGCTCGTGGCGGACGCGGTCGGCGCCGGGCCGCGTGCGGCCTCCTGACCCGCGCTGATCCCGAGCGGATATCTACGACCCCGTGTAGTTTTCGCTACAGGAGACTTTTTCGCTGCAGGAGACGACGCAACGGAGTGATGCGATGACTGCCTCGGCAGGGGAGGTCCAGGCGGCCGACGCCGCCGACGCCGGCCACGAGGTGCCCCGGCGGCCCGCGCTGATCCCACCCGGACTGGCGCTGCGCCTGCGGCCGTCGAACGCCGGCTTGAAAATCGTGATGGCGGCAACCGGCGTGGTGTTCGCGCTGTTCGTCTTGGTCCACATGATCGGCAACCTCAAGATCTACACCGGTGCAGAGCATTTCGACGCCTACGCGCACTGGCTGCGCACGCTGGCCGAACCGCTGCTGCCCTACGAGGGGGCACTGTGGCTGTTCCGGGCGGTGTTGGTCACCGCGCTGGTCGCCCACGTGTGGGCCGCCGTAGTGCTCACCGCCCGCGCCCACCGGGCCCGGGGCCCGTTCCGCCGCCGCGGCCTGCACGGACTGCGATCGTTCACCGCGCGCACCATGGGAGTCAGCGGCATCGTGCTGCTGGCCTTCATCGCCTTCCACATCCTGGACCTCACCACCGGCACCCGGCCCGCGGCGTCGCCCACATTCACCGCCGCCACCCACACCTCCAGCGCCGCCTACGCGAACCTGGTCGCCAGCTTCGACCGACCGGCCGTCGCCGGGTTCTACCTGCTGGCGATGGTGGTGCTCGGCGCACACCTGGCGCACGGGTTGTACACCGCCGTCAACGATCTGGGTGTGACCGGCGCGCGCAGCAGGGCCCTGCTCACCGCCGCCGGCGGACTGCTGGCGCTGGCGGTGATGGCCGGCAACATCACCATCCCGATCGCGGTGATGGCCGGGTGGCTGCGATGAACCCCGACCAGCTGCGCACGGTCGGCGCACCCCTGCACAGCGGCGCGCCCGACGGGGATCCGGCCACCGCCTGGCAACGACGGCTGCTCGACTACCGGCTGGTCAGCCCGCTGAACCGGCGCAAATTCACCGTCATCGTCGTGGGTACCGGCCTGGCCGGCGCCGGCTGCGCGGCCGCACTCGGTGAACTCGGCTATCACGTCGAGTCGTTCACCTTCCACGACGCACCGCGGCGTGCGCACAGCGTCGCGGCCCAGGGCGGCATCAACGCCGCCCGGGGCCGCAAGGTCGACAACGACAGCGTCGCCCGGTTCGTCAAGGACACCGTCAAGGGCGGGGACTTCCGGGCCCGGGAAGCCGACGTCTACCGGCTCGCGCAGGAATCCAGCCGCGTCATCGACCATATGAACGCCATCGGCGCGCCGTTCGCCCGGGAATACGGCGGCAGCCTGGCCACCCGGAGCTTCGGCGGCGTGCAGGTGTCGCGCACCTACTACACCCGCGGCCAGACCGGCCAGCAGCTGCAGATCGCGGCGTCCCAGGCGCTGCTGCGCCAGGTGGCGGCCGGCACGGTGAACCTGCACACCCGTGCCGAAATGCTGGACCTGATCGTCGACGGCGGGCGGGCGGTCGGCGTCGTCACCCGCAACCTGGTCACCGGCGAGATCTCCGCGACCACCGGTCACGCCGTCGTCCTGGCCACCGGCGGCTACGGGAACGTGTTCTTCCGCTCCACCCTGGCGCGCAACTCCAACGCCAGTGCGACCTGGCGGGCGCATGAGCGCGGGGCGCTGTTCGCTTCGCCGTCGTTCATCCAGTTCCACCCGACGGCGCTGCCGGTGAACTCGGAGTGGCAGTCCAAGACCATCCTGATGAGCGAATCGCTGCGCAACGACGGCCGGATCTGGGTTCCCAGGATCGCCGGGGACAACCGCGAACCGGGCGACATCCCCGACGCCGATCGCGACTACTACCTGGAACGCATGTACCCGGCGTTCGGCAACCTCTCGCCCCGGGACGTGTCGTCGCGTGCCGCGCGCACCCAGATCGACGCCGGCCACGGCGTCGGACCGCTGAAAAACAGTGTGTACCTCGACTTCCGGGACGCGCTGGAGCGGCTGGGCAAGGACACGATCGCGCAGCGCTACGGCAACCTGTTCGCCATGTACCGCGACGCCACCGGTGAGGACCCCTATCGGGTGCCGATGCGGATCGCCCCCGGCGCACACTTCTCGATGGGTGGGCTGTGGAGCGACTTCGACCAGATGACCTCCATCCCGGGGCTTTTCGTCGCCGGCGAGGCCGGCTGGGCGTATCACGGAGCGAACCGCCTGGGCGCCAACTCGCTGCTGTCGGCGTGCGTCGACGGCTGGTTCACCCTGCCGATGTCGGTGCCCAACTACCTTGCCGGACAACTCGGCACGGCGGCGCCGGGCGGGGACGAGCCGGCCGTGCGGGAAACCCTGGCCGAGGTCACGGTGCGGGTGGACCGGCTGCTGGCCATCGGCGGCACCCAGGGACCCGACCGGTTCCACCGCCGCCTCGGCGACATCCTCTACCGCGGGGCCGGGGTGTCCCGGTCGGCGGCCGGCCTGAGGGCCGCGATCGGTGAGATCGACGAACTGACCGCCGAGTTCTGGACCGATCTGCGGGTTGCCGGCGGCCCCGGCGAATTCAACCAGGAACTCGAAAAGGCCGGCCGGGTCGCCGATTTCCTCGGCCTGGCCCGACTGATGTGCATCGACGCGTTGGACCGCGACGAGTCCTGCGGCGCGCATTTCCGCCTCGAGCACCAGAGCGCCGACGGCGAGGCGCAACGCGACGACGAGCGCTGGTGCTTCGTCTCGGCGTGGGAACCCGCCGCCGGCGGTTCATCGGAGCCCGGGGGACCGGGCGGTGGGGGCCCCGTCCGCCGCGACGAGCCGCTGGAATTCACCGCCGTACCGCTGGCCACGAGAAACTACAAAAGGTAGTCGCTGTGAAAGTCACCCTGGAGATCTGGCGGCAGCCCGATACGGCATCGCCCGGCCGGTTCGAGAGCTACCCCGTCGACGACGCCGCACCGGAGATGTCACTGCTGGAGCTTCTGGACCGGCTCAATGACGCCCTGGTGGCCGACGGTCGGGACCCGGTCGCGTTCGACTCCGACTGCCGGGAAGGGGTGTGCGGTTCCTGCGGGATCACCGTCGACGGCCGCCCGCACGGCCCGGTGCCCAACACCCCGTCGTGCCGCCAGCACGTCCGATCGTTCGACGACGGCGCCCGGATCCGGGTGGAGCCGCTGCGCTCGGCGGCCTACCCGGTGGTGCGCGACCTGGTCGTGGACCGCAGCGCATTGGACCGGATCATCAGCGCCGGTGGCCACATCGCCGTCGACGCGGGCACCGCCGCCGACGCCGATGCCGAGCCGCTGACCAAGGACGACGCCGAATACGCCCTGGATTTCGCGGCCTGCATCGGGTGCGGGGCCTGCGTGGCGGCCTGCCCAAACGGTGCCGCGCACCTGTTCGCCGGGTCGAAACTGCTGCACCTGGGGACCGTCACCCGCGGGCGCCTGGAGCGCGGCCGGCGGGCGCGCGCGGTGGTGGCAGCCATGGAGGACGAGTTCGGGCCGTGCTCCAGCTACGGAGAATGTGCCCAGGTGTGCCCGGAATCCATTCCGTTGACCGCCATCGCCGCGGTCAACCGCGAGGTGATGAGGGCGCGGCTGCGCGGCCGGGCCGACTGACCGCGATCAGCCGTCGATCCCGCCCGTCAGCGCGTCGTACCAGCGCATCGCCCAGCGGGCGTCGGCCAGCGCCGTGTGCTGCTGGGTGTGCGTGGGTGGCTTCACACCGCACTGCAGCGAAAGCGTGACGTAGTCCGGATCGGGTTGCCGGCCAAGGCGTTCCACAGTGGCCCGGGCCAGGGCGATCACGTCCACCGGGCCGGGCCGCCACCCGGGTTCGACGCCGTGGCGTGCGAGCATCGCGGCGAGGCATTCGGTGTCGAACGTCGGGACCACCCCGACGACCGTCGCGCCGGCGGTCCATTGCCGCACCAGCGCGGCGGCTTCGCGCGCGGGATAGACGCGAGGGTAGTGCCGTGACCGGTGCCGGACCTGTGGATGGCGTTTGTGGAACCCGCTGATCGTCAGGCCTGCCGGGTCCGCGTGCGCCAGATCGAGATCGTCGATGTCCACGCACAGAAGCAGCCGCGAGTGGGCATCGCCGTCGCGCCGGATAATGGCGATCTCCCACGGCCGCCGGTCTCGGTGCAACCCGGTGGTCTCGGTATCGAGGAATACCAACGGGCCCATCGGCTGTGCCGGCTGCCCCGGGCTCACCACGGCGAGAACGCCGAGGTCGAGGCCAGATAGTTCAGCGTCCGCGCGATCCGGGTGACTTCCCGGCCGATGCCGCGCAGCGCCGTCCGGTCCCGCGGCGCCAGCGCGGCCATCTCGAGCACACCGTCCTCGCCCAGGTCGCGGGTACGTCGTCGGATGCTGGAGGCGATGGTGTAGCAACGGCTCAGGGTGGCCGCGTCGGCGGCGTCCAGAAACCGGCTGCCGGCCGCCGCGGCCAGCCGGTCCGGGGTGGTCAGTGCATCCGAACCGGCCGACACCGCGGCCCAGCGGGCGATGCGCACCACCGGATCCACCGCCGCCCGTTTGACATCGGCAGTCGAGGCCCCGCCGAAGATCCGCAGCCGAGACGGCACCGCGGCACGCTCGTAGCACGCGTCCTGCAGCATCGCCGCCAGTGACTGGGGGTGAGCGCGCATCGCGGCGCCGGTGCGGCAGCGTAAGTCGGGTGGTTCGACGAGTGCCGGCGGAGCCGAAGCGACACCGGGACCACCCGCGACCAAATCGGGGAGTTCGGGGCCGCCCGACACCGCGACGGCGTCGGCGAGCAGCCCGGCCATCACCACCCCGCGGTCGGCCTCCGGCTCCGACGTCCAGCGGTCAATGCCCGCGGTCCAGTCGTCCAGGGACCGGTTGAACCGCGCCCGCGCGGCGAACGCCCCGTGCGGATCCGCGGCGAACCCGCAGCGCGACAGCAGCTCGTGCACGGCCGACGCGCGCGCCAGCCCGGCCGCGGGATCGGTGCCGTCGGCGCGGACCACCAGGGTCTCCAGATCCGCACCGGGCAGCGCCTCGCCGCGGCCCACACTGCCCGACACCAGCCACTGATCGGGCCCGCCGAGGCTGGCCGCCGCGGTGGCGACCGCGGTCCGGCACAGCGTCGACCAGTCCCGGGCCAGCCCGCTCACCTGCACGCCGGTGATCGCGCCGGCCACCGAATGCGCCCGGATGCAGGCGGCGACCAGCTGATCGGCGTCTGACGCCGCGGCGATTTCCGCGGCGGCGGCGGACAGATCGTCGTCGGACACGCCGGGGATTCTTCCAGCCCGCGGGCTCCGCGTCGCCGTCACCGGGGGACGAAACACCCCGGTTACCTTCGGCCATACCGGAGAAACATCGCGGTGACAAACCCGACATTCCGGCCCTGTTACCTGGCGCTGAGTTGTTATCCGAGCGAGAGGGCCCCCGAATGGTCATCGACACCCAGTCATCGGCACCGGCCGACCACGATGACCTCGCCGCGTTCGGCTACGACCAGCAGTTGCACCGGCGCCTGGGACGATTCGAATCGTTCGCCGCCGGCTTCTCCTTCGTCTCGATCCTGACCACCATCTTCCAGCTGTTCGGCCTGGGCTTCGGCTTCGGCGGCCCGGCGTTCTTCTGGACCTGGCCGCTGGTGTTCGCCGGGCAGTTCACCGTCGCGCTGTGCTTCGCCGAACTCGCCGCGCGCTACCCGCTGTCCGGGGCGATCTACCAGTGGTCGCGCCGGATGGGCGGCGAACTGGTCGGCTGGTTCGGCGGCTGGTTCATGATCATCGCGCAGATCGTCACCGCCTCGGCCGCCGCGATCGCCCTGCAGGTCGTACTGCCCACCATTTGGGGCGGCTTCCAGCTGATCGGCAGCGACCCGGCGCTCACCTCGCCCAGCGGTGCCGCCAACGCCGTGCTGCTCGGCACGGTCCTGCTGGTCTTCACCACCACCATCAACTGCCTCGGGGTCAAGTGGATGGCGCGGGTGAACACCGCCGGCGTGCTCTGCGAGATCGTCGGGGTGATCGCCGTCGTCGGGGTGTTCTTCACCCACGCCCAGCGCGGCCCGTCGGTGGTGTTCGACACCGGCGCACCCGGCGGGCAGCCCGGCTACATCTGGGCCTGGATCATGAGCGGTCTGATGGCCGCCTACGTAATGGTCGGCTTCGGCTCGGCCGGTGAACTCGCCGAGGAGACCCGCAACCCACGCCGGGTGGCCCCGCGGACCATCCGGCTGGCGCTGTCGGTATCCGCACTCGGCGGCGGCCTGATGATCCTCGGCGCCCTGATGGCCGCACCCAGCCTCACCGACGGCCGGCTGGCCACCGAGGGACTGCCCTATGTGCTCGACGCGGTGCTCAGCTCGCCATGGGGAACCGTGCTGCTGGTCGACGTCTGCATCGCCATCATGATCTGCACGCTGGCGATCCAGACCGCGGCGTCGCGGCTGATGTTCTCCATGGCCCGCGACCACCGGCTGCCGGCGTCATCGATCCTGTCAAAGGTCAACGGCCGCACCGGAACACCGATCTGGCCGTCGGTGCTCGTCGGCCTCGCCTGCATCGCCATCCTGGTAGTCAACGTCGGCAACTCGGCCATCTTCGCCACCCTGGCCAGCGTCTGCATCATCCTGATCTACCTGGCCTACCTGATGGTGACCGGCCCGCTCCTATACCGGCGACTGCGCGGCTGGCCGAAGAACCGGTCACTCGTGGACACCGAAGGCAAGCCGCTGTTCTCCCTCGGCCGCTACGGTATCCCGATCAACCTGGTGGCGGTCTGCTACGGCGCCCTGATGATCGTCAACCTCGGCTGGCCGCGCGCCGAGATCTTCAACCCCACCGGCGAATTCCCGCTGCTGCAGTGGGCCGGGCCAATCACCGTCGCCGCGGTCGTCGCCCTCGGCGCACTGTGCTACCCGCGCCGCAAGACCCACCCCAACCCCGTGACGATCGGAGCCTGATATGACCACCGCCACCACCCTCGGGGCCCGCGAACACGCCCGCGCTCAGGCCGACAACCGGACCGGGGCGATGCCCGTCGTCCCGGCATCGGGCTGGCCCGACCCGCCCGCCGGCGTCGACGCCGAACGATTGACCTGGGCCGAAACCGTTCCCGGTGGCCGCTACACCAACAAGGTGCTCGGCCGCGGCACCCGGCTGCGGCTGCGCGACCTCACCGGAACCGCCTGCGCGCACCTGCTGCTGTGGCGCGCCGACGCCCCCTGGGAGCGACTCAACGTCGCCGACACGGTGAAAGTTCCCTGGCAGGCCTACCTTTCGGCCGGGCACCCGCTGCTCAGCGACCAGGGCCGGGTGCTGGCCACCGTCGTCACCGACACCTCCGGCCACCACGACGCACTCTGCGGGACCACCACGCTGGCCGGCAACACCGCGAAATACGGTGCCGGGGCCCCCGAGTCGGCCAGCCCGGCCGGCCGGGAGCTGCTGGCACTGGCCGCCCTCAAGCACGGACTGACCCGCCGCGACGTCGCCCCCAGCCTGTCCTTCTTTCACGGTGTGCGCGTCGAGCCCGACGGCACCCTGGTGTCCACCGGATCCGCGGGACCCGGCACGACGGTCGAACTGATCCTGCACCTGCCGGTGATCGTCGCGATCGCCAACACCGCCCACCCGCTGGACCCCGCACCGGAGTTCGACACCGGAAACTTGGAGGTGCTGGCCTGGCGGGCACCCGAGGACCTCGCCGATATCGGCGCCGGCCTGACCGGCCGGGACCCGGAATACCAACGCGCCTACCACAACACCGAAGACGTCTGGAGTGCCCGATGACCGCGACCGCGACCGCAAACACCACCGGAAAGATCATCCGTGACGAGATCGTGGGCGCCCGCGGGCCGTGGTCGGCCGTCGTAGCCGCCGGTGATGTGCTGACCATCATCGACCTGCACGGCAACCAGGCCGTCGACACGCTGTTCTTCGGCGCCAGGTCGAGCGGTGAGCTTGCGAACCGCGACGAGCCTGGCGCCCACCAGCACTGGGGCGCGGATCACGACGTCCGCTACAGCGCACCGGCCACCATCGCCGCGCAGCGCAACATCTTCCTGACCACCGGGTCGGTGCTGCGCGACGCCGACGGCCGGCCGATGTTGACCATCGTCGCCGACGAAGTGGGCAACCACGACACCATCGGCGGTGCCTGCTCGCAGGAATCCAACACGCTGCGCTACGGGCACCACACCAAACACCAGCACGCCTGCGTGGAGAACTTCATCGGCGAGGGCGCCCGGTGGGGCCTGACCAAGGCCGACATGGTGAGCAACATCAACTTCTTCATGAACGTGCCGGTGGACCCCGACGGGTCGCTGGGCATCGTCGACGGGCTGTCCGCGCCCGGCAAGTCACTGTCACTGCGCGCCGAGATCGACACCCTGGTACTGGTGTCCAACTGCCCGCAGATCAACAACCCCTGCAACGGTTTCGACCCCACCGAGGTCCGGATGGTGGTGACCCACCGATGACCGGCATCGAGGTACTGCGCCCGGGGCCGGCGACCACCGTCCAAGACTGGCCCGGGCGCCTGGGTTACTGGCAGATCGGCGTCCCGCCGTCGGGCCCGATGGACGACGTGTCCTTCCGGCTGGCCAATATCGCCGTCGGCAACCCCGAGGGGGCACCCGCCCTGGAGGCGACGCTGGCCGGGCCGGCCCTGCGGTTCGCCGCAGCCCGCTGGGTCTGCGTCACCGGCGCACCGGTTACCCTCACCGTCGACGGAGTCGTTGTGCCGCAGTGGGAACCGGTCCTGGTGCCCGCCGGCGGCGTGCTCGACGTCGGCCCGGTGACCGGCCCGGGCATGCGCAGCTACATCGGGATCGCCGGGGGACTGGACGTACCCGAATTCCTCGGCAGCGCCGCCACCTTCACCCTCGGCCGCTTCGGCGGGCACGCCGGCCGGGTGCTGGCCGCCGGCGACGAGCTCACCGCGGGCACGGCGCGGACGGGTCCGCGCCGGCGCATCCTGTCCGACGAACAACCCGCCATCGGCGCGCACTGGTACATCGCGGTCACCGTCGGGCCGCACTCTGCCCCGGAGTTCTTCACCCGCACCGACATCGACACCGTGCTCAGCCACGACTACCAGGTGCATTTCAACTCCGATCGCACCGGCGTCCGGCTGATCGGCCCGCGCCCGCACTGGGCCCGCACCGACGGCGGAGAGGCCGGCCTGCACCCGTCGAACATCCACGACAACGCCTACTCCGTCGGCGCGCTGGACTTCACCGGCGACACCCCGATTCTGCTCGGTCCCGACGGGCCCAGCCTCGGCGGCTTCGTCTGCCCGGTCACCGTCACCACCGCCGACCGCTGGAAACTCGGGCAACTCGCCCCCGGATCCACCGTCCGGTTCGTCGCCGTGCGGGCCGCCGAGGCGCCGTCGGCGGGCACCGTCGGCCCGTCCCGTCGGGCCTACCTGCCGGCGGTGTTCTCCGCCGGCGCCGACACCGACGACGGCATCCTGGCGCGCGGGGAATCCGCCGACGGCAGCATCGAGATCACCTACCGCCGCAGCGGCGATGACAACGTGCTGGTCGAATTCGGGAAGATGAGCCTGGATCTGGCGCTGCGGGCCCGGGTGCACGCCCTGCAGACCGCCGTGTCCGGCGCCCTGGGCGCCGCGGACGGCCTGATCGACCTGACCCCCGGAGTGCGCTCCCTGCAGGTCAAGATCGACCCGGACCGGCTGCCGCAGCACGCCGCCGTCGCACTGCTTGCCGAGCTGGAGGCGACGCTGCCGCCCGCACACGAACTGGTGGTGCCCAGCCGCACCGTCCGGCTGCCGTTGAGCTGGGACGACCCGGCCACCCGGGAAGCCATCCAGCGCTATATGCACGGGGTGCGCGCCGATGCGCCGTGGTGTCCGTGGAACATCGAGTTCATCCGCCGGATGAACGGCCTGGACTCCGTCGACGACGTGCACCGGATCGTCTACTCCGCCGACTACCTGGTGCTCGGGCTCGGCGACGTCTATCTCGGTGCCCCGGTGGCCACCCCGCTGGACCCGCGGCACCGGCTGGTCACTACCAAGTACAACCCGGCCCGCACCTGGACCCCGGAGAACGCGGTCGGCATCGGTGGCGCCTACCTGTGCATCTACGGCATGGAAGGCCCCGGCGGCTACCAGTTCGTCGGGCGCACCACCCAGGTGTGGAACCACCGGCACCCGCAGTCCGCGGCCGGGTTCTCCCCCGATCACCCCTGGCTGCTGCGGTTTTTCGACCGTATCCAGTGGTACCCGGTGTCGGCCGAAGAGCTCGCCGACCTGCGGGCGGACACCGCCGCGGGTCGTGGGCGCCTCGACATCACCGACGGCGAGTTCTCGCTGGCCGACTATCAGCGGTTCCTCACCGACAACGCCGTCGACATCGCCGCGACCCGCACCGCGATGGAGACCGCCCGCACCGAGGAACGCCGCCGGTGGGCCGCCGCCGGTGAATTCGCCCGGAAGGAACCCGCATGAGGACCCCCGACCCGGACCGGATCGCCGAGGCCTACCGCCGGATCACCGAATCCGGGCGCGACGAGGTGTTCATCACGCTGCGCGAGGCCGCCGACGTCGAGGCCGACTACCGGGCCGCGCTGGCGGCGGGCGGCCCGCTGGCCGGACTGCTGCTGGCCGTCAAGGACAACGTCGACGTCGCGGGTCTGCCCACCACGGCGGCCTGCCCGGGCTACAGCTACACACCGGAGGCCGACGCCCCGGCCGTCGCCGCGTTGCGCGCCGCGGGCGCGGTGGTGATCGGCAAGACCAACCTGGACCAGTTCGCCACCGGACTGGTCGGCACCCGCAGCCCGTACGGCGCGGTGCGCGATGCCAACCGCCCGGAATACATCTCCGGCGGTTCCAGCTCCGGCTCGGCGGTCGCGGTGGCCCTGGGTTTCGCCGACATCGCCATCGGCACCGACACCGCCGGATCCGGACGGGTACCGGCCGGTCTGCAGGGCATCGTCGGCATCAAAGCGACCCTGGGCGTGGTCTCCACCAGCGGTGTCGTCCCGGCCTGCGCGAGCTACGACTGCGTCACCATCTTCGCCCGTGATCTCGCCACCGCCCAGGACGCCATGGCGACGATGAGTTCCGGTGCACCGCAGCGTGACTGGCCCGCCGACACACCGCTGGCCGCCGCGACGCTGCCGCGCATCGCGATACCCGCCGAGTTGCCCGGCCTTGATCTGGAGTGGCGGGCAGCGTTCGGCGCGGCCGTCGCCCGCGCCGAGGCAGCCGGCATGGCGATCACCGAGATCCCGATGGCCGAGTTCTTCGCCGCCGCCGACCTGCTCTACAACGGGGCACTGGTCGCCGAACGCTACGCCGCCGTCGGCGAATTCGTCACCGCCGCCGGGCCGGACGCCGGCCTGGATCCCACCGTCGCGGCGATCATCACCGGCGGGAAAGACCACAGCGCCGTCGATCTGCTCGCAGACCGGGCCGCCGTCGACCGGCTGCGGGACCGGGCGATGGCCCTGCTGCGCGACTGCGCGGCGCTGATGGTGCCCACCGCACCTCGGCACCCCAAGATCGCCGAGGTGACCGCCGACCCGATCGGCGTCAACACCGCGATGGGCCGCTACACCAACTTCTGCAACCTGTTCGACCTGTGCGCGATCGCCGTCCCGGCCGGAATGACCACCGACGGAGCCCAATTCGGCGTCACGCTGCTCGCCCCGGCCCACCAAGACGGCGTCCTTGCCGATCTCGCCGCCCGCTTCCTGGGCTGCGACGAGGCGCGGGGGTGGCCGGAGACCGGCGGTGTCGTCGCGTGCGCGGACCTGGCGGTGTTCGGCCTGCATCTGCGCGGCCAGCCGCTGGAACACCAACTCGCCGGCCGCGGCGCCCGGTGGGCCGGTCCGCTGCGCACCGCACCCCGCTACCGGCTGTTCGAACTGGACACCGAACCCGCCAAACCGGCGCTGATCCGCGACGAGCACGTCGGCGCGTCCATCGCGGGGGAGCGTTGGGTGCTGCCGGTCGCGTTGCTCGGTGAGTTCCTGGCGGCGCTGCCGGCACCGATGCAGCTGGGCGCCGTCGAACTCGACGACGGGACCTGGATCACCGGTTTCGCCGCCGATCACGAGGCCGCCATGGCCGGCCGCGACATCACCGCGGCCGGCGGGTGGCGGGCGGCCCGCTCGGTACCGGCCTGCTGATTCAGCGCCGCGGCCGGCGTCCGGGAGCCGAGATCACCTCGTAGAGCCGGTCCCAGGCATCCGACGGTTCGTTGATGACGTCGCTGTGAGTGCTCGGCCCGACCATCGGCCACCGGTTGCGGCGTCGGCCGGTCGGCAGCCGCAGCACCCCGGGCATGGTGTCGGGATCGGCGCCGTGTGGGCCCAGCGGCACCCCCTGCACGGCCTCGATCCAGTCCAGTGGCGCCGTCATCGTGAACCGCACCACGTGTGGGTTGCGGTTGTGCCAGTCGGCGGGACTGTGCACCCCGACCCCGGCGCCGGCCGCCTCCACGTACACCACCCGGTCGGCGGTCAACCCGTCGCGCTCGGCGGTGCCCAGGATCGATCCGCCGTAGGAATGACCGAGATAGGTGACCGGAATATCGCGCCCGGTGGCGTCGACGGTGCGGTTGACGTCCTCGCTGAAGGCCACCAGCCGCGGCGCCATCTGCTCGGCGAACCGCGGGCTGGCCGCGGCCCGCAACCCGGCAGCGCCCTCACCCGTCGGGAACGGGCCGCCCAGGTAGGTGATCATCGCGACCTTCCCGCCGCCGGCCCGGGTGAACCGGCGGGCTGTCGCGACGTTGGCCCCCGAGCCGGGCATCGTGGTGTTCAGGCCCGGGATCAGCACGCCGACCGAGGTGGCGGTCGCCAGATCGCCGTGCAACTCGATGAGTGAGGACCGGTCGGGGTCGAACGCGATGATCTGGCGGGGAATCGGCATGCTGCTGCGGCCGGTCGGATCGGCGACCTCGCCGAGCAACCCCTGATAGAACGCGATCCGGTCGTTGACCTTGTCGTCGTAGGAGGCGACGGCGCGGGCCCGGGCCGCCGGATCGCGGCGCAGCTGCGCCCGGACCCGTTCCCAGGTCGCCGGGTCGACGCCGACCCGCATGGCGTCCACCTCGGCGGCGACCTTGGTGTCCTCCGGGGTGGCCAGCAGCGCCCGCTCGGCGAGGATCGCATCGGCGATGTTGAGCCGGTTCGCCGCGACACGCAGGTCCCAGGGCACGCCGTCGGTGTTGCCGACGACGGCCGGTGCGGCCTCGACCAGCTGGCGGCGCTGCTGCGGCGACAGCGCCGCGATCTGCGCGGCGATCTCGTCCTGACCGGTCGAGGGCCACCGGGAGATCAGCGCCTCGGGGCCTGCAGGCCAGCCCGCCAGCTGGGTCGGTGCGGGCGCCTCGACTGCGAAGGCCGCCTCGATGTCGCGGGCGGTGTCCTCGTCGGCCAGGGCGAGGCGATCCAGGTCGGACTGCACGTCGACGGTGAGTTCCCCGGCCCGGGTGAGCATGGCCGGGCTGGGCGCGGCGGCCGTCGTGCCGGCCGTGTCATTTGTACGGACGGTGCCGTCGTCGGCGACGGTGTACCCCTCGGACTCGGCCGCCGCAACGGTCGTCAGCACGTCGTCGCGGCGGGCTCGGAGCAGCGCGGCGCCGTTGCGGGCCGCCGCGGCGGCGATGAACGCCCGGGCCAGTGCCACCACCCGCCCGGTCAGCGCCGATGCGCGGTTGCGGGCGGCTTCGGCGGCGGACCCGCGCCAGAAGTCCCGGGTAGCGGTGACTCCGCGCACCGCGACGTCGGCGTTGGTGTGGATGTCGACGGCCGCGCGGTCCCAGCGGGCGGCCGCTTCGTCGAGGGAGTCCGGCCGCCAGAGGCGGGCCTGGGACAGAGACGGGCGGGTCACGGCGGTCTGACCCCAATGGTGCCGGCAGTGTCGGTGTCGCCGGGCCTGTTCCTCGCAGAACGACACTGCTCGTCCAACCCGGCGGTGTCCATGTCGCCGGGCCTGTTCCTCGCAGAACGACACTGCTCGTCCAACCCGGCGAGCCGCCCGGCCGCGGCGCCGTCCCCGGCGGCCAGCCGGGTTCCGGCGGCGGCGGCCGACGCGGCCCAGTCGTCGAGTTCGCGGGCCAGTGTCGATAGCCGTCGCAGCGCCGCCGTCGGCCCGGTGAGCGCGGTCAGTGCCGAACCCGGCGGCGCGTCGGGGCGGGCCAGACCGGCGCGCGCCGCGACGGCGGCCAGCGCGGCGGCGGCCGCGCCCAGCGTGCCGGACGTGCTGCGCAATCGGTCCGGATCCAGCGCCACGGTGGTGTCGGCCATGGGTCATGCTGACAGCTCCGCGCCCTCGGCCCGGATCGGTTGTCCACAGCCCCGGCGCACATTGGGCGGGATTGCCCGGCCGGGCTGCCGCCGCGGTGAACGTCCAGCAAGTAGGCTCGACGACGTGCAGCGACGAATCATGGGAATCGAGACCGAATTCGGCGTGACCTGCACGTTCCACGGGCACCGGCGGCTTTCGCCCGACGAGGTCGCCCGCTACCTGTTCCGTCGGGTGGTGTCGTGGGGCCGCAGTTCGAACGTCTTCCTGCGAAACGGCGCCCGACTGTACCTGGACGTCGGCAGCCACCCCGAGTACGCCACCGCCGAATGCGACGGGCTGATCCAGCTGGTCACCCACGACCGGGCGGGTGAACGCGTGCTGGAGGACCTGCTCATCGACGCCGAGCAGCGCCTTGCCGACGAGGGCATCGGCGGCGACATCTACCTGTTCAAGAACAACACCGACTCGGCGGGCAACTCCTACGGCTGCCACGAGAACTACCTGATCATCCGCGCGGGTGAGTTCTCCCGCATCTCCGATGTGCTGCTGCCGTTCCTGGTCACCCGCCAGCTGATCTGCGGCGCCGGGAAGGTGCTGCAGACCCCCAAGGCCGCGACGTTCTGCTTGTCCCAGCGCGCCGAACACATCTGGGAGGGCGTGTCCAGCGCGACCACCCGCAGCCGGCCGATCATCAACACCCGCGACGAGCCGCACGCCGACGCCGAGAAGTACCGTCGGTTGCACGTCATCGTCGGCGACTCCAACATGAGCGAGACCACCACCTTGCTGAAGGTGGGCAGCGCGACGCTGGTACTGGAGATGATCGAGGCCGGCGTGCCGTTCCGCGACTTCTCGCTGGACAACCCGATCCGGGCGATCCGCGAGGTCAGCCACGACCTGACCGGACAGCGGCCGGTGCGGCTGGCGGGCGGGCGGCAGGCCAGCGCGCTGGACATCCAGCGCGAATACCACGGCCGCGCCGTGGAGTACCTGAAGAGCCGCGAGCCCGATCCGCAGCTCGAGCAGGTCGTCGACCTGTGGGGCCGCCAGCTCGACGCCGTCGAGAGCCAGGACTTCGCCAAGGTCGACACCGAGATCGACTGGGTGATCAAACGCAAACTGTTCGGCCGCTACCAGGACCGCTACGGCATGGAGCTGTCCGATCCCAAGATCGCCCAGCTGGATTTGGCCTATCACGACATCAAGCGGGGCCGCGGCGTGTTCGACCTGTTGGCCCGCAAGGGGCTGGCCGCCCGGGTGACCACCGACGAGGAGATCGACGCCGCGGTCACCACGCCGCCACAGACCACCCGCGCCCGGCTGCGCGGGGAGTTCATCGCCGCCGCCCAAGACGCCGGCCGGGATTTCACCGTCGACTGGGTGCATCTCAAACTCAACGATCAGGCCCAGCGGACCGTGCTGTGCAAGGACCCGTTCCGCAGCGTCGACGAGCGGGTGGACCGGCTCATCGCCAGCATGTAGCAGCGGCACAGGGATCGGAGAAACTTCCGTCGGAACCCCCGTCGCCGTCGTGATTGACTTGACGCGACCGCGAAACCGAGGGGGGCTACGTTGGCTGCGAACAAACGACGGATGGTGGGGGCCGGGGCGGCCACCGTGCTGACCGCACTGGCGACGGTGAGCGCGCCGACCGCACACGCCAACGACTTCGTGCGCTGCGAGTTCAATCTGGCGACGCCCTACATCTACACCCTCGACGGGGTGGACCACGTCGGCAACCGGGTGGACGCCAGCAACTGTCAGACCAACCTGCCGGTGACTCAACTGACGTTCTCGATGACCTTCATCGCCGGCGGAAAAGACGGCCCGATCAGCATCGGTGGCGGCCCTAACGTCGCGACATTTACCGAAACGCGGGATGTGCATGACGGGGATAACTTCTCGGTGCTTTTCCCCAATGACGATCGGTTGATTCCGCTGCTGTCCGGGATGTACGGCACGTCGTCGCGGGTGCGGTCCTGGCTGCCCGGGTACCTCGACGGCCGCGACCTCGGCTATACCTGCGCGGTCAACCAGTGGCCGGCGGGCGGAAAGTGCGTGCCAATGGTCCGCGCCTGAACCGACCCCGTCGGCCGCCGGGACCGACAAGGGCGCGCCGCCACGGTGACGGGGCCGGCACCAATAAGCTGTACCGGTGGCGACCCAGAAGATCGAGCGACTGCTGAACCTGGTGATCGCGCTGCTGTCCACCCCGGGGTACCTGTCCGCCGAGTGGATTCACCGGAATGTGGTGGGCTACACCGAAAGCCCGAGCGCCGAGGCGTTCTCGCGGATGTTCGAGCGCGACAAGAACGAGCTGCGCGATCTGGGTATCCCGCTGGAGACCGGCCGGGTCGGGCACGCCGATACCGCCGAGGGCTACCGGATCCGCCGTGATGCCTACGAACTGCCCGACATCACCCTGAGCGCCGAGGAGGCGACCGCCGTCGCCGTGGCCACCCAGCTGTGGCGCTCCCCGGAGTGGACGACGGCCGCTGCCAGCGCGGTGCTCAAGCTGCGCGCGGCCGGGGTCGACGTCGACGCCGACGGCATCGCGTTCAGCGCGCCGGCCGGTCTGCCCGGGTTGCGCGGGTCCGAGGAGGCATTGGCGGTGTTGCTCGGCGCGGTCGAAACCGGCCGGGCGGTGTCGTTCCGGCACCGGTCCTCGCCGGCGGTGCCCTGGGCCCAGCGGGTCGTGGAACCGTGGGGGGTGGTCACCCACCGCGGACGTTGGTACCTGGTCGGCCACGACCGGGACCGCGAAGGTGTTCGCACCTTTCGGGTGTCGCGCATCGACGACGTCCGGGCACTGGACCCGGCCGGGGTGGTCGTGCGGCCCGACGACGTGGACGTGCGGAAGTTCGCGGCGGATGCGGTGGCCGCGGCCGAACCCGGCGTCGGGGTGGCACCGGTGCGGGTCTGGTTGGCCGACGGGCGGGCCAACGCGCTGCGTCGCCACGGGGTGGAACTGGCCGACCGGGAACTGCACGACCGTACCGGTCAGGTGCTCGAACTCGGCGCCGCGCCGCGCGAGGCGCTGGTACGGGAGATCGCCGGACACGGTGTCGACGCCGTCGTGCTGGAGCCGCCGGACCTGCGCGACGAGGCAGTGGCGATTCTGCGGGCCGCGGCGAGCAGGGCGGCGGAGACCGAGGGGAGCCGGCAATGACCACCGTTTCGGATCGGCTGGTGCGACTGCTGAACATGGTCCCGTACTTCCAGGCCAACCCGCGGATCGGCCACGAGGAGGCCGCCGCCGAACTCGGCGTCAGCCGTGAGCAACTGATCAAGGACCTCAACCAGCTGTGGATGTGCGGGCTGCCCGGCTACGGCCCGGGCGACCTGATCGACCTCGACTTCGAGAACGACACCATCGACGTGGTTTTCTCCGCCGGGATGGACCGGCCGCTGCGGCTGACGGTGACCGAGGCGACCGGCCTGCTGCTCGCACTGCGGGCGCTGCTGGAGGTGCCCGGGGTGATCGACCCGGGGGCCGCCCGCAGCGCGATCGCCAAGATCGAATCGGCCACCGCGACCGCCACCGGCGGCACGCCGGATGCGGAGGAGGCTGCCGAGGAGAGTCCGGCGATCGCCGCGGTGCGGTCCGCGGTGCGCGATCACCGGGCACTGCGCATCGACTACTTCTCGGCCTCCCGCGACACGTTCGGCAGCCGTACCGTTGACCCGATCCGGGTGTTGCTGATCGACAGTCACAGCTATCTGGAGGCGTGGTCACGCGACGCCGACGGGGTCCGGTTGTTCCGGTTCGACCGGATCCGCGACGCCAGTGTGCTCGACGAGCCGTCGGCCCCGCCGCCCGAGGCGGTCACCGCGCAGACCGATACCGCACTGTTCGACGCGGACCCGTCGCTGCCGTCGGCGACGCTGCGCATCGCCCCGGAGGCAGCCTGGATGCTGGAGTACTACCCGATCCGGTTGTTGGCCACCAATTCCGACGGTTCGCTGGAAGCCGCCATGACCTACGCGGCCGAGGAGTGGATGACCCGGCTGCTGCTCGGCTTCGGGGCGTCGGTGCGGGTGCTGGAGCCTGCCTCTTTGGCTCAGCGGGTGCGGGAAGCTGCCGCCGAAGCGCTGGTGGCCTACGAATCCATGGTTTGACGACGAACGACAGTATTTCGACGGCCGGGCGTGGACCGCTCAGACCCGGCCCGGGGGAGCCTCGCCGGGCTGGGTCGGCGTACCGCAGGTGAACCGCAGCTCGTCCTGCGTGCATGGTCATTCGCGTCGGTGGGTGATGTTGGGCCGCTTGGGTTTTTTGGGTAGTAAACGGTCGGGGTGGTGGTAGGTGTTGACCCGGGGTCCGCCGGTGTCGAGGTGGGGTGGGGGTATCCATTCGACGTGGCCGTCGGCGTTGACGTGGGCGCTGTATTGGTTGGGGCCGTCGTCGGCCATCCGGTGGTTGCCGGGGCAGGTGAGGGTGAGGTCAGTGATGTTGGTGAGGCCGTGGTGGTGCCAGTCGTCGCAGTGGTGGGCTTGGCAGCGGTTGGCGGGGGTGGTGCAGCCGGGGAAGGTGCAACCGAGGTCGCGGTTGGTGAGCATGATCCGTTGCCCTGCGGTGGCGATGCGTTTGCTGCGCCCGAGGTAGAGCGGGATGTTGGTGTGTTTGTCGTAGACGGCCAGGAAGTGCCAGGAGTGGGCGGCTAGGCGGATGACGTCGCGCATGGGGACCAGGGTGCCGCCGCCGGTGACGGCGTAGCCGGAGGCGTCCATCAGGTCTTGGAGGTTGGTGGAGACGACGACGGTGACGGGCAGGCCGTTGTGTTGGCCGAGTTGTCCGGAGGCCAGGAGCGCGCGGCCGGCGGCCAGTAGGGCGTCGTGGTTGCGTTGGTTTTGTTCGCGGCGGTCGCCGGTGATCTGGTCTTCGGTGGCGGGGCCGTCGACACAGGGTTTTTCGTCGTCGGGGTTGCACATGCCGGGGGCGGCGAGTTTGGCGAGGATGGCGTCGAGGACGGCGCGTAGTTCGGGGGTGAGCCGGCCGGTGATGGGGCTCATGCCGGTGAAGTCTTGGGCGCCGATGTGGATGCCGCGTCGGCGTGTGCGTTCGGCCTCGGTGTAGTCGCCGTCGGGATGCAGGACGGCCAGCAGTCGGTGGGCGAATTGGCGGGTTTGTTCGGGTGTGTAGTCGGCGGCGATGCCGGCCAATTGGGTTTCGGCTTCGTTTTTGCGTTCCGGGTCGGTGTGGGTGGGCAGGTGGGTGGTGAAGTCGCGCAGGATGGCGGCGTGTTCGGGCCCGATGCGGCCGTCGGCGATGGCGGCCGCGGCGTCGGGCAGCCGGGGTGCGAGGGGTTGGCCGGCCAGGGTGCGGCGCAGGCCGAACGCGGCGGTGTCTTTGATGCGGCGGTGGCCCTCGCCGCGTGAGCAGCGCAGGCGTTGGGCGAGGACTTCGACCCAGGATTTGGCGCCGAGTTCGATGGGGGTGGTTTCGGTTTGCAACCGCCGGATCAATCGGTGCGACAGGGTGGCCAGCGCGCGGACAGTAGTTTCGGTGCGTTCCAGGACGGCCAGCATGTCGGCGGGGGTCAGCGCGTCGGCACTGAGGCCGGCCAGGGTGGTGGCGGCGGCTTCGAATCCGACGAGGGCCCGGTGGTATTCGGCGCGGTCGGCCCGGCATCCGGTCAGCCGCGCGATCAGAGCGGCGTCGGCGTCGTCCACGTCGCCGGGGCCGGGGATCCCCGGAGGCGGAAGTGTCGACGTCGCGGTGCTCATGTATAGAACATTATTTCGAGGCTCCGACAAAAACGCTCGCCAGACCACCGGAAAGGGTGCGCTAAAAATAAGAATTATCTAAGAGTTTTGGGCCGCCTCGGTTAGCGTGCCGACGCCAAGGGTGGGCGGCCGGTGCCCACGGGTTCCCGGCGGGCAATCCTTGATCGCGATCTCAAACCCGGATCGCGTCCCGGTCACACGACCCGGACAACCGGAGAGCGGACGGCGGTGAGGGCGGTTCTACATCCCGCCCGGCGACGATGGTCCCGGCTGCGCCGGCGGACCGCCGGCGTGCCCCTGGTTCGGGTAACCCTGACCCGGATAGCCGGGCTGGGGCGGCGGTCCGACGGGCGGGTAGCCGCCCGAATAGCCGGGGCCCGGATAGCTGGATCCCGGATAACCCGGACCGGGATAGCCGCCACCCGGATAGATCGGCCGACCATCGGGGCCGAAACCGACAACCGGAGGCTGCCCGGACCGGTTCTTCGAGGACTTCACGATCAACACCACCGCGGTGACAATGCCGCCGACGATAAGCAGCAGGACCAGCAGTCCCAGCAGCAACGACATACTGGCCATCCCTGAACCTTCCCACGACGGTCTGATCTCCGCGCAGCGTAGTCGGCCTGTGCCCGATCGCGTGTCATTGGGACCTGTCCGTCCCCCGCGGTAGCATGGACAAGAACCTCTGGAGGTAGCTAATGGGTGCGCTGAGTCCGTGGCACTGGGCAATTCTCATCGTGGTGCTGGTACTGCTGTTCGGTGCCAAGCGCCTGCCGGACGCTGCCCGGTCACTGGGCAAGTCGATGCGGATCTTCAAGTCCGAGATCAAGGAACTGAATCACGAGTCCGCGCCGCAGGCGGTCACCCCGGCCCCGCCGACGACCGCGGAGCCCACTCCCGTCGTCTCCGAGCGGGTCGACGCCCCCGCCGACCCAGACGCCCGGTCGGCCTGATCCCGACGACGCCAGGCCCGGCGCATACCGCGGCGGCTAGTGCCTACTGTCTGTGAAATCCACCTTCCGGCGGCTGGATCCGCGTAACCGCCGCAGCAAGACCAATCCCGACGGGACCATGTCCCTCGTCGACCACATCCGGGAACTGCGGACCCGGCTGCTGATCTCCGTCGCCGCCATCGCGCTGACCACCATCATCGGGTTCCTCTGGTACGGCCACGCCTTCTTCGGCCTGGAGAGCCTCGGCGAGTGGCTGCGCGCCCCCTACTGTGCGCTGCCCGCCTCCGCCCGCGCCGACATCAGCGCCGACGGCGGCTGCCGGCTGCTGGCGACCGGGCCGTTCGACCAGTTCATGCTGCGTCTGAAAATGGGTCTGGCCGCCGGGATCGTGCTGGCCTGCCCGGTGTGGCTGCACCAGATCTGGGCGTTCATCATGCCCGGCCTCTACAAGCGGGAGCGCCGGTTCGCGTCGGTGTTCGTCGTCTGCGCCACCGTCCTGTTCGTCGCCGGGGCGGTGCTGGCCTACCTGGTGCTGTCCACCGCGCTGCAATTCCTGCTCACCGTCGGCAGCGACGTGCAGGTCACCGCGCTGTCGGGTGAGCAGTACTTCGGCTTCCTGATCAACCTGCTGGTGATCTTCGGCATCGGCTTCGAATTCCCCCTGCTGATCGTCATGCTCAACTTCGCCGGGGTGCTGACCTATCAGCGGCTCAAGGCCTGGCGCCGCGGCCTGATCTTCGCCGTGTTCGTCTTCGCCGCGTTCGCCACCCCCGGCTCGGATCCGTTCTCCATGCTGGCGCTCGGCGCGGCACTGGTGGTGCTGCTGGAGATGGCCATCCAGATCGCCCGCATTCACGACAAGCGCAAGGCACGACGGACCGGCCCGGAGATTCCCGACGACCAGGCCGCCCCGCTGGAACCGTCCGAACCGCGCCAGCAATGAGCCAACTCGACGCGTTCGCCGCCGAGCTGCCGTTCGCGCTCGATGATTTCCAGCGGCGCGGCTGTGCGGCCCTGGAGTCCGGGCACGGCGTGCTGGTCTGCGCACCCACCGGTGCCGGCAAAACCGTCGTCGGCGAATTCGCCGTGCACCTGGCGCTGGCCTCGGGGCGCAAATGCTTCTACACCACCCCGATCAAGGCGCTGAGCAACCAGAAGCACTCCGATCTGGTGCGCCGCTACGGCAGCGACAAGATCGGCCTGCTCACCGGTGACGTGTCGTTGAACTCGGATGCGCCGGTCCTGGTGATGACCACCGAGGTGCTGCGCAACATGCTCTACGCCGGGTCCCCGGCGCTCGACGGCCTCGCCTACGTGGTGATGGACGAGGTGCATTTCCTGGCCGACAAGATGCGCGGCGCGGTCTGGGAGGAAGTGATCCTGCACCTGCCCGAGGACGTGCGGCTGGTGTCGCTGTCGGCGACGGTCAGCAACGCCGAGGAGTTCGCCGGCTGGATCCAGACCGTGCGCGGTGACACCACCGTCGTCGTCGACGAGCACCGCCCGGTTCCGCTGTGGCAGCACGTCCTGGTCGGCCGACGGCTCTTCGACCTGTTCGACTACAGCCGGCACACCCCCGACGGTGCGCCCACCGGCGGCAAACCGAAGGTGGACCCGGAACTGCTGCGCCACATCGCGCACCGCCGGGAGGCCGACCGGCTCACCGACTTCGAACCCCGGGGGCGCGGGCACAACAGGCACCGCGGCGGATACCGACCGCCGTCGCGCCCGGACGTCATCACGACGCTGGACCGCGAAGGCCTGTTGCCGGCCATCACCTTCATCTTCTCCCGCAGTGGCTGTGACGCCGCCGTCGCCCAGTGCCTGCGTTCACCGCTGCGATTGACCACCGACGACGAACGTGAGCGCATCGCCGAGATCGTCGACCGGCGCTGCGCCGAATTGCCCGACGCCGACCTGGCCGTGCTCGGCTACTACGAGTGGCGCGAGGGCCTGCTGCGCGGGCTGGCCGCCCACCACGCCGGGATGTTGCCGGCGTTCCGCCACACCGTCGAGGAGCTGTTTGCCGCCGGGCTGATCAAGGCCGTTTTCGCCACCGAAACCCTGGCCCTGGGCATCAACATGCCGGCCCGCACGGTGGTGCTGGAGCGGCTGGTCAAATACAACGGCGAGCAGCACGCGGCGCTGACGCCGGGGGAGTACACCCAGCTCACCGGCCGGGCCGGGCGGCGCGGCATCGACGTCGAGGGCCACGCCGTCGTGCTGTGGCGCCCCGACGACGCAGGCGCCGACCCGGCCGAGGTCGCCGGCCTGGCGTCCACCCGCACCTTCGCGCTGCGCAGCTCATTCGCGCCGACCTACAACATGACCATCAACCTGGTCAGCCAGTTCGGCCCCACCGCGGCCCGGGCCCTGCTGGAACGCTCGTTCGCCCAGTACCAGGCCGACCGGTCGGTGGTGGGACTGGTCCGCGGTGTGGAACGCGGCGAGAAGATGCTGGCCGAGGTGGCCGCCGAACTGGGGCCGGATTGCGCCGAGGTCCTCGACTACGCCCGGCTGCGCGCCGCGATCAGCGAACGCGAACGCGCCCAGGCCCGGGCGTCGCGGATGCAGCGCCGCCGGGCCAGCCTCGACGCGCTCGGCGAGCTGCGCCGCGGCGACATCATCACCATCGGCGCCGGGCGGCGCACCGGCCTGGCCGTCGTGCTGGAACCGGCCAACGACGCCGAGGACCCGCGCCCGCTGGTGCTCACCGAACACAAGTGGGCCGGCCGGATCTCCACCGCCGACTACTCCGGGCCGTCGGCGAAGATCGGGTCGATGCCGCTGCCCAAGCGCGTCGAGCACCGGGTCCCGCGGGTGCGTCGCGATCTGGCGTCCGCGCTGCGCTCGGCGGCCACCGGGCTCGACGTGCCGTCGCGGCGGCGCGGCAAGGCCACCGCCGAGCTCGACGTCGACCCGGAACTGGGCGAACTGCGCGACCGGCTGCGCCGCCACCGGGTGCACGGGCTCGGCGACCGGGAGGCCCGGATGCGCATCGCCGAGCGCTACCTGCGCATCGAGCGGGACAACGCCGCGCTGCGGCAGAAGGTGGCCGCCGCGACGAATTCGCTGGCCCGCACCTTCGACCGGATCCTCGGTCTGCTCACCGAACGCGGCTACGTCACCGCGGCCGACGGGTCCGACACTGTCACCGTCACCGACGACGGCCGGCTGCTGGCCCGCATCTACTCCGAGTCCGACCTGCTGGTGGCCGAATGCTTGCGCACCGGCGCGTGGGACGGGCTCAACGCCGCGGAACTGGCGGCCATGGTCTCGGCCGTGCTCTACGAACCCCGCGGCTCCGACGGGCCCTCAGCCCAGCCGGATGCGCCCACCGCCGGGCTGCGCCGGGCACTGGCGGCGACCCGGCGGCTGTCGGGGACTCTGCGCCGCGACGAGAACCGGCACCGGATTGGCCCGACCCGGGAGCCCGACGCCGGGTTCGTCACCGCCATGTACCGGTGGGCCACCACCGGGGATCTGACCACCGCGCTGATGGCCTTCGAGGACACCGGCGGCCCGCTGTCGGCCGGGGATTTCGTGCGATGGTGTAGGCAGGTGCTCGACCTGCTCGACCAGGTCCGCAACGCCGCCGCCGAACCGGCGTTGCGCGCGGCGGCCAAACGGGCGATCGACGACGTCCGGCGCGGTGTCGTCGCCACCGACAACACCTGAGACGACGGCTCGGTACGCGCGAATATCACGCGCCGAAGGTGTGTCGGAAGCGGGTAGGGTGAGGCAGACGATACCGTTGAGGCGGCCTTGGGGCCGGCCCGACGAGCAGGACTTTGAGGAGAGACGATGAGCGGACCGCACGGCGCCGACCCGGCACAGGGTGACGGTTTCGCGGAGCAGCCGACCACGCAGACGCCGTGGCAGGCGCCGTCCGCCTGGCAGCAGCCCGTCCCGCCCGCTGACCAGGCCACCACCATCGCTCCGAACCCCGCCGCCCCGCCCGCGGCACCCGCGTGGGGTCCGCCGGCGGCGAGCCAGGGTGTGCCCCCGGGCCAGCCGGATCAGGCGACCACCGCCTACCCGCCCCAGGGCGCCGGCGCGTATGCGCAGCCGGGTTACGCCGCGCCGCAGGCACAGCCGACCTACACCGCACCGCCGTCGGCCCCGGCCCCCGCACCCGGTTACGGACAACCCGCCGCCGCGGGTTACCCGGGCTACCCGGCCGCGCCGGGTCAGGCCCCCTACCCGCAGTACGGCGCCCAGCCCGCCACTCCCTATGGCCCGCCCCCGCAGTACGGCGCGCCCGGCCAGGCCGCACCCGGCGCCCCCGGAGCTGCCGGTACCGAGGCGGACAAGTCGTCGAAGAAGAACATCACCATCATCGCCGCGGTGGTCGCCGCCGTCGTAGTGGCGGCCGTGCTCATCACCGGCTTCTGGAAGCCCGGGTTCTTCGTCACCACCACCCTGGACATCACCAAGGCTCAGCAGGGCGTGCAGCAGATCCTGACCGACGACACCAACGGGTACGGCGCCAAGAACGTCAAGGACGTCAAGTGCAACAACGGCAACAACCCCGACGTCAAGAAGGGTGACAGTTTCACCTGCGAGGTCAGCATCGACGGCGCCAAGCGTCAGGTGAGTGTCACCTTCACCGACGACAAGGGCACCTACGAGGTCGGCCGCCCCAAGTAACCCGCGTCACCGTCGCCGGACTTCTAAACCCCTACGGCAACAGTTAAATTGGGTAAGTAACTTTCTTACGCCAACAAGGGGGCACGATGAAGTTCACGAAACGGACTCTGGTAGCGGCGCCGATCGCCGTGGGTCTGGCATTGGCCGTCGCCGCACCGGCGACAGCCGACGGAAGAGGCAAATTCGGTGCGACGCAGGAACTCACCGACGGCGGAGTGACCATCGCCTACACGCTCGAGGAGCTCGAGCCCAGCGATGACACGATCACCAACGCCGACGTCCACGGCAAGCTGTGGGAAGTCAGCGTGGACGTCGCGGCGGTCAAGGGGTCGGTCACCCCGGTCATTCCGTTCTTCAACGCCCGCGCCGCCGACGGCACCAACTACCGGCCGCTGTACTGGGCGGTGGGCCCGGAATCGCTCAGTGGCGCGACCCTGGAGCAGGGACAGAAGTCCCACGGCAACATCTATTTCGACGTGACCGGTCCGGCGCCGACCCGGGTGGTCTACAACGACGGAGTCACCGACCGGATGTGCTGGCACTGACGGTCAATCCGGCAACCCGTCGAGCGCCTTCTGCAGGCGTTTGATCGACGACTCGACCCCGTACGCGGCGGCCAACTCGGCCACCCGTGCGGGGTCGAGCGCCGTTCGCGGCAGTGCGTCGCTGAACCGGGACAGTGCCACCGGGGCGTCGGTGGCCACCTGGACCACCGGCACCGCGACCTCGAGGTAGTCGGCCGCGGCGGCCAGCTTGGCCCGGACCCCTTTTGCCACACCGGAACCCGGGTCGGTCGCGGCTTCCAGGAGCCCAGCCAGCGAACCGTACCGGGACAGCAGCGTTGCGGCGGTCTTCTCGCCGATACCGGCGGCCCCGGGCAATCCGTCGGACGGATCACCGCGCAGCACCGCCAGCTCCGCGTACGCGGCGCCGGCGCGCTGCGGCGGAAGTCCGAACTTCTCGGCGACCTCGGCCGGGCCGAACAGCGTTGCCTTGGCCAGCCCGCGCCCGATGTAGAGCACCCGCACAGCCACCGGCTCGTCGGTCACCACCTGCAGCAGGTCACGGTCCCCGCTGACCACGACCACCGGATCCTCGATCTCCCGGGCCGCCAGCGTGCCCAGCACGTCGTCGGCCTCGAAACCGGGCGCCCCGCCGGTGACGATGCCGAACGCGTCCAGCAGCTCGGCGATCATCTGGACCTGGGGGGTCAGCTCGTCGGGCACCTCCTCGACGTCCGGGTCTCCCGCACTCCCGGGTTGCTCGACCCGGTGCGCCTTGTACGACGGGATCAGGTCGACCCGCCACTGCGGCCGCCAGTCCAGGTCCAGGCACACCACCAGCCGGTGCGGCTGCTGGGCGGTGATCACCGTGGCCATCGCGTCGAGGAATCCGCGCACGGCGTTGACCGGGCGCCCGTCGGGCGCGGTGATCGACGACGGCACGCCGAAGAACGAGCGGAACCACATGCTGGCGCCGTCGAGCAGAACCAGGGGAGCAGTCATCCTCTCAGCCAACCATGGTCGAGTTCTCGGCGCTCCAATCGGTGGCGGCCAGCCGGTGCGCGATCAGCCAGTCCCCGGCGACCGGTACGAACACGTCCCGGTAGCGGCCGTAGTGATCGAGCCCGATCTCGGTGAACACGGTGAAATACGACGACACCTCGGCGCTCTCGCGCGTCACGTTGGTGAACCGGACATTGGCGACGTTGTGCCGCACGATGCGCCGCAGACCGGCCGCCGCCGGGGCGGCGGTCACCGCCGCGAGCCGCGCGACGATCGCCGCGCGGCCGGCCAGCACCGCTTCGCCGCGGATCTCCAGCTCGCCGTCGGCGCAGAAGCAGGCCGCCAGGTCCTCGATGCGGCCGGCGTCGCCGGACCAGGTGTAGCGGGCCAGCGTGTCACGAATGCATTCCCGCGCAGTCAATTCCCAGGATTCCACCGTCCGATGGTATGCGCAGGCCCTCTACTAGGGTGGACGCCATGACTGCCGGCCGCTTCGAAACCCGCGTCTACGCCGACCGACTGACCGCAGCCGCCGCCGTGACCGCCGCCGCCGGACTCGACGGCCTGGTCATCACCCCCGGCTACGATCTGCGCTACCTGGTGGGGTCCCGGGCGCAGACGTTCGAGCGGCTCACCGCGCTGGTGATCCCGTCCGCCGGCACGCCGACCATCGTGGTGCCCCGGCTGGAACTGGCGGCGCTGCGGGAATCCGCGGTGCCCGACCTGGCGGTGACGGTGTCGGACTGGGTCGACGGCGACGACCCGTACGCGCTGGTGGCCGCGGCCCTCGGCGGTGCCCCGGCGGCCGCGGCGGTCGCCGACGCGATGCCGGCGCTGCACCTGTTGCCGCTGGCCGATCGGCTGCAGACGCTGCCGGTGCTGGCCACCGAGGTGATGCGGTCGCTGCGGATGATCAAGGACCCGGCCGAGATCGACGCGCTGCGCCGGGCCGGCGCGGCCATCGACCGGGTGCACGCACGGGTGCCGGAGTTCCTGCGGCCGGGACGGACCGAGGCGCAGGTCGCCGCCGATATCGAGGCGGCCATCCTCGCCGAGGGGCACACCGAGGCGGCGTTCATCATCGTCGGCTCCGGACCGCACGGAGCCGACCCGCACCACGAGGTCTCCGACCGGACGCTGCAGGCCGGGGACGTCGTCGTCGTCGACATCGGCGGACCCGTCGACCCGGGCTACAACTCCGACTGCACCCGCACCTACAGTTTGGGTGAGCCCGATCCGGCGGTGGCGCAACAGTATTCGGTGCTTTTGGAGGCGCAGCGGGCGTCGGTCGCCGCGGTGCGGCCCGGAGTCACCGCCGAGCAGGTCGACGCCGCCGCGCGCGACGTACTCGAGCGGGCGGGTCTGGCCGAGTACTTCGTGCACCGCACCGGGCACGGGATCGGCCTGTCGGTGCACGAGGAGCCCTACATCGTTGCGGGCAACGACCTGCCTTTGGCGCCGGGCATGGCGTTCTCGGTGGAGCCGGGCATCTACTTCCCGGGCGCCTGGGGTGCGCGCATCGAGGACATCGTGGTGGTGACCGACGACGGTGCCGAGCCGCTCAACACCCGGCCGCATGAGCTCGTCGTCGTGCCGGTGGCCGAGTAGCGGCGTATTGTTGCCGGCGCCTCCGACCGCTGAGTCTGTGCCGCACAATCAGCCCGCGCGGACATCCAGTGAGCCTCGGGTAGGCCGGAAAAAGCGTCGGGGAGGTGCCGCGCGCCGGTGTTAACTTGGCAGGATGAAGACCATCGGGACCGTCGGATGCATCGGAGCTCTGGCCGTCGCCGGTCTGTCGCTGGTGCCGCCGGCCAACGCCGAACCGCAATTCCCAGACCTGGACCGCTACACCGCGGTGAACACGGCCGACTATGTCGTCGCCATCCCGACCAGCGGCTACAACGGCGCGGTGAGCAGCGTGCAGTTCAGCACCCCGGCGGGCCAAAACTGCAGCGTGGTGATCAATATCCGGGGTCAGTGGGACATCGCCACCTGCACCGGGGCGATTCCGGGGGTTGACAACAACACCGCCACCGCGAGCTACCTGGAAGCCGGCAAGTTCACCGACTCGGCGTCCACTCCAGGGCATTCGAAGTTGTTGCCGGCCGGCAGCAAGGTCGTGTACACCCGGGGCGTATGGACGGGCACCTGCGCAGTCGACCAGGCGATGACCGCCTGCATCGTGCACACCGTCCCGGCGCCTGGCGACTCAACCCCAGCGACTCCGCACGGGTTCGTGCTGGGCCCGGACGGCAGCTCGACATTCTGACTCGACCCCGCACCCCGGGCCGGGGCCCTCAGTCCACGGTTTTGCCGTGGTCGAGCAGGCCGGAGGAACCCAGCACCCGCTCGATGTGCACCTCGATGACCACCCGGTTCGGGTTGATCCGCGGGGTGCGGTAGCGCTGGGCGTAACGCAGCTCGGCGTCGCGGATGGCGTCGGAGTCGGTGTTGACCGAGGCGGTGCCCTCCAGGGACAGCCAGCGGGCGCCGTCGACCTGGCTCAGCACGGCGACCTTGCCGCGCTCGGCGTTGACGGCCTTCTGGGACCCGCCGTTGGTGATCACCCGGGCGATGTGCGTCTTCGGGTCGAAGGTGAACCCGACGGCCACGACGTGCGGTGATCCGTCGGCGCGCAGGGTGGTCAGCATCGCCAGATGACGTTCGGTGAGAAAGGTCAGGGCGTCGTCGGTAAGGCGAGTCGTTGCGTGCGGCATCACCGTCCACGCTAGCGCAGGTGATAATCACCTGCGTGGCAGACACTCCTGCAGTAGTGGTGATTTTCGGCGGCCGAAGCGAGATCGGCGGCGAGCTGGCGCTTCGGCTCTGCCCGGACGCCACCGTGGTGCTGACCACCCGCGGCGCCGATCGCCTCGATGGCCAGGTTGCCGCGCTGCGGGCGGCCGGCGCCCACGCCGTGCACGTCAAGGCCTTCGACGCCGACGACCTGCCGTCACACGCCGCCGTTCTCGACGAACTGGTCACCGAACACGGTCCGATCGACACCGCCGTGCTGGCCTTCGGGCTGCTCGGCGACCAGGCCCGCGCCGAGGTCGACGCCGAGCACGCGGTGGCCGTCGTGCACACCGACTACGTCGCCCAGGTAAACCTGCTCACCCTGCTGGCCCAGCGGATGCGCGGCGCCGGCCGCGGCCGCATCGTGGTGTTCTCCTCGATCGCCGGCGCCCGGGTGCGCCGCGCCAACTACGTCTACGGATCCGCCAAGGCCGGCCTCGACGGGTTCGCCAGCGGTCTGGCCGACGCGCTGCACGGCTCCGGCGTGCAGCTGCTGATCGTGCGGCCCGGGTTCGTCATCGGCCGGATGACCGCCGGCATGGACCCCGCACCGCTGGCCAGCACCCCGGCGCAGGTCGCCGAGGCAGCCGTGCGGGCGCTGCGGCGCGGCAGGGGATCGGTGTGGGTGCCGCGGACGGTGGGAGTGCTCGCGTTCGCCACCCGGTTCGTGCCGAGATCGGTGTGGCGCAGGATGCCCCGATGATCGTGGTGGTCGGCATCGGCGACGACGGCATGGCCGGCCTGGGGGAGCCCGCCCGCGCCGAACTGCGCCGGGCCACCGTCGTGCACGGGGCGCCCCGGCAGCTGGACCTGCTCGATGACACCGTCACCGCCGAGCGGCGCCCCTGGCCATCGCCACTGCTGCCCGCCCTGCCCGGCCTGTTCGGCGGTCAGGACGGTGATCAGCACGTCGTGGCCTCCGGCGATCCACTGCTGCACGGCATCGGCACCACCTTGACCCGGACGTTTGGTGCCGAGCGGGTCCGGGTGATCCCGGCGGTGTCCAGCGTCGCGGTGGCCTGCGCCCGGCTGGGCTGGCCGGTCGAGGGCACCGAGGTGATCCGGGTCGTCGACGCCGAACCGGTCACCGCGGTGCGCCGCGGCGGGCGCGCCGTCGTGCTGTCCCGCGACGAAACCACCCCGACCGCGCTGGCCCGGCTATTGGCCGGCACCGGCCGCGGCGACTCCGAGCTCACCGTCCTGGAACACCTCGGTGGGCCGGCCGAGCGCCGTCTCGCCGGCACCGCCGAGCAGTGGGCGCAGAACCCGCCGACCGATATCGATCCACTCAATATCATTGCCGTGCACTACCTCCCGGACGCGCGGATTCTGACGCCGCTGCCGGATACGGAATTCGCGCACGACGGCCAGCTCACCAAACAACCGATGCGCGCGGTCACCCTGGCCGCGCTGTCTCAGCGACCCGGTGAGCTGCTCTGGGACGTCGGCGCGGGGTCGGGCAGCATCGCCATCGAATGGTGCCGCGCCGGAAACGGCTGCCGGGCGGTGACATTCGAGCGCGACCCGGAACGTGCTGCGCGAATCACCGTCAACGCCACGGCATTCGGGGTAACCCTGCAGCTACGGGGAGCGGCGCCCGACGCCTTGGCCGACGCGCCGGACCCCGACGCCATCTTCATCGGCGGGGGACTGACCACCCCGGGCCTGCTGACAGCCTGTCTGCGGCGACTCCGGCCGGGCGGCAGGCTGGTGGCCAACGCCGTCACCGCCGAGTCGGAAGCCGTTCTGATACAGAACCATTCGGAATTCGGCGGTGAACTCCAGCGTTTCCAGCATTACCGCGGTGAGCCGATCGGCGGTTTCACCGGGTGGCGGCCCGCCTTCCCGGTCACCCAGTGGACACTGATCCGATGACCGTCTATTTCATCGGCGCCGGACCCGGCGCGGCGGACCTGATCACAGTCCGCGGCCAGCGGCTGCTGCAGCACTGCCCGGTGTGCCTGTACGCCGGGTCCATCATGCCCGAGGACCTGCTGGCGCTGTGCCCGCCGGACGCCCGGGTCGTCGACACCGGGCCGTTGACGCTGGAACAGATCGTCGACGAACTCACCGCGGCGGACGCGGCCGGTCACGACGTGGCCCGGTTGCACTCCGGGGACCCGTCGCTCTACAGCGCCCTGGCCGAACAGTGCCGCCGCCTGGATGAACTCGGCATCGACTACCAGGTGGTGCCCGGGGTGCCGGCGTTCGCCGCGGCCGCCGCGGTTCTCGGCCGCGAGCTCACGGTGCCCGGTGTCGCCCAGACGGTGACGCTGACCCGGGTGGCCACGCTGTCCACCGCCATGCCGGCCGGCGAAGACCTGGGCAGCCTGGCCGGGCAAGGTACCTTGGTGCTGCACCTGGCCGCCGCCCAGATCGACACGGTGGTCGCCGATCTGCGCGCGGGCGGGCTGGCCGGGGACACCCCGGTCGCGGTGGTGGCCTACGCCAGCTGGCCGACCGAAACCGTCGTGCGCGGAACCCTGGACACCATCGCCACGTCGCTGCGGCTCGCCGGAATCACCAAGACCGCGGTGATCTTCGTCGGCGACGTGCTGGCCGCGGAGGGATTCACCGACAGCTACCTGTACTCCACCGGGCGCCGGCGGGGAACGAGGCACTGATGCACATCCTGTTGCTGGGCGGCACCGCCGAGGCCCGCGCGCTTGCGGCTCGGCTGCACCCCGACGTCGAGGTGATCAGTTCCCTGGCCGGGCGGGTGCCCGACCCGGCATTGCCCGTCGGTGAGGTCCGCATCGGCGGGTTCGGCGGTGTCGACGGGCTGATCGGCTGGCTGGGACAGCACCGGGTGGACGCGGTCGTCGACGCCACCCACCCGTTCGCGGCGGGAATCAGCGCCAACGCGGCCGCGGCGTGCGCAACCCTGGAACTCCCGCTGCTGCGGCTGGCCCGGCCCGCCTGGGACCCAGCCGGGGCCATCACGGTGGGATCCAACGCCGAGGCGGCCGCCGTCGTCGACAAAAATGGTTACCGGCGAGTGTTTTTGACCACCGGACGCTCCGGAACGCAGGCCTTCGCGGGCAGCCCGGCGTGGTTTCTGATCCGCGCCGTCACGCCCCCGGAACCCGACACCCTGCCTGAGCGCAACGAGGTACTGCTGTCCCGCGGTCCCTACACCTACGACGGCGAGCGGGCACTGCTGCGCGAGCACCGGATCGATGCGCTGGTCACCAAGAACAGCGGGGGATCGATGACCCGGGCGAAGATCGACGCCGCCACCGACATGGGCATCGACATCGTGATGATCGCGCGGCCGTCGGCGCCGGACGTGCCGTCCGTCGGCACCGTCGACGACGCGGTGGCCTGGGTCAGGAGCCGATAAGAGCGCCCAGAGCATTGGTGGCCGCCTGGCGAGCCGCGGCGGCGTCGGCGCGGACCTCGGCGATACCTGCCTCGATGGCAGTGACCTGGGCGATACGTCGCTGCAGCTCGCCGACCTGACGCGCCCGCAGCTCGCCCTCCGGCCCGTCGGTCCCCAGAACCGCGAGTTGCTCGGCGATCCGGGACTGGGCGGCGAACACGTCGTCGCGCTCGACGGTGAGTTGTTCGCAGCGGGCGTCGAGCCGCTTGGCCTGTTCCCAGTTGCCCAGCACACCCGAGAGCGCTCCGATGGTCTCGGTGTCCAGGGACCGGCCGGCCAGCCAATCATCGAGCCGGCCGGGGGCCAGCTGCTGGTAGTCGATCTGGGTGTAGTCCGACCACGTCTCCAGCACCGATGCCGTCGCCGTGGCGTGCGCGGGCGCGGTCACCTGGAAACGACGGGTGTGTCGGCCTGGAGGGGGCAGCGCCGTCGCATTCTGCGCGGGGCTGAGCAGATGATCGGGGTGAGCAGACAGTTCGAACACCACGGTCACTGGCTCGTCGTGGTCATTCTCCACGGTGAGGGTGTGCTGCTTCTGTCGGCGCCGTTCCTCGACGGCGGCCTCCTGGGCCAGCTGAACGCGAACTGCCACGGTGATGACGTCGGCATCCCGGCTGCAGCGCACCGCCAGATCCTTGGCGAACGCGAGCCGGACCGTGGCACCGCGGGCGGTGAAGTCCACCATGGCCTCGCCGGCGTAGCCGCCGTCCTCGTAGATCACCGCCGGGCCCTCCTCCAGCACGATGCCGGTGCTGTTGGTGAAGGTCAGGGTGATGTCGGGTGCTCGATCCTCGCCATCGGCCCACACCAGTTCGCGCCGGACGTCGTCGGCCTCGGATACCGCCAGCGGGACCATAGCCGCACCGCCGCGCTTGATCGACATCGTTGCGGGGATCCGGTACTCGAAATACTCACCGCGGTCACCGGTTTCGACGCGATCGACGGCATAGGCGTTTGCGGGTGCGGCCATCGACCTGCTCACCGGTCCCGCACCGGACGGGGGCGATGGAGCGATACCACCGGCCACCATCAGGTCGGCACCGCGTTCCCGCTCCTCGATGACGGCGCGGTGCACGGTGCGCGGGTGATACAGGTCGATGTCGAAGCTCACCGGTTGCCCGGTGGTCAGCGTCAATGCCACATCGCGCAGGTCCTCGTCGAGCGGATTGTGCACCAGACCCAGCGCCGTCAGCGCCAACCGCTCACCGGTGCGGACCAGCCGATAGGACACCCGCCACATCGGCGAGGGAACGATGTAGGACAGCGCCACCCGCTCGGCCCGGCCCCGCACCACCACCCCGACCGTGCAGGTCGGGCCGGCCGACGCCGCCCGGGAACGGTCAACCAGGTAGTCCAGGTCCTGGCGCGACGGCTCCTCGGCCAGCTGCACACCGTGTGCACCGGCCAGATCGACCAGGCTCACCGTGCCGGATTCGGTGCGCAGCAACAGCACTCGGCGATCCGGGCCTGAATCATCGACGCCGACGACTTCGCCGCGCCGGCGAACACCCTCGCCCAGATCGACCTCGACCATCCGGCCGCGGACCGCGTCCAGCAGTCCGACCAGTGCGGCACCGGAGCCCAGCAGCAGGTTTCGCTCGGCCAGTTCGCGCGCCGGTTCCGACGGCGAGTCGAAGGAGATGGCACCCACCGACGCCGCGCCGTCGGCAACCTCGACCGACAGCGACTTCAGCACGTCGGGCATGTCCTCGCGGCGCAGGGTCAGCTCGAAATCCCCGTCGACGGGTCCGCTGCGCCCCACCAGCGCAATGCCGTGCTTGTAGAGGACCAGCCGGTCAACCGGGGGAGTGTTCATGGTGCCCCAGGGTAGGCGTGCACGTCACCGCCGGAGGGGACTCCGCCGGGCGTGGCGAGGATCTGGTTGAACGTGCCGATGAACGTGTCCGGCCACCGACACGTCGGTGTCGGTGGCCGGATCGGTGGGGGAACGCCTCAGCCGACGCCCTTGAGCGGATTGTGGTCGACGTACATCTGCTCGATGCGCGCCTCGTCGACCCGGTTGCGGATCAGTTGTGCCTCGTGCTGGTCGCGGATGACCTTCGCCAGGTTGAAGCAACTCGTCACCAGGAAGAGCCCGCAGACGGCGAGGAAGCCGCGCTGCCAGACCGAGATCGGTAGAAAGGTGACGCCGATCGCCAGGGCGCCGAACGACACCCCGAAGGCGATCGCGGACTGGACGAAGTAGGCGTAGGTGGTACGGAGCAGCGGTTGTGGTGTTTCCATGCCGAAAATGCTCACCCGGGCATCCGTGGGCAAATCTACTCAACTGCTCCCGGATACCGTCGCGGGGTGAACACCCGGTCTCCGTCGCGGACGGTCTGCGACGAGCCGATGATCAGCAGTGTCCGCATATCCACCTCCCCGGGGTCCAGCTCGCCGAGCGTCACCACCCGCACCCGTTCGCCCGCACCGCCGACATCGCGGCCCAGCACCACCGGCGTCGACGGGTCCCGGTGCTCCAACAGCAGATCCCGCATCGCCGCCACCTGCCAGGTCCGCGACTTCGATGCCGGGTTGTAGATCGCCAGCACCAGATCGGCGGCGGCCGCCGCCCGCAGCCGTGCCTCGATGACGTCCCACGGCTTGAGCCGGTCGGACAGCGAGATGACGGCGTAGTCGTGCCCCAGTGGCGCCCCGGCCCGGCTCGCGACGGCATTGGCGGCCGTCATCGCCGGGATCACCCGCACGTCCACGCCGGGGTGGTTCACCGCCTCCTCCAACACGGCGGTCGCCATCGCGAACACCCCGGGATCCCCGGAGGACACCACGGCGACCCGTCGTCCCTCGGCGGCCAGCCGGCAGGCCAGCCGGGCCCGTTCCGGCTCATCGGTGTTGTCCGACGGGTGCCGGACCTGACCGGCCCGCGGTGCCACCCGGTCCAGGTAGGGCCCGTAGCCGATCAGGTCCGTCGCCGCGGCGAGTTCCCGGCGGCTCTGCGGGGTCAGCCACTCCGGATCTCCGGGACCCAGGCCCACGACCACCACCGCGCCGGACCCTGCGTGGTCGACCGGGCGGCCACCGGGCACCAGAACGAGTGAGAAATACGGCACCGTGTCGGCGTCGACCTGATCCGCCGGTGCCACCTGCTGATCCTGCGTGCTGGCCCGCTCGACGTAGTAGGCGTCGCCGATACGGCCGGAATCCTCCAGGGCGCGGCGCACTTTCGGGAACGAGCGGCCCAGCTTCATCACCACCGCGGCGTCGGTGTCGGCCAGCCGCCGGGTCAACTCGGCGCCACCGAGGGTGCCCGGCAGCACGGTCAGGATCTCCTCGCCGGTCACCAGCGGGGTGGCCACCGCCGCCGAAGCCGCGCTCACCGCGGTCACCCCGGGGACGATCACCGCGGAGAACCGCTCGGTCAGCCGGGAGTGCATGTGCATGTAGCTGCTGTAGAACAGCGGATCGCCCTCGGCCAGCAGCGCCACATCCCGGCCGGCCTCCAGATGCGCGGCGATGCGCGCGGCGGCCTCGGCGTAGAAGTCCTCCATGGCCCCGGCGTAACCGCCGGGATGGTCGACGGTCTCGGTGGTGACCGGGTACACCAGGTGCTCCTCGGTCTGGCCGGCACGCAGGTAGGGTTCGGCGATCCGGCGCGCGATCGACTTCCCGTGCCGGGCACTGTGATACGCCACCACGTCGGCCGCGCCGATCACCCGGGCTGCCTTGACCGTCACCAGCTCCGGGTCCCCGGGCCCCAGGCCCACCCCGTAGAGGATGCCCGGGCTCATTCGGTGCCACCTCGCCGCCCGGCCGACACGGTCGACTCGCTGGTGCTGGCGATCGCGTTGACCGCCGCGGCGGCCATCGCGCTGCCACCCCGGCGGCCGGTCACCACCAGGTAGTCCATGCCACGCGGATCGCGGATCAGCTCCTCCTTGGACTGGGCCGATCCGACGAACCCGACCGGGCCGCCCAGCACCGCGGCGGGCACCGGAGCGCCCTCGTCGAGCAACTCCAGCAGCCGGAACAGTGCGGTGGGCGCATTGCCGATCGCCACCACCGCGCCGGCGAGGCGATCGGCGAACAACTCCACCCCGGCGGCCGAGCGGGTGTTGCCGGTCGCGGCGGCCCGCTCCGGCGCCCGCGGATCGGCCACCAGGGCGATCACCTCGTTGTCGGCCGGCAGCCGCGGGCGGGTGATCCCGGCCGCCACCATCGACGAATCGCAGAGCACCGGCGCCCCGACGGCCAGTGCGGCGCGAGCCCGCTCGACGACTCCCGGGGTGAACGCGATGTGCTCGGGCAGATCCACCTGCCCGCAGGTGTGGATCATCCGAACGACGACCGCCGCCACGTCGCCGGGAAACGCCGACAGGTCGGCCTCGGACCGGATCGCGGCGAACGACTGCCGGTAGATCTCGGTACCGTCGCGTATGTAGTCGAGCACCGGGTTAGCCTAGGTGGGTTGTCCATCGGGACGGAGGCCGACGTGGAGTTGACCGTTGACCCAGCGCACCAGCGGCTGCGTGACCGCGTCAAGCAGGTGACGGGTTTCGACCTGCTGCCCTCTGACGAGGTGGCCGCAGCGTTTCTCGCCGGCCACACCGCCGGCGACCCCGTCGCCGAACGATTCGTCGCACAGACCTACCACGGCGAGATGGGACCCGACCGGGCCCGCGAGCTGCTCGACGAGGCGCTGGCGGTCGGCATCGACAACGTGGCCGACGCCCCGGACTCCATGCGCGAGCTGTTCGCCGAATTCGAAACCATCCCGGACTGGGTCGACCCCGAGCTGCTCGAGGAAGGCGCGGCGGTGTGGCGGCGCTGGGGCTACAGCCTCGGCGCGGTCGGCAATGCCGGGACCATGGACACCTACACCGAGGGATCCCTGGCGATCCCGCTGTCGCTGTCGGGCGGCTATGCGGGCAAGAGCGCGCTGCACCGCTATCTGGAGACCACCCGCTGGTGGCTGGAGGTCTGCCAACCCGGCGCCGTGCTGACGCCCGGGTCCAAGGCCCGCGAGGTATCGCTGAAGGTCCGGGTCATGCACGTCTCGGTGCGCGCCCGGGTGGCCGAACACCCGGAGTGGGACGCCGAGGTCCACGGCCTGCCGATCAGTCAGTCCGAGATGATGCTGACCCTGCTCGGCGGCAGCGTCGGGCCGGCCTTCGGACTGTTCGCACTGGGATTCTTGACCTCGCCGGCCGAGATGCGGGCGGTACTGCACTTCAACCGGTACCTCGGGCACCTGGTCGGCTGCCGGGTCGACGAGATGTACCCCGAGACCGTCGCCGACGGGCTGCGGCTGCTGTATTACTTCGACGCCACCCGCAAGCACGACTCCGGACCGCTGGGACCGGAGTTGGTCGAGGCGTTCGTCCCGTCCTTCACCCCGCCGGCGGGTGCCCGCACCTCCGACCGGCTGCGGGCACGGTTTCACCTGCAGTTGCAGGCCGGCTACACGCGCCTGTTCATGCTGCCGTGGAACCGGCGGCACTACGCACTACCCAGCGGCCTGCCCGGGGCGGGGCTGCTCGTCGGCCGCGCACCGCTGATCGCCGCCGTTGAGCTCGCCCGGCGGTTCTCCCCGGAGCTGGACCGGCACTGGCAGGAATCCTCGATGCGACGCTGGCAGCGTTGGCACGCTTGGTATCTCGGCCAGGAAGAGGAGCGTTTCGACGCCGGCCGGGAGCTTCGGCGCTGACTCACAGCCGTTTCGCAGAAAGTTTATTTTCCTCCGCAACTATCCCTTTCCAGCCGCCCGGAACGGGCCTATGCTCTAACGATCCGCACGCGCCGTCGATCGCGAATTGTGGAGTGGGGGAGGAGAAATCCAATGGGCGAGCCACTTCTCAACGTCTCACCGGAAGGTGTCGGCCTGTCGGCCGCGGTCGAAGCGGCCATCACCGCGGAACTCGGAGCAGTCACCGCCGGCGGCGCCGCGACGCTGATCAGCGTCCTGCCGATGGGCGCCGATCCAGTCTCGGCGGCCTTCGCCGCTGCCTGCAACGCCACCGGTGCCTCCTATCTCGGCGCGGCCGCTGAACACACGGCCCAGCGAGGTCTGTTCGCCGGTGCCCAAGGGCTGGCCGGAGTGACCTTCGAGACGACCGAGTCGCTGCGACGGCTGGCGACCAGCGTGGGCTCCGTCCTCGGCTGATGACCGACTTCTGGGCGGCCCGCCCACCGGAGGTGAACGACTTCATCCTCCGGGCAGGCGCCGGAGTCGGCACCACCGCGGCCGCGGCCGTGGGTTACGCCATGGAACTCGCCGGCTGCGAAACCGCCGCCGGAGTGTCGATGGGCAACGCGGCGGCATTGGCACCGGAGTTCGTCGGCGTCGCCGGAATCGGGTCGCAGCTGACCCAGACGATGCTCAACACCACCTTGCACCTGCTCTCGGCGTGGTTGATGGAGAAACCGCCGGTGTTCGCCACCGCCATCAACGCCTACCTGACGGCCACCTCGACGATGATCCCGGCGGCGCTGTGCGAGGGAAACCGCGTCCAATGGGAAGCGTTGTGCGCAGCCAATATTCCTGCACTGGGAATGCTGACACCGCAGATCATCGAAAAGGACGTGGAGTACTTCGGGGGCATGTGGCCCAACAACGCCGGGGTGGGAACCGGGTACTCGGCCGCCCTGATGGCGCTGATCCCGGCGCTGGCCGTCCCGCCGCCGATCACGGCGATGGGCGCTTCCCCGGCGGCGCCGGCGGAGGCCGGTGCCGCGGTCGCCGAGGCGACCGCGACGGGCGCCGCCGGTACCGCCATGCAGGCGTCGAAGGCGGCCGCGGGCCTGGCCGGGGAGGCCGCGGGTGGTCCGGCCCAGGGGATGGACTCGGTGATCGGGCAGGTCTCCGGCGTCACCCAGCAGGTCGGCCAGGTGGGCTCGCAGCTGATGCAAACCGTCACCGGAATACCGATGCAACTGGGGCAGACCGCCTTCGGTGCGTTCCAGGCGCTGCCCGGGATGTTCGGATCGTTCGGGCGAGGGGAAACCGCGTTGGCCCCGGAGTTGGCCGACGAGGCGGTGCCGCGGACGGCCGAACCGGTTCGCGCCACGGGCGGGGTCCCGGTGTCCGCCGGCCTGGGCCCGACCGCCGGTTCCGGCCCGGCCCGCGGCGCGGCCGTCGGGCTGACCAGCTACACCCGGCCGTCGTCGAACTTCGCCCCGGAATCGGGCGGCCGGCCGACCGGGTGGCGCACCGCCGGGGCACTCAACGCCGCCGAGGCGCGGGTCGCCACCGGCGGTGCCGCCATGCCGATGGCGCCGGGAATGTTGGGCCGGGTCGGGGCGGGATCCGGCAGGGCAGAAGACATCAGCCGAGTGAAGGTGGTCGCCGGTTCGCCGGCGACCCGGGACTGAGGCTGCCGATGGCGGACATCGACTAGACCGTCAGCCAGACCGAGGGCATCGCAACGATGCCCGGGGATCCGCTGTGCCCAAACCACTTCCAGCCTGTGGACACCGGCAGGTTATCCACAGCTCCCGTCGAGGCCGAAGTGACGAATCATCGAATCGGCCTACGCTCACAGTCAGATCGGAACCCATCCGGAGTCCGCTACCGCCAGGGAGACCACCATGACGACATTCGACGTTCCGCCCACCCAGTTGCGCGAGGCCCGCAACTCCATCATGTCCGCGCTGGAGACCGCCGGCGCGGTCGCCACCCAATACCTGGCCACCCACCAGAACATCGCCGCACCCGGAGTGTTCCAGGGCCTCACCCAGAACACCTCCACCAACGCGGCGATCTCCATCGAAAGTGATCTGCAGCGCGCCGTCCAGCACGGCATCTTCCTGGCGAACGGGCTGGCCAAGACCGCCGACTTCGTCGAGCAGAACGAGGCCGACGCGGCCAACAAGATCTGCCAGGTACTCAACGCCACCAGTCCGACGCCGTTCTGAGACCCGGCGAATCCCCTCTCTGACAAGGAGACCCGAACATGGACAAGATCACCTACGCGCTGCCGACCATCCTGGACGCGGCGGGGCAGACGGTGCAGCACGGCGTCGGACTGGCCGACATCAGCGGTGACGTCGAAGCCAAGACCAACGCCCTGGTCGCCGATTTCCAGGGCATCGGCGCCGACGGTTTCTTCCTACACCAGCAGGAGCTGCTGCGCGCGCTCAAACACCTCGCCGAGACGGTCGGCAACCACGGCGGTGCCGTGCAGACCGTGTGCGACAGCGCCGCCATCACCGATCAGACCGTCGCCAATTTCTTCGGCTGACCGAGCGGGTCCGGCGGGTGCTGACCACCACCATCGACGGCCTGTGGGTACTTCAGGTACTCACCGGCATTGAGGTGCTCGGCCCCGAACTGGGCCTGCGCCCGCATCTTCCGCGCGCCGAAACCCGGGAATCCGCGCTGGGGCTGCCGATCGCCGAGGAGCTGCGCCGCTGCGGCTTGATCGACGACGCCGGGAGGGTGGACCCGCCGGTGGCGGAATGGCTGACCGTGGCGGAACGCCGCGATATCGCCCTGGTGGTCAACGTGGTAACCCCCGCGCCGGGACCGCCCGCGCGGGTGCTGCTGGCCCGGTTCGCCCAGTGGTGGGTGGTGTTGGAACGCTGCGACGACCTTGTGCGGATCGGACCGGCCGGCACCTCGACCACCCTGCTCGGTGCGACCGCGCTGATCGGCGAGCAAATCGACCGGCTGTGCGGACGCGCCGAACCGGCCCCGCTGAAACCGGTGACGCTGCCCGCCGAAGCGGTGGCCGGCGTGCGTGACACGACGGCGATGCGGGCCCTGCTGAGATCGCAAGGTCTCGACGGTGAACAGATCCGGCTGCTCTCGCTGGCCGGTGACCCGGAGAAGTCCGCCCAGGCGGGGGTGGTCGCCGTGCAGTCCGGTGTCGACGGCGGGGCGCGAGCGGTGGTGGAAGCGGGTGCGGTCACCGTGCTCGACACCCCCGAGGGCCGGATCGTCGCGGAGGTCGTCGTTCGCGCGGGCCGGCGGTGGCTGATCGCGGGCCCGGGCACCTCCCGGGCGATCATGGCCGCGGTGGGCGCGATGCTGGGCCGGTTGCCGGCCGAATCGGATTGGTATTCCTACCGGAAGGTGGTGTGAGCACGATGGGGGACACTGTCGGCCGAACGGCCGTCTGCGAAGGGGAGTCGGTATCGGGCTCACTGCGGATCTCGGACATGGTGGCGCCACGCAAGATACCGCCGGGCTCGGGCTGGCGCCGCGCGGTCTACACCGCCACCTTCACCGGCCTGAACCTCGGGGAGTCCCGCGCCGAGCGCCACTACCGGGAACTCTGCGAGCGGATCCGGCGTCACATCCGCAAGCAGTACGTCATCACGGTGGTCTCCGGCAAGGGCGGGGTCGGCAAATCCACCGTCACCGCGGCCATCGGCGCGGTCTTCCGCGGTGCCCGACCGGAGAACGTCGTCGCCGTCGACGCCGTCCCGGGATTCGGCACGCTCGCCGGACGCATTGACGAGAACCCACCCGGCGACTACGCGGCGGTGCTCGCCGACACGGACGTGCAGGGCTACGCCGACATCCGAGAATACCTGGGGCAGAACGATATCGGCCTCGACGTACTCGCCGGCAACCGGTCATCGGACCAGTCGCGCCCACTGACACCGGAGATGTTCTCCGGAGTGCTGTCACGGCTGCGGCGCACGCACACGGTGATCGTGGTGGACACCTGCGACGACCTGGAGCACCCGGTGATGGAATCGGTGCTGGAGGCCACCGACACCCTGGTCTTCGTCTCCGGTCTGACCCCGGATTCCTCGCTGCCGGTGACCCGTTCGGTGGACCTGCTGCGCGCGATGGGCCACCACGACCTGGTATCCCGCAGCATGGTCATCCTCAACGACGCGCATGCCCGCGACGACCCCGCGGCCCGCGGATACCTCACCGAACGCTTCGCCCAATGCGGAGCCAGTGTCGAATTCCTCCCGTATGACCCGCATCTGGCCAAGGGCGGCATCATCGATGTCGAACACGAGGCAGCCCGGCGCACCCGGCTGCGACTGACCGAGATCACCGCGACCCTGGCCGACAAATACACCCCGGACGCCGGCAGGCCGCGGTGATGGCGTCCGCGGTCCAGGCGGGCCCGACGGTCAGACTGCCCGCCCGCTGCGCGGTGGCGGTGATCTGTGGCGACCAACTGATCTCCCAGGTGTATCCGGCCGCCGTGCCCATCGAGGCGTTCCTGGACAACGCGGTGGAACTGCTCGACGAGGAACTTCGCCGCCGGGGCGGCACCGGACTGCAGACCGGCACCGGCTATGAGTTCCTGCGCGTCAACGGAACCCGCCTGGAACCCGAGAAGTCCTTCGACGAGCTCGGGGTGGAGGACGGGGAGGCGTTGATGCTGGCACCGACGGGCGCCGGCGATCCATTCGAGCCGCAGTGCGAGTCGCTGTCGACCGGTCTGGCCCGGACGGGTAGGGCACTGTTCACCCCGATGACCGCCCGGACCGCCGTGCACCTGGCACTGGTTGCGTTGCTGGCAGCGACGGCGACGTTGCTGGCCGCCGGCATCCGGCACCGACTGACCGATGACTCCGTACTGACCACCCTGGTGACCGGTGCGCCCGGCGTGGCGGCATTGCTCGCGGCCGTCGTCGTCCGGCGGTGGTGGCCGCGACGCACCGAGCTGCGAACCGGGTTCGGGGCGGCGGCGGTACCGGCACTGGCGGTGGCGGCGGCAACCGCCGCGCCGGGACCCCTCGGGGCGCCGCACGTGTTCATCGGCGCACTGACCGCCGCCGTCGCCGTGGTCGGGGTCGGCGCGCTGCGCGGCCGGCCGGATCCGGCGGCAACCGCCGTCACCGCCACCCTGGTGAGCCTGTGCACGCTGCTCGACGGCGCCGCGGCGCTGCGGATGTGGCGACCGATGCCGGCGCAGTGGCTGGGCATGATCGGGCTGATCGCATTGCTGTTGGCGGTGACCCTGGCCCCCACCATCGCGCTGCGCGCGGCCCGGATCCGGCCGCCCCATTTCGGCTCGATCACCGGCCGCGACCTGTTCCACCGGGCCGACGGACTGCCCGCCGACGCCGTCGCACCGGTCGATGAGCGGGGCACCGACGCCGAGCCGAACTCCGACACCACCGCGCGCGGCGCCGACATCGCCGCGGCCGCCCGCCGTGGCAACGCGGTGCTGACCGGGCTTTGCGCCGCGATCGCCGTCGCACTGCCGCCGGCGGTCTGGCTGACGTTGATGCCCGGTCGGCCCAGGGCGACCGCCGCGGCCTGGCTGGCCGGCTTGTTCCTGGTCATCTTCGCCATCCGGGCCCGTAACTTCGCCGACCGCAAGCAGAGCGCCGCGCTGCTGGGCGGGGTGATCGTCGCCGTCTGTGCCGGAGTGTCCCGCTATCTGTGGGCGGCCCCGGCTGACTTGGGTTCGGCGCTGATCTGCGCCGCCGCGGCGTTGACGGGCTTCGGCGCCTTGGTGCTGATCGCCGCGCTGCTGGTGCCGGCCACCCGGTTCACCCCGCTGGTCCGGATGGCGGCCGAGTGGGCCGAGCTGGTCGCCATAGTGATCGCGCTGCCGCTGGCGGCCTGGATCGGAGGGCTGTTCGCATGGGTGCGGATGCGCTGACCCCGGCTCGATCCGACCGGGCACCTCGCGCCGCGGCGCTGGCGGCGACGCTGCTACTGGCGCTCGGAGCAAACATCGTTGTGGCTCAGGCGATCCCGGCTCCGGCGGTCGATCCCGCCCAGGTACCCGCCGACCAGCAGCCCGGACCCGAGGAACCGATGCGGCAATCCAACCGCTGCGCCGAGCCGATCACCGTCGCCGAACCCGACGCCGGCACCACCGCCCCCGGGTTCACCACGCTCAACATCGCAGAAGCCTGGCGTTACTCGACGGGCACCGGCGTCCCGGTCGCCGTCATCGACACCGGCGTCAACCCGAGTCCGCGTCTGCCGGTGATCCCCGGCGGCGACTACGTCATGGGCGCCGACGGACTGTCGGACTGCGATTCGCACGGCACCATCGTCGCGTCGATCATCGCCGCGGCACCCCAGGGCACGCCGTTGCCGCCGCGACGCCCACCCGGCCCGGCATTCGATGCGCCGGCGATCTCGCCGCTCACCGCCGGCCCGGCCCCGCTGGCCGGTCAACCCCCGGCCCGGCCACCGGACCCGCCACCGGTGCCGGTCACCGTGACCGAGACGAAAACCGCCACGCCGCCGCCACCGGCACACCCGCCGGAGCTGCTCTCGGACGCCGAACCCCCGACCGACGTGCCCGCAAACGGCCCGGCCGACCCCTCGGCACCGGAGGTTCCCGCGGTGCCCGGACCGGCACCGGGAGCGCCCGACGGGGTCGTCGGGGTGGCACCGCACGCGGTGTTGATCTCCGTGCGGCAGACTTCGCGGGCGTTCACCGCCGTCAATGCCCGTTCCGACAACACCGATCAGTTGCGCAAGGCCGGGACCCTGAGCACCCTGGCGCGCGCCGTTGTCCATGCTGCCGACCTCGGTGCGAAGGTCATCAACCTCAGCGTCACCTCGTGCATGCCGGCCGCCGACCCCCTCGACCAACGGACCCTGGGCGCAGCGCTGTGGTACGCGGCCACCATCCGCGACGCCGTCATCGTGGCCGCGGCCGGTAACGAGGGCGAGGAGGGCTGCGAACAGAACCCACTCGCCGACCCGCTGAACATCGACGATCCGCGCAACTGGGCGGGTGTGAAAACCGTGTCCTCACCGTCCTGGTTCTCCGACTACGTGCTGTCGGTGGCCGCCGTCGACAACACTGGAGCGCCGTTGCCGGCCAGCCTGTCCGGGCCGTGGGTGGCGGTCGCCGCACCCGGAGTCGGAGTGCTCGGGCTGTCACCGCACACCGGAGGACCGGTGAACGCGCTGCCACCGGGGCGCACCGGCGAACGCAATATGCCGTTCTGGGGTACCAGTTTCTCGGCCGCCTACGTCAGTGGTGTCGCCGCCCTGGTCCGGGCGAAATACCCGCAACTCAGCGCGCACCAGGTCATCCACCGGATCCGGCAGACCGCACACAACCCTGCGCACGGCGTGGACAACGCCGTCGGCTACGGGGTCGTCGACCCGGTGGCGGCGCTGACGTTCGACGTGGCCCCGGGTCCCCGGCTGGCCCCGGAGAGCCACACGCGGGTACTCGCCCCACCAGCGCCGACACCCCCGCGCGACACCCGCGCCCGCAATGCGGCACTGGTTTTCGCCGTCACCGTCGTGATGGGGGCGGGGATCGCGGTGCTCGTCGGTCGCGCCCGCAGGACACTGCCGTGACGCCGATCCGATTGGCCGAACTGATTGCGGTGCAGCTGGCCGCCCTGGCCGGGTGGACGGTCGGCGGGCTGCCGGGCGCCGGAATCGGGGGCGCCGCCGCCGTCGTGGCTGCGGTGATCCCGTGGTGGGGTCGGCCGCTGTGGGCCTGGCTGGCGCTGTGGCGGCGCCGCGACCGGACGCCGGCCTGGCCCGACCCGGTGACCGCCGCCAACGATCGGGCCGGCGGCGGGGTACGGCAGGTGGCCGGCACTGTCGTCGCCGCCGTGCAGGTTCTGGGGCGACGTCACCGCCCGACCCTGTTCACCGGTTCGACAGCCGCGGTCACCGAGGACGTGCTCGATGTGGCCACCCTGATGCCGTTGCTGCACCAGAGCCTGGGACTGGAGCTGGAGTCGATGAGCGTGATCAGCACCGGCGCGCGCCGGCGTCCGGTGGGGGATTACCCGCGGGTCTACGACACCCTGATCGGTACCCCGCCCTACGCCGGGACCCGGCAGACCTGGCTCATCCTGCGCGTAGCTGAGCTACCGAACGCACAAGCGCTGCAACACCGCATCTCCGCGGGCAGTGCGGTGCTCGCGGCCGCGCAGCGGGTGGTCGCGGCACTGCGCGAATCGGGTGTCCGGGCGCGGGTGGCCGGCTGTGCGGACATCGCCGAGCTGGAACGGCACCTCGGTACCCCGCTGCGCGAACGTCGGTGGCGGTCGGTGCGCACCGACGCGGGCTGGCTGAGCAGCTACGGCTATCGCCCCGCCGACATCACCGCGGCCAGCCTGGCGGCGGCCTGGACGTTGCGCGTCGACGGGCTTACCCAGAACCTCACCCTGTACCCCGACGCCACCATGACCGCCACCGTCACGGTCCGCACCAACCAGCGCCTCAACTCCCCGCCGAGCGTGCGGCTGACCGGGCTGCCCGGCGAGCAGGCCGACGCGGTGGCCGCCTGCGGATGCGGGCCCACCCTGCGGCTCGGTGGGCTGCGTGCCGGCCCGGTGCCGCCGTCGTTGCCCATTCCGATCGGACCGTCCGGCGTGCTCATCGGCCGCTCCGGGGCCGGGAACCGGCTGGCGTTGCCGCTGGTCGACCCGGGCGAATACACCCGGGTGCTCCTCGACGTCGACGACGAGTTGGCCAAGCGGCTCATCATCCGCGCGGCCGGGGCCGGGGAACGGGTCACCGTGCACAGCCGCGACGAGTTGCGCTGGGCGGGCCTACGGATGCCCGGCATCGTCGTCACCGACGGTGCCCGCCCGGCACCGGACAGCACGCTCAGCGTCGTCGACGGGTCGGTCACTCCCACCCCGCGTCCGGCCGCCGTGGCCAGGCTGGGCCGGGCCGGGCCGGGGGACGCCCACATCGTGGTCGCACAGACCGGCCCGGGGCGTGTCGAGATCCGCACCGGGGGACGGGTGTATCCGGTCGAGATGGAGTTGTTCCGGGCCGAAAACCGCTACGCACAGACGTCTCCGGGTGATCCGTCGTGACCGCCGTGGCCGAAACCGCCGCGGCCCGCCGCGAATTCGACCGGGCGATGGCCTTGCTCGACGATGATGCCGCCGCGGCGTGGGCCCGGTTCGGTGCGGCCACCGCGATCGACCCGCAGATGGCCGACGCGTGGCTCGGCCGGATCGCTGCCGGTGACGACTCCCTGGACACGTTGATCGCACTGCACGCCTGCGGCGATCGGCTGCACCGGGAGACCAACCGGATCGGTGCCCGGCTGGCCGCCCGCATCAAGGCCGGGCCGTACTTGGCGATCACCGTGACCGAGGCCTCGCACGCGGGGCTCGCGCTGGCCACCGCCTACGTCGACGCGTGCCGGTTCGAATCGGCCCGCGTCCTGTTGGACGACCCCGCGCTGCTGGACTGCTGGGAGAACCATCAATGGCGCCAGCACGTGTTGGCCCACCTGATGTTCGCCACCGCCCGCTGGCCCGACGTGCTCACCGCCGCCACCACCGAGTTGCCGTCGCAGGCGATCGTGATGGCCGCGGTCACCGCCGCCACCAATACCCTCGCCGCCCACGCGGCCGCGCACCTGGGACAGGCCCGGGTGGCGCTGGACTGGGCCGACCGCGTGCACTTCCGTGGTCACCTCGGCGACGGCGTGAACGCCGGGGCGGCACCGGGGGGCGGCGATGCATTGAACGCCATCATCGACCCGAATGAATTCCCTTTACTGGCAGCCGATCTCGCCTACGTCCGGGGTATGGCGCATCGGCAGCTCGGTGAGGAGAACCGGGCCCAGACTGCGCTGTCGAAGGCGTGCATCAACGGTGCGCTGCTGCCGGCAGCCCGGGACGCGCTGGCCGACCCGCAGTTGCAGCTCGTCGTCACCGACGCCGACACCATCGACACCCGCACCGACCATTGGGATCCGGCCACCGAGTGCACCGCCGCCGATCGGCAGGTGGCCGCCGACGAGGCCCAGCGCGCCGAGATGTTGGCGAGCGGCCGCGCGCTGCTGGCCGATCAGGTCGGCCTGGACGAGGTCAAACGGGCCGTCGCCGAGCTGGAGGACCAGATCGAGGTCCGCGCACTGCGGCTGGCGCACGGACTTCCGGTGGCCGGCCAGACCAACCACATGCTGCTGGTCGGCCCGCCGGGCACCGGAAAGACCACCACCGCAGCGGCACTCGGCATGATCTATGCCGGCCTGGGCATCGTCGAGCACCCGGAGATCATCGAGGTCCGTCGCGCGGACTTCTGCGGTGAGCACATCGGGGCATCCGGGCCCAAGACCAACGAACTGATCGCCCGATCACTCGGCCGGATCCTGTTCATGGACGAGTTCTACTCACTGGTCGAGCGGCACCACGACGGTCGCCCGGACATGATCGGCATGGAAGCGGTCAACCAGCTGCTGATCGCACTGGAGACCCACCGGTTCGACTTCTGCTTCATCGGCGCGGGCTACGAGCGTGAGGTGGACGAATTCCTCACCGTCAACCCGGGTTTGGCCGGCCGGTTCAACCGGAAGCTGAGGTTCGCGTCGTACTCACCGGAGGAACTGGTGGAGATCGCGGAGCGCTACGGAGCGCCGCGGGCGACGATCCTGGCACCGGATGCCCGGGATGTGCTGAACGGCGCCTGCTGTGAGCTGGCCGGCTACCGCGCGCCCGACGGCAGCCACGGTATCGACGTCATGCAGAACGGGCGGTTCGCCCGCAACGTGCTGGAACGCGCCGAGCGGCTGCGCGACACCCGGGTGGCGGCCCAGCACCGCGCGGGCCGCGGATCGGTGACCGTCACCGACCTGCAGACGGTGACCGGCGCCGATATCGCCGCGGCCGTGGGGGAGTGCTGTGAGGAGAAACACGTCCCGGTGCGCCTGGCGCCAGCTGTTCACCCGCTGTTTTGACTCGCGTTGAACTCAATTCTGCTCATGCGGCAGGCGTTCCCGTAGCGTCACGCCCGCCGATTCGGTAGCTGCCGAATCCGGTAACAGCCACCAGGGGAGATTTCGTCATGAGTCAGCGCGTCCAAAATCGAGTGAACGCAGGCCTGGCCGCGCTGAGCGCCACCGCCGTCGTGGCCGCCCCCGCCTTGGCGGTTACCCACGCGCAGGTCCAGGCCCCCGAGGTGCTGCGTTCGGCCACCGCGATCCAGCTGGCGGCCGACAGCTCCGGTTTGCTCACCTCCGCCGAGCGCGTCGGCCAGGCGCTGGTGTCGTCACCGGTGGTGATCGGGGTGATCGGCTATTCCGTCGCCTTCGGTGACCAGCAGACCCTGGCCGACCAGCTGGGTGCCATCGCCGACGCCCCCGCGTGGGCTCTCGGCCCGGTGCTGGGCGATCAGCCCCAGGTGACCGCCGCGTTGCAGTCGCTTTCAGCCGGGCTCAAGACCGCCGCGGCCTCGTTCACCACCAAGACCCCCATTTCGGGCGATAATCCGGCCGCGGCGTTGATTCACGGTTCCGACGATGTTGCCACTGCGACCTGGAACGCCCTGGCGGCCTCCCCGCAGAAGCTCTCCAAGTTCGTCACCGACGTCAGCGCGGGGGACAACGTCAAGGTTTACCAGGACATCAAGGACGCCCTGGAGACGCCGCTGGGTATCTCCAAGCTGGTGGCGACCCAGGTCAATCCCGGCGGCGCGACCTCCACCGTGCGGTTCGGCAGCCTGGTCACCGCGGTGACCAACCTCAACCACGGCATCGAGACCAACCTCGCGTCGGCCCTGGGCGTGACCATCGACTCCAAGACCTACGATCCCGTCCCGGCCGGCCCGGCAAACAAGACGAACGTGGTCGCAACCTCGGGGGCCATCACCCCCGGCTCCGGCATCAGCGCCCTGAACGCGAAGGCCCAGACCCCGAGCCAGGCACTGAGCAACGTCACCAAGACGTTCCTGCCCAGCAAGTCCGCCCGCACCCAGAGCCTGGCAGGCAATGAGACCGTCAAGGAAACGGGCAAGGGCGCAGGTCAGGAGGCCGGCAAGGGCGCCGGCCGGCACTTCTCGCTGGGCGACCACTCCCGCCAGGCAGGCGACGGCAAGCCGTCGTCGCCGCGGCACTCCGTAGGCAAGCACCGCGCCGCCGAATCCGGCGGTAAGTAACCACTCAGACCCGCCCCGGAGCCGTGGGGAGGCGGCTCACGGGGCGGATAGCGGCCCGGACCGCGCCATCGAGAGGGTTTTTCCTCCCGAAATTGGCGCGCCGGGCCGGTGTTGCTTTATCGTTTTACTGATTCTTGTGACCCAATCGAAACGGGCCGCCGTCCAGCGCTGCATGGCGGGCCCCGGGGACACGAACGGTCGTGGGGCGCAGCCCGCCCCCGACAGTGTGCGGCGCAACGAGGCGTCGTCGACCACATCTGGAGACCGGGGGACGCATCCGCGCCACCCCCTCATCCGAGGACGACGGGCGGCGCACCGCAGCGCCGCCGGACGACCCCGGACCTAGCGAAGGGTCAGGTGGTTATGCCGCCGAGCAGCGTAGGCCTCTACAACCCCGCGTACGAGCACGATTCGTGCGGCGTCGCGATGGTCGTCGATATGCACGGCCGCCGCAGCCGCGACATCGTCGACAAGGCGATCACCGCCCTGCTCAACCTGGAACACCGCGGAGCCGCCGGCGCCGAACCCAACACCGGCGACGGCGCGGGCATCCTGATCCAGGTCCCCGACCGGTTCTTCCGCGAGGCCTGCCTCGAGCAGGAAAACCCCATCGAGCTGCCCGAGGCCGGAAGCTACGCCACCGGCATCGCCTTCCTGCCGCAGTCCGAGCGTGAGGCGACCGCCGCGTGCGCGGCCGTCGAGAAGATCGTCGAGGCCGAGGGCCTGGAGGTGCTCGGCTGGCGCGATGTCCCCACCGACGATTCGCTGCTGGGGGCACTCGCCCGTGACGCCATGCCGGTGTTCCGGCAGATCTTCCTCGGCGGCGCCTCCGGAATGGAACTCGAGCGCCGCGCCTACGTCATCCGCAAGCGGGCCGAACACGAACTCGGCACCAAGGGCCCCGGCCAGGACGGCCCCGGCCGGGAGACCGTGTACTTCCCGAGCCTTTCTGGTGCGACGTTCGTCTACAAGGGCATGCTGACCACCCCGCAGCTGCGCGAGTTCTACCTCGACCTGCAGGACGACCGGATGGAAAGCGCGCTGGGCATCGTGCACTCGCGGTTTTCCACCAACACCTTCCCGTCCTGGCCGCTGGCCCACCCGTTCCGCCGGGTCGCGCACAACGGTGAGATCAACACCGTCAACGGCAACGAGAACTGGATGAAGGCCCGCGAGGCGCTCATCCACACCGACGTCTTCGGCTACCACAACGACCTCAACAAGATCTTCCCGGTCTGCACCCCGGGCGCCTCGGACACCGCCCGGTTCGACGAGGTGCTGGAACTACTGCACCTGGGTGGCCGCAGCATCGCCCACGCGGTGCTGATGATGATCCCGGAGGCCTGGGAGCGCAACGAGTCGATGGACCCCGCGCTGCGGGCGTTCTACCGCTACCACGCCTCCCTGATGGAGCCGTGGGACGGCCCGGCCTCGGTGTGCTTCACCGACGGCACCGTCGTCGGCGCCGTGCTCGACCGCAACGGACTGCGCCCGTCGCGCGTCTGGGTCACCGACGACGGGCTGGTCGTGATGGCCTCGGAGGTCGGCGTGCTGGACCTGGACCCGGCCACCGTCGTCAAGCGGCTGCGGCTGCAGCCGGGCAAGATGTTCCTGGTCGACACCGCCCAGGGCCGGATCGTCTCCGACGCCGAGATCAAGGCCGAACTCGCCGCCGCCGAGCCGTACGCCCAGTGGCTCGACGACGGGCTGTTCCACCTCGACGAACTGCCGCAGGGCAATTACGTCAAGATGCCGCACCACCGCGTGGTGGCCCGCCAGCAGATCTTCGGCTACACCTACGAAGAGGTGAACCTGCTGGTCGCGCCGATGGCCCGCAGCGGGGCCGAGGCGCTGGGCTCGATGGGCACCGACACCCCGATCGCCGTGCTGTCCCAGCGGCCGCGGATGCTGTTCGACTACTTCCAGCAGCTGTTCGCCCAGGTCACCAACCCGCCGCTGGACGCCATCCGCGAGGAGGTCGTCACCAGCCTGCAGGCCGTCATCGGCCCCGAGGGCGACCTGCTCAACCCCGACGAGAACTCCTGTCGCCAGATCGTGCTGCCGCAGCCCATCCTGCGCAACGCCGATTTGGCCAAGCTGGTCAACGTCGACCCGGACCACGAGATCCGTGGCCGCAGGCACAACCTGCGTGCGGCGGTGATCCAGTGCCTCTACCCGGTCGCCGACGGCGGCCCGGGGTTGCGCAAGGCGCTCGAAGACGTCCGCAAGCGGGTGTCGCAGGCCATCCGCAACGGCGCCCGGCTGATCGTCTTGTCCGACCGGGAGTCCAACGAGTGGCTGGCCCCGATCCCGTCGTTGCTGTCGACGGCCGCCGTGCACCACCACCTGGTCCGCGAGGGCAGCCGCACCCAGGTCGGTCTAGTGGTGGAGTCCGGTGACGCCCGCGAGGTGCACCACATGGCCCTGCTGATCGGCTTCGGCGCCGCCGCGATCAACCCGTACATGGCCTTCGAGTCGATCGAGGACCTCATCGACCGCGGCCTCATCGAGGGGCTCTCCAGCGACAAGGCCAAGGACAACTACGTCAAGGCCGCCGGCAAGGGCGTGCTGAAGGTGATGTCCAAGATGGGCATCTCCACCCTGGCGTCCTACACCGGCGCCCAGCTGTTCCAGCCGATCGGCATCAGCCGCCGGCTCCTCGACGAGTACTTCACCGGTCTGGCGTGCCCGACCGGCGGCATCGGCCTGGACGAGATCGCCGCCGACGTGGCGTTGCGGCACTCGCTGGCGTTCCTGGACCGGCCCGACGAGCGCGCCCACCGGGAACTCGAGGTGGGCGGTGAGTACCAGTGGCGCCGCGAGGGTGAGTACCACCTGTTCAACCCGGACACCGTGTTCAAGCTGCAGCACTCCACCCGCACCGGCCAGTACGAGGTGTTCAAGGAGTACACCGCGCTGGTCAACGATCAGAGCGAGAAGATGCACTCGCTGCGCGGCCTGCTGACCTTCAAAGAAGGTGTGCGCCCGCCGGTCCCGATCGAGGAGGTGGAGCCAGCCGCGGAGATCGTCAAACGCTTCTCCACCGGCGCGATGAGCTACGGCTCGATCTCCGCCGAGGCCCACGAGACCCTGGCGATCGCGATGAACCGCCTTGGCGGACGGTCGAATTCGGGTGAGGGCGGCGAGTCGGTGGACCGCTTCACCCCGGATGCCAACGGCGACTGGCGCCGCAGTGCCATCAAGCAGGTGGCCTCGGCGCGCTTCGGTGTCACCAGCAACTACCTGACCAACTGCAGCGATATCCAGATCAAGATGGCCCAGGGCGCCAAACCCGGTGAAGGCGGCCAGCTTCCGGGGCACAAGGTGTACCCGTGGGTGGCCGAGGTCCGGCACTCCACCCCGGGGGTCGGGCTGATCTCCCCGCCGCCGCACCACGACATCTACTCGATCGAGGATCTGGCGCAGCTGATCCACGACCTGAAGAACGCCAATCCCGAGGCCCGCGTACACGTCAAGCTGGTCAGCGAGAACGGCGTCGGCACCGTCGCCGCGGGCGTGTCCAAGGCGCACGCCGACGTCGTGCTGATCTCCGGGCACGACGGCGGCACCGGCGCCACCCCGCTGACCTCGCAGAAGCACGCCGGGGCCCCGTGGGAGCTCGGGCTGGCCGAAACCCAGCAGACGTTGCTGCTCAACGGGCTTCGGGACCGGATCGTGGTGCAGGTCGACGGTCAGCTCAAGACCGGCCGCGACGTGATGATCGCGGCGCTGCTGGGCGCCGAGGAATACGGCTTCGCCACCGCGCCGCTGGTGGTGTCGGGCTGCATCATGATGCGGGTCTGCCACCTCGACACCTGCCCGGTGGGTGTGGCCACCCAGAACCCCGTGCTGCGCGAGCGGTTCACCGGCAAGCCGGAGTTCGTCGAGAACTTCTTCCTGTTCCTGGCCGAGGAAGTCCGGGAGCTGCTGGCGCAGTTGGGTTTCCGTACCCTCAACGAGGCGATCGGCCAGGTCGGCATGCTCGACACGGTGCGCGCCCGCCAGTACTGGAAGGCCTACAAACTCGACCTGTCGGCGGTGCTGCACGAGCCGGAGTCGGCGTTCATGAACCAGGACCTGTACTGCACCTCCAAGCAGGACCACGGCCTGGACAAGGCGCTGGACCAGCAGCTGATCGTGGCCTGCCGGGCCGCCCTGGACTCGGGCACCCCGGTGCAGGTGGAGCACGCCATCAGCAACGTCAACCGCACCGTCGGCACCATGCTCGGCCACGAGGTCACCAAGGCATACGGTGAGCAGGGCCTGCCCGACGGGACCATCGACCTGACCTTCACCGGGTCGGCCGGCAACAGCTTCGGGGCATTCGTGCCGCGCGGCATCACGCTGCGGGTGCACGGCGACGCCAACGACTACGTCGGCAAGGGCCTGTCCGGCGGCCGGATCGTGGTGCGGCCGTCGCTGCGGGCGCCGGCGGACTACGTCGCCGAGGACAACATCATCGGCGGCAACGTGATCCTGTTCGGCGCCACCAGCGGCCAGGCCTTCCTGCGCGGTGTGGTGGGCGAGCGGTTCGCGGTGCGCAACTCCGGTGCCACCGCGGTTGTGGAGGGCGTCGGTGACCACGGCTGCGAGTACATGACCGGCGGCCGGGTGGTCATCCTGGGCCGCACCGGGCGCAACTTCGCCGCCGGCATGTCCGGCGGGGTGGCGTTCGTCTATGACCCGGAAAACGCATTGGAGACCAACCTCAACGGTGAGATGGTCGAGCTCGAGGCCATCGACGGCGAGGACGCCGATTGGTTGGCGCAGATCATCTCCGCGCATGTGGAGGCCACCGATTCCGCTGTCGGCCGGCGCGTGCTGGCCGACTGGGACACCGAGCAGAGGAAGTTCGTCAAGGTGATGCCACGCGACTACAAACGGGTAATGGCGGCGATCGCCGAAGCGGCGGACTCGGGACTGACCGAGACCGAGCTGAGCGACGTGATCATGGCGGCCGCTCGTGGGTGATCCAAGTGGCTTCCTCAAGCACACCCACCGCGAACTGCCGGTCCGCCGGCCCGTCGACCTGCGTCTGAAAGACTGGAAAGAGGTCTATCAGGAGTTCGACCACGACACTCTGGCGGTGCAGGCGTCGCGCTGTATGGACTGCGGTATCCCGTTCTGCCACAATGGCTGTCCGCTGGGGAATCTGATCCCGGAGTGGAACGACCTGGTGTTCCGGAGTCGCTGGCGCGACGGCATCGAACGCCTGCACGCCACCAACAACTTCCCGGAGTTCACCGGGCGGCTGTGCCCCGCGCCGTGTGAGGCGTCGTGCGTGCTCGGCATCAACCAGGATCCGGTCACCATCAAGCAGGTTGAGGTCGAGCTCGTCGACAACGCCTGGGCCGAGGGCTGGATCGTGCCGCTGCCCCCTGACGTGCACACCGGGAAGAAGGTCGCCGTCGTCGGCTCCGGACCGGCCGGGCTGGCCGCGGCCCAGCAGCTGACCCGGGCGGGACACACGGTGACGGTGTTCGAGCGCGCCGACCGCATCGGTGGCCTGCTGCGCTACGGCATCCCGGAATTCAAGATGGAAAAGCGCCACATCGACAGGCGGCTGGAGCAGATGGCCGCCGAGGGCACCGAGTTCCGCACCGGGGTCAACGTGGGCGTGGACCTCACCGTCGAGCAGTTGCGCGAGGACTTCGACGCCGTCGTGCTGGCCGGTGGTGCCACCGCGTGGCGGGACCTGCCGATTCCGGGCCGCGAGCTCGACGGCATTCACCAGGCCATGGAGTTCCTGCCCTGGGCCAACCGGGTTCAGCTCGGCGACGACGTGCTGGGCCCCGATGGCGAGCCGCCGATCACCGCCAAGGGTAAGAAGGTGGTCATCATCGGCGGCGGCGACACCGGCGCGGACTGTCTGGGTACCAGCCACCGCCAGGGTGCGGCCAGCGTGCACCAGTTCGAGATCATGCCCCGGCCGCCGGAGACCCGGGCCGCGTCCACCCCGTGGCCGACCTACCCGCTGATGTTCCGGGTGTCCTCGGCGCACGAGGAGGGCGGCGAGCGGGTGTTCTCGGTCAACACCGAGGAGTTCGTCGGCGCCGACGGCCACGTCACCGCGCTCAAGGTGCACGAGGTCGAGATGAAGGGCGGCCGGTTCGAGAAGGTCGAGGGCTCGGACTTCGAACTGCCCGCCGACATCGTGTTCCTGGCGATGGGCTTCGTCGGCCCGGAGCGCGAGGGGCTGTTGAGCGAGCTGGGCGTCGAGCTCACCGACCGCGGGAACGTGTACCGGGACGACGCCTTTCAGACGTCGGAGCCCGGGGTGTTCGTGGCCGGCGACATGGGCCGCGGGCAGTCGCTTATCGTCTGGGCGATCGCCGAGGGCCGCGCCGCCGCGGCGGCGGTCGACCGGTTCCTGATGGGGGAGACGGCGCTTCCGGCGCCGATCAAGCCGACGGCGGCGCCGCAGCGCTGACTGTTCGACGACGGCCGTCTCCGGGTTGCCCCGGAGGCGGCCGTCGTCGAACGACGGAGGGCCCACGGCAACCCGAAAACCGCGCGTGACATTGGTCGATAGTGTGAGCCTCAACACGGTCCGGGCTTGGTAGCTGGGCTACGGAGTGTTTGCCAGAAACTTCGCCGTGGACTCTGGGTAATTCATGAGATTCCTGTGGAAATGGCGCGCGGCCTGCTCGAATCCCAGCCGATATATCATCCCGCTTCTTAAGATTGAGTCACACCCGTCACATCAGTAACATTGGAAATTTACTCGGCGCGCCTACGGTGGTTTGCCGAATCGCGGCGTTCTAATGATTGCGCGAGGGTACTGCGGTACGCTGAGCCCTCGGGTCAGCAAATATTCTCGACCGCAGGAGTGATGGCAGTGCAAATCAACCCGTTTACCCAGTCGCGGGTGGGGCGGATCGCCTGGTCCTACTTCCGCCACCCGATGAAGAGCCGGGAGTTCCCGGCCAAGCACGAGCGGCTGATCACCCAGGCCGAACTGCTGCGCTACGGCGTCTGAACTCGCTGATAGCCGCCGTTCTCGGCGACCAGTAGGTCGCCGACGTGCGGATTCCCGCACGCCCGCTCGCAGCCGGCGAAGTGAAGGTGACCACCCCCGGCCAGCCCCTCCAGCGTGATGTCCTCGGCCGCATCCAGATGAATCGGCCCACCGGCCACCGCGGCGGCGGCATCGGCGCGCACGTCCGCCCGGGACTTCGCGCACCCGGGCAATCCGGTACAGGCACTGACCGAAACCCAGCGCGACCCGTCGTCGAACACCAGCCCCATGGGCGCCAGCACCCGCAACGCGGTGTCGGCCACCCCCTCGTCGAGGTCGCAAACCAGTATCGATCGCCACGGCGTCACCACCAGGGGGGATTCGATCGCCGCCAGGAACTCCGCGGTCCGCGCCGGCAGCACGCCCAGCGGCACCGCGGCGGCCAGGCTCACCTGGTCCGCGGGGACATCCTGGGTGATCCAGCCGACCGGCCCGCGGGCGCTCACCGCAGCCCGTTCACCGGCTGGCGCGGTCACCGCGAACCCGTCCAGTAGCAGACCCGGATCGTCGAGTTCGGCGATCCGCCAAGCCGTTCCGCGGACCGCGACGAACCGTCGGGCGACCTCGACCAGCGCCGGCAGCCCCGCATCGGCGGCCAGTCGCACCCCGGTGTCGGCACCGGCGAGTAGCAGGGCGGCGTTGCCGTCGTCGCACATCCGCAGTGCGACATCGGCGCCGAGGCCGGCCACGTCGCCGCGCCCGTCGTCCAGGGCGAACAGAAACCGACCGGGCAGACCGGCCAGCACCGGATCCGCACAGATCGCTGCGTCCAACTCGGCGACCAACGGGTGGACGTCGCGCAAGCCGCCCGATCGCCCGGACAGCGGTGAGGCGACGATATTGCGCACCCGCTCGTGCGTCGCCGAGGGCAGCAGTCCGGCGGCCCCCACGGCGGCGACCACCTCGGTCTCGTTTTCGACGGCGATGCCGCGGATCTGCAGACTCGCTCGCGCGGTCAGTTCCAATGTGCCGGAGCCGAACTCGGCGGATGTCAGGGCCAGTGCGTGCAACTGCTCGTGGGTGAGCAGGCCACCGGGCAGCCGGACCCGGGCCAGCGCCCCGTCGGCCGCGGTGTGCAACTGCCGCGTGCCCGGGCAGGCGTCGTCGGAGCGGGTGCGCGCCACGCGTCCAGGGTAGGCCGACGGCGATTACAGGCGCCGGGCGCCTCGCAGGATCCTGGCGAACGGCAGCCCCGCCGCCAGACCGCGGCGCAAGCTCGGGCCGGCCATGCTGATGTCGGTGAACACGCCATAGCCCAGTCCGTGATGGCGCCACTCGGCGAGCTGGTCCAGGATCTCGTCGGAAGTGCCGGCCAGGATCGTCTCCCGCAGCAGCGATTCCGGGACCACGCGGGTGTATTCCAGCACCGTGGCCTCGTCCAGCAGCTGGGGCAGAATCTCGTTGGCCCCGGCGAAGTCGTCGCCCATCGGATGCCGGGTCCCGTGCCGCGCCCAGTCCGCGGCGGACGCGGTGAGCGCGAACGCCCTGGCTACCGTGCTGTTCAAGACGTCGTCCACCTCACCGCGCGAGCGTCCCGTCACCACGAAGAACCAGTTCGCGGCGACGATGCCGGCCGGGTCCCGACCGGCGTCGTCCGCGGCCGCCCGCACCTGCTCCAGCCCGTCAGCGTAGAGGTGCGGGGTGAACAGGAACCCCGGAAGCCAGGCGTCGGCGTAGCGGCCGGTGGCACGCAACATCCGCGGCCCGTGTGCGGCAACCCAAATCTGGGGCCATCCGCCCTGGTACGGCGGCAGGGTGAAGGAGGCGTCGCGCAGCGGGAACCACTCCGAATCCCGGGTCACCAGCTCGCCACCGGAATCCCACAGCGCCCGAATGGTCGCCAGCGCCTCGATGAACCGGGCCACCGGTCGCGACCAGTCCACCCCGTAGGGCGCGTTGCCCTCCATCTCCCCGGTGCCGATGCCCAGAATGGCGCGACCCCGGGTCATCAGGTGCAGCGTGGCGGCGGCCTGCGCGGTCACCGCGGGATGGCGCCGGCTCGCGTCGGTGACACCGGTGGCCAGCCGGATGCGGCGGAACCTGCTTCCGGCCGCCAGCGCCCCCAGCACCGTCCACGGTTCCGGGCAGGCGTCGACGTCCGGCGCGATGCGTGCGACTCCGGTGTGGGCGGGTGTCATGATCGCCCGCGGCAGCAGCGAATTCAGGTGATCAGAGACCCACAGGGAGTCACATCCGGTGGCCTGGGCCGTCCGCAGACCGGCCTGCGCGACGAATCCCGGGCCGAAGCGGGTGTTGACCAGATTGATGCCGATCCCGACCTTCATGGCCCCTCCATCGTCGCTGGCGCCGGCCGCTCGATCGAGTGTGGCACCTCGGGGTTCGCAGCGGAAGACGCCGATGCGGTAGAAAATGACAGGTGAGCAACCCCGCCGGAGACGACGCCCGACCGACCGTGCTGTTGCTGTCCACCTCGGACACCGACCTCATCACCGCCCGCGCCAGCGGAGCGAACTACCGGTGGGCCAATCCGGCCCGGCTGCTGGTCGAGGACCTGCCTGAGCTGTTGGCCGGCGTGGACCTGGTGGTCATCCGCATCCTGGGTGGGCACCGCGCCTGGCAGGACGGCATCGACGCGGTCCTGGCTACCGGGCTGCCGACCGTCGTGGTCAGCGGGGAGCAGAGCCCCGATGCCGAGCTGATGGCCCATTCCACGGTGCCGGCCGGTATCGCCGTCCAGGCGCACGTGTACCTGGCCCAGGGTGGTGTGGGCAACCTGGCCAACCTCTACAACTTCCTGACCGACACCGTCCTGATGACCGGGCACGGCTTCGCCGAGCCCGCCGCCCTGCCGTCCTGGGGTGAGCTGGCACGCACCCCCGCCGACACGGACGGTTCCGGCGTGACGGTGGCGGTGCTGTACTACCGGGCCCAGCAACTGGCCGGCAACACCGGCTACGTCGAAGCGCTGTGTCGCGCCATCGAAGCCGCTGGCGCCCGGGCGCTGCCGCTGTACTGCGCGTCGCTACGCACCGCCGAGCCGGAGCTGCTGGAGGTTCTCGGGCGGGCCGACGCCATGGTGGTCACTGTGCTGGCCGCCGGCGGCGCCCGGCCCGCGACCGCCTCCGCCGGTGGCGACGACGATAGCTGGAACGTCGAACACCTTGCCGCCCTGGATATCCCGATCCTGCAGGGCCTGTGCCTGACCACCGACAGGGCGGCGTGGACCGGCAACGACGACGGGATGTCGCCGCTGGATGTCGCCAGCCAGGTCGCGGTGCCGGAATTCGACGGGCGCATCATCACCGTGCCGTTCTCGTTCAAGGAGATCGACGACGACGGGCTGATCAGCTATGTCGCCGACCCGGAACGCTGCGCCCGAGTCGCCGGGCTGGCCGTTCGGCACGCCCGGCTGCGCCGCATCCCGGCCGCGGAAAAGCAGATCGCCCTGGTGTTTTCGGCGTATCCGACCAAGCACGCCCGGATCGGCAACGCCGTGGGTCTTGACACCCCGGCCAGTGCCGTCCGGCTACTGTCGGCGATGCGCGACTCGGGTTATGACATCGGGTCGCCGGAGAATCCGGGGGACTTGGCGACAATCGTCGAGGCCGGTGACGGTGACGCGCTGATGCACACGCTGATCGCCCGGGGCGGTCAGGACCAGGCGTGGCTCACCGAGGAACAGTTGGCGGCCAATCCTATCCGGGTGTCCGCGGCGGCCTACCGGCAGTGGTTCGCCACCCTGCCCGCCGAATTCGCCGACGAGATCGTCGGGCACTGGGGTCCGCCGCCGGGGGAGATGTTCGTCGACCGCAGCCGCGACCCGGATGGTGAAATCGTCATCGCCGCAATCCGTTCCGGCAACGTGGTGGTGATGGTGCAGCCGCCGCGCGGATTCGGCGAGAACCCGGTGGCGATCTACCACGACCCCGACCTGCCGCCGAGCCACCACTACCTGGCGGCCTATCGGTGGCTGGACGGCGAGTTCGGCGAGCGGTGTAGTTCCGCGAGCACGAGGCTCGCCGACGATCGACCCGGCGAGTTCGGCGAGCGGTGTAGTTCCGCGAGCACGAGGCTCGCCGACGATCGACCCGGCGAGTTCGGCGGGGATTTCAAAGCCGATGCCGTCGTGCACTTGGGCAAGCACGGCAACCTCGAATGGCTGCCGGGCAAAAACCTGGGAATGTCGGCGAGCTGCGGATCCGACGCCGCCCTCGGCAGTCTGCCGCTGGTCTACCCCTTCCTGGTCAACGACCCGGGGGAGGGCAGCCAGGCTAAACGCCGGGCGCACGCGGTGCTCATCGACCATCTCATCCCGCCGATGGCGCGGGCCGAGACCTACGGCGACATCGCGCGTCTGGAGCAGCTGCTCGACGAGCACGCCAACGTGTCCGCACTGGACCCGGCCAAACTCCCCGCGATCCGCCAGCAGATCTGGACGCTGATGCGGGCGGCCAAGATGGATCATGACCTTGGCCTGGAGGACCGGCCCGACGAGGACGTGTTCGACGACATGCTGCTGCACGTCGACGGCTGGCTGTGCGAGATCAAGGACGTCCAGATCCGCGACGGTCTGCACATCCTGGCCGAAACACCCACCGGCGAAGCCGAACTCGATCTGGTGCTGGCCATCCTGCGGGCCCGCCAGCTCTTCGGGGGCACCCAGTCCGTGCCGGGGCTGCGCGAGGCGCTCGGCCTGGCCGAGGACGGCAGCGCCGACCGGGGCAGCGTCGACGACGCCGAATCCCGGGCCCGCGCGCTCATCGGCGCCCTGCAGGCCCGCGGCTGGGACCCCGACGCGGTGCCCGAGCTCACCGGTTCCCCCGAGGTCGCGACCGTGCTGCGCTTCGCCGCCACCGAGGTGGTCCCGCGGCTGGCCGGCACCGGGGCCGAGATCGACCGGGTGCTGCACGCCCTGAACGGTGGCTTCATCCCGGCCGGCCCGTCCGGCTCCCCGTTGCGCGGTCTGGTCAACGTGCTGCCCACCGGCCGCAACTTCTATTCGGTGGACCCCAAGGCGGTGCCGTCGAAGCTGGCCTGGGAGACCGGGGTGGCGATGGCGGACTCGCTGCTGGAGCGCTACCACACCGACCACGGTGATTGGCCCCGGTCGGTGGGCCTGTCGGTGTGGGGCACCTCAGCCATGCGCACCGCTGGTGACGACATCGCCGAAGTCCTTGCGCTGCTGGGTATCCGCCCGGTGTGGGATGACGCGTCGCGCCGGGTGGTGGATCTGGAGCCGATCCCGCTGGCAGAGCTGCGCCGCCCCCGCATCGATGTCACCGTTCGCATCTCCGGGTTCTTCCGGGACGCCTTCCCGCACGTGGTCGCCATGCTGGATGATGCCGTCGGGCTCGCCGCGGGTCTCGACGAGGACCCGCAAGACAACTACGTGCGTGCGCACACCCAGGTGGACTTGGCCGAACACGGCGACCTTCGCCGCGCCACCACCCGGGTGTTCGGATCCAAACCGGGTTCCTACGGCGCAGGTCTGCTGCAGCTCATCGACTCGCGCAACTGGCGCGACGACGCCGACCTGGCCCAGGTGTACACCGCCTGGGGCGGATTCGCCTACGGACGCGACCTCGACGGCCGCCCAGCCACCGATGACATGAACCGGGCCTACCGGCGAATTGCGGTGGCCGCCAAGAACACCGACACCCGCGAACACGACATCGCCGACTCCGACGACTATTTCCAGTACCACGGCGGAATGGTTGCCACCGTCCGCGCGCTGACCGGCAAGGCCCCGGCCGCCTACATCGGTGACAACACCCGGCCCGATGCGGTGCGCACCCGGACTCTGCACGAGGAGACCACCCGGGTGTTCCGGGCCCGGGTGGTCAACCCGCGGTGGATGGAGGCCATGCGCCGGCACGGCTACAAGGGCGCCTTCGAGATGGCCGCCACGGTGGACTACCTCTTCGGCTATGACGCCACCGCGCACGTGATGGCGGACTGGATGTACGAGCGGCTGACCGCCAGCTACGTGCTGGACGAACAGAACCGCAAGTTCATGGCCGAGGCCAACCCGTGGGCGCTGCACGGTATGGCCGAGCGGCTGCTGGAGGCCGTCGAACGCGGCATGTGGGAGGAACCGGCCAAGGACACCCTCGACGGTCTGCGCCGGGTGCTGCTGGAAACCGAGGGTGAGCTGGAGGGCTGAGCGCGGCGAACGAATCGGTAACGGCGCGATCGTCAACCGCAACCTTCCGGCCGACCGGGAACATTGTGCCGCCAGGCCCAGGCGGTGCGCAGGAGCAGCGCATCGGGAAGCACGTATTCGATCGCGAGTGCGGTGAAGGTGTCGGCGTCGGCGTCGGCGTCCTCAGGTTTCAATTGCTCGTGCAGGACCGCTTTGTGCAGAGTGCGTAGTACCTCTCCCGGCACATGGGCGCGAGCCAGCCGTCGTCGGCGTTCAACGCTGCGCGTGCCACGTCGCCTTGAGGAGTGCCGCTGGTGAGCGGTCAGCCGCCGGATGCGCTCGCAATTGGTCAATCACCGGGCCGCGTGACATAAGTCGGCGCCGGTAGATTGGGGAAATGGCACTCACCTTCGCCGATGTCGCCGGCGCCAAGTACATCCTGCTGACCACCTTCACCAAGGACGGCCGGCCCAAACCCACCGCAGTGTGGGCGGTGCCCGACGGCGACGGACTGATCGTGCTCACCGAGGCGGACTCCTGGAAGGTCAAGCGGATCCGCAACACCCCGCGGGTGACCATCGCCCGCTGCGACGTCCGGGGCAACCCCCGCAGCGATGCGGTGGAGGCGGTGGCCTCGATCAGCAAGGAGCGTCTGGACGACGCTTACGAGGCCATCGGCCGCCACTACGGGTTGATCGGCAAGGTCTTCAACTTCTTCTCCAAGCTGCGCGGCGGGGAACGCCGGAACGTTGCGTTGCTCATCAAGGCGGCCTGACCCTGGGAACGGTGAGGGGCTGCGTGGTCGTCCTGGGACAAGCGTTGATCCAGGCGGCCTGATCTTCCCGCTCCTCGTCGCCAGTAAGCCTGTGGCGAAAAATCGGCGATTTTTCGCCGCCCGATTACTGGTGGCGGCTCCTGGAACTCGCTAACCCTCCGAGGCGTTGAACCAGACATGATCCGCCGGACTTTTGCCGTCTACGTGCTTGCCGAGCTGGCCGCCGTCGTCGCCCTGGTCTACTTCCTCGGCATCGGGACCGCACTGTTGATCCTGATCGGTGTGCTGCTGGCGGGATTGCTGCTGGCCGGATCCCAGCTGCGCCGCCAGCTCGCGCAGCTGCGTTCCGGGGTCCGCGATGCCGGCGGAGCCGTCACCGACGGGGCCCTGGTGGCCATCGGCACGGTGCTGGTCGCCATTCCCGGGCTGGTCAGCAGCGCGATCGGGATGGCCCTGCTGGTCCCGCCGGTGCGCCGGGTGCTGCGCCCGGTGGTGACGACGGTGGCCGCAGGCCGCCTGGCGGGCCGGGTGCGCTTTGCCGACCTGGGCGCGGTGGGCTTCACCACCGGTGGTTACGGCCGCGGCGACTACATCGACGGCGAGGTCATCGAGGGCGAGATCATCGACCTCGGCGATACGCCGGGCGGCCCGGCGCCGCGCGCCATCGTCCCCTGATCGCCCCGCCAGGTCCGCGCAGTAGGTTCTTCTGTTGTGACGACGTTGTTGCTGGGTGGCCGCATACACAGCACCACCCATCCCGATGCCACCGCCATGGCGGTCCGCGACGGCACGGTGGCCTGGCTGGGCTCCGATGACGTCGCCCGCAAGCAGTACCCGGACGCCCAGGTCGTCGACCTTGACGGCGGATTCGTGGCTCCCGCCTTCGTCGACGCACACGTGCACACCACCGCCACCGGACTGGCCCTGACCGGCCTGGACCTGGGCGAAGCCCGCTCGCGGGAACACTGCCTGGAACTGATCGCCGCGGCCGCCGCCACCCTGGACGGCGCGGTGCTGTGGGGCCACGGCTGGGATGAGACGCGGTGGCCGCAGCCGGTGGCGCCGACCGTCGAGGAGATCGACGCGGTCGTCGGCTCCCGGCCGGTGTATCTCACCCGCATCGACGCGCACTCGGCGGTTGCCGGCAGCGCACTGCGCGACCGCACCGACGGGCTGGCCACCGCCCTCGGATACCACCCGCAACACCCGCTGTCGGCCGACGCCCACCACCGCGTCCGCGCCGCCGCCCGAAACCTGCTGACCCCGCAGCAGCGGGCCGCCGCCCGCACCGCCGCGCTGGACGCGTTCGCCGCCCACGGGGTGGTGGCCGTCCACGAATGCGCGGGCCCGGACATCGGCGGCGTCGACGACTGGGTCGAACTGCGCGACACCACTCACGGTGTGCAGGTCAGCGGCTACTGGGGCGAGGCAGTCGAAACCCCCGAGCAGGCCCGGGAGCTGCTGGCGGCCACCGGTGCGGCCGGCCTGGCCGGGGACCTGTTCGTCGACGGCGCCCTCGGTTCGCACACCGCGTGGCTGCGCGATCCCTACGCCGACGCCCCGGACTGCTGCGGCAACGCCTACCTGGGCGCCGAAGCCGTGCTCGCCCACCTGCGGGCGTGCACCGGGGCCGGGATCACCGCCGGGTTCCACGTCATCGGCGACGCGGCCGTCACCGTCGTCGTCGACGCGTTCGAGGCCCTGGTTGCCGAATTGGGGGTGCCGGCCGTGGCCCGGTGCGGTCACCGGCTGGAACACCTGGAGATGGTCGACGCCGAAGCCGCCCGCAAACTCGGGTCCTGGGGGATCGTGGCCAGCATGCAACCGAACTTCGACGCGCGCTGGGGCGGTCCGGACGGCATGTACGCCCGACGGCTGGGCGCCGAGCGGGCCGCGGGCCTCAACCCGCTGGCGATGCTGGCCTCGGCCGGCGTACCGCTGGCATTCGGTTCCGACACCCCGGTGACCGGCCTGAACCCGTGGTCGACGGTGCGGGCGGCGACGCTGCACCAGACCCCGGGCAGCGCCATCTCGGCGCGTGCCGCGTTCGGCGCGGCCACCCGCGGAGCCTGGCGGGCGGCCGGGGTGAACGACGGGTTGACCGGCACGCTGGTGCCGGGGGCCCCGGCGTCCTACGCGATCTGGGACAGCGACGACCTGGTGGTCGCCGCCCCCGCCGATACGGTGGAACGCTGGTCCACCGACCCGCGGTCGCGTGTCCCGGCCCTGCCCACGCTGGACGCCGACGTTCCGCTACCGCGCTGCCGGCAGACCGTGCACCGCGGCGAGGTGCTGTTCGGAGGATTTCATGACTGACGCCGAAATCCCGGAGACTCCCGAGACCCCGGATACACCGGACGCCACGGAAGATTCGCCGGACACGCCCGAAGCCCCGGAGACCGAGACTCCCGGGCCCACCCGCGGCGCCCGCCTGCAGACCTGGGCCGCGGCCGCACCGGCCCGCAGCTGGGCGTGGCTGCGCCCCCGGCTGGTCCGCATCACCACCTCTCTGGTCGCCGGCGCGCTGATGTGCGCGAGCTTCCCGCCGCTGAACTGGTGGTGGGCGGCGCTACTGGCGCTGGCCCTGCTGACCTGGGTGCTAACCGGGCACTTGGCGATCCGCGGCGAACCCGTCACCACCACCGCCGGCGGCTTCGGCTACGGCCTGCTGTTCGGCCTGGCCTTCTATATCCCGCTGCTGCCCTGGGTGGGCGGGCTGGTCGGGCCCGTGCCGTGGCTGGCGCTGGCATTGATGTGCGCCCTGTTCACCGGGCTGTTCGGCCTGCTCGCGGTGATGGTCCGCGGCCTGTGGGCCTGGCCGGTCTGGATCGCGCTGATCTGGGTGACGGTCGAATGGCTCAAGACCACTATCCCGTTCGGAGGATTCCCCTGGGGCGTGGCGGCGTTTGGGCAGACCACCGGGCCGCTGCTGCCACTGGCGCAGCTGGGCGGCGCGCCGCTGGTGTCGCTGGCCACCGCCCTGACCGGGGTGTGCCTGGCCGCGGTGGTGTTCGGCATCGTCGACTGGTGGCACCACGGCCACCACGACCTTCCCCCGGCGGTCCTGCTGCCCGGGGTGTGCGTGGCGGTCGCGCTGCTGGCCTCCGCCCTGGTCTACCCGCAGATCCGCCGGGCCGGGGTTGGGTCGGGTGACGAGCCAAGCGTCACCGTCGCGATCATCCAGGGCAACGTGCCGCGGCTGGGCCTGGACTTCAACGCCCAGCGCCGCGCCGTCCTGGACAACCACGTCGCCCAGACCAAGAAGCTGGCCGAGGAAGTGCGGGCCGGTCACCAGCCACAGCCGCAGTTCGTGCTGTGGCCGGAGAACTCGTCGGACATCGACCCGCTGCGCAACACCGACGCCGGCGCGCAGATCACCGCCGCCGCCCAGGCCATCAACGCGCCGATCCTGGTCGGGACGGTGCTCGCCCGGCCCGAAGCCACCCGCGACAACCCGGCCGCCTCCAACACCGTCATCGTGTGGGACCCGGAGACCGGCCCCGGGGCGCGGCACGACAAGCAGATCGTGCAGCCCTTCGGTGAGTACCTGCCGTGGCGCAGCTTCTTCGCCAAACTGTCGCCGTACGCCGCCCGCGCCGGCTATTTCGTCCCCGGCGACGGAACCGGTGTGGTCACCGCCGCCGGAGTGCCCGTCGGGATCTCCACCTGCTGGGAGGTGATCTTCGACCGGCAGCCGCGCCAGGCCGTCCGCAACGGCGCCCAATTGCTGGCGGTGCCCACCAACAACGCCACCTTCGACGCGGCCATGAGCGAACAGCAGCTGGCCATCGCCCGGCTGCGCGCCGTCGAGCACGACCGCTACGTCCTGGTTGCCGGTACCACCGGTATCAGCGCCGTCATCGCCCCCGACGGGCGGGAGATGGCGCGGACCGAGTTCTTCACCCCCGGGTTCCTCGACTCGGCCGTGCGGTTGAAGACCACCGAGACGCCAGCCACCAAATGGGGCCCGGCCATCGGGTGGACGCTGGTCGGAGCCGGTGTGGCGGGTCTGCTGGCCGCGATAATGCAGAATGGTGTGTTCATCAGCAGGATCCGGCGCCGCCCGGGTCGAGACCGTACCGAGGAGTCCCATGACCAGTGAGCGCCCCAGTCAGCGCACCCTGGTGATCATCCCGACCTATAACGAGCGGGAGAATCTACCCCTGATCCTGGATCGCGTGCACGCCGCCCGCCCGGACGTCCACGTCCTGGTCGTGGACGACGGCAGCCCCGACGGCACCGGCGAACTCGCCGACCAGCGGGCCCTGGCCGACCCGGACCGGGTGCACGTCATGCACCGCGGCGCCAAGGACGGCCTGGGTGCGGCGTATCTGGCCGGGTTCGCCTGGGGCCTGGGCCGCGGCTATTCGGTGCTGGTCGAGATGGACGCCGACGGCAGCCACGCCCCGGAGCAGCTCTACCGCCTGCTGGAGGCCATCGACGCCGGTGCCGACGTCGCCATCGGCTCCCGCTACGTCGAAGGCGGCACCGTGGTGAACTGGCCGTGGCGGCGCCTGGTGCTGTCCAAGACCGCCAACACCTACTCCCGGCTGCTGCTGGGTGTCGGCATTCACGACATCACCGCCGGTTACCGCGCCTATCGGCGCGAGGTGCTGGAGAAGATCGACCTGTCGGCCGTCGAATCCAAGGGCTACTGCTTCCAGATCGACCTCACCTGGCGGGCCATCAACAACGGCTTCAGCGTCGTCGAGGTGCCGATCACCTTCACCGAGCGCGAACTCGGGGTGTCGAAGATGAGCGGCTCCAACATCCGGGAGGCGATGGCCAAGGTCGCGCAGTGGGGGATCGCCGGCCGGATGGCCCGCGCCCGCGGCGAGCAGATCGGCTGATTCGACGAGCGGGCGAGGTACGAGCCCGCGAGGAAGAGGTCAGCCGGACCAGCACAGGCTGATTCGACGAGCGGGCGAGGTACGAGCCCGCGAGGAAGAGGTCAGCCGGACCAGCACAGGCTGATTCGACGAGCTGGCGAGCGCAACGAAAATGCCGGGCCCAGCAGGGCCCGGCATTTGTCGTTTCGAGGTATCAGCTCCCGCGGCGGCGGGTCTTGATGATGTCGAGGCGCTCCTTGAGCAGCTCTTCGAGCTCCTCGACGGAGCGGCGTTCCAGCAGCATGTCCCAGTGCGTGCGCGGCGGCTTGACCTTCTTCGGCTCGGGCGCATCCCCCTCGATCAGGGTGCCCTCCTGGCCGTTGCGGCACATCCAGGTGTGCGGGATCTCGGCGTCGTCGGCGAACGGGACGTCGAATTCCTCACCGTTGTCGGTGCGGTACCGGGCCACCTGACGCGGCGCCAGGTCGTGGTTGCGGTCGGTCTCGTAGCTCACGGCTCCGAGTCGACTGCCTCGCAGAACGCGATCAGCCATCGTGTGAACTCCTTTGCTGAAAATCCGGTGCTGCGGTGCGGACACGGGTCGGCGACCCGGCAGAACCGACGGGTGCAACGCTGCGCAGGGCAGCACTGTTCCCGATCCCGCGGCGCTGACAGCCAAGGATACCGGGCCGGAGGCGGCGGCGGGTTTAGAGTCGTCCGCATGGCTGCGCCGTCGCCTCGTCGTCAACCGTGTCTGTGGTGCGGCCGGACCGTCGCGGACGCCGGAACCGGACGTCGTCGCCGCTACTGCCGCCAGGCCTGCCGGCAGCGGGCTTACGAGCAGCGGTCGATGGTCAAGGGCAGCGCGGTGCCCGAGGACGCCGTCGTACTGTCGGCAGCCGAGGCGGCGGCGCTGACCGACCGGATCTACCAGGTCCGCTGCGCCGCGGAGGACGTCGCGACAGCCGTCACCGAGGGCGCCGACGCAGACGAACTGCGCCGACTGTGCGCGGAGTTGCTGACCGCGGCCGAATCCGCCGATGGCTGGCGCTGAGTCCCCCGATTAAGTCGGGCGATTCGGCGAGGCTCGGTGGGGTGGACGGGAGCGTAGCGAGTGGCCGCGTAGCCGAGGGGAAGCCGGGACCGGCCGTGATCAGACCGGCTCAGCAGCTGTATTTGGCCCCGACGTCCACCGGCGCGTCCACCCGCTGCAGGCAACCGAACGGCTCGATGCCGGCCTCGGAGAATTTCACGGCGGTCTGGTGGGCGTGGTTGACGCAGAACAATCCGGCGGCATCCGAGCGGCAGCGGTAGTCACCGAACTCCAGGGCGCTGCCCAGCGGTAGCTCCGGGCCGGCGCCCACGCTGAACGGCCCCGGGTCCGCGTGCAGGGAGCCGACGTTGATCTGGGTTCCGGTGAAGTCCACCCAGCCGGGCACCCACTGACCCTCGCTGCCGATGGGTCGCGGCGCCGGATCCGACAGCCGCAGCAGGCAGGACAGCACCCCGTCGCCGAGCTTGGGATCCGTCATGCACTGGGCCTGGCCGCCCGGGGTGGTGAACGCCACACCCTCGTGCAAGGTGGTCGCCACGCCGTCGCGGGTGGCGGTGTGGAACTTGTCCGGATCGGAGCGGGTGCCGGCGTCGATCCAGGCCGCCACGGCTGCCTCGTCGGTGCCGGCGGCCGGTGCCGCGGTCGGTACCGCCGTCCGTGAGGTGGGGGATGTCGTCGTCACCCCGGCCGAAGCCGAGGGGACGGGCGTCAGGGGCGTCAACGGCGGGGCCAGGGTCGCGGCACCGGTGTCGGTGCCCGACGAGCACCCGGCGACCAGCAGCAGCGCGCCGCACAGCAGGGGAATCCGCATATCGCCACCGTAGCGGCCCATGCTGCAGATACCCGTCAACAGTCGGCTAGTTTCGGGGGCATGCATGATCGCATTATTCGAGCCACCATCGACGCCGGCGTGGTGGAGGGATTCACTCGCGACGGGGTGCATCGCTGGCGCGCCATCCCGTATGCCGCCGCGCCGGTGGGACCGTTGCGCCTGGTCGCCCCGCAACCCGTCCAACCGTGGCGTGGTGTCCGGCATTGCCACACCCACGGCAACTGCGCCCCGCAGTCGCGCATGTACACCGTCACCGGTCTGGGTCGCTACCAGCCGATGGGGGAGGACTGCCTGACACTCAACGTCGTCGCCCCCGAAAATCCTGGTGACCAGCCGCTGCCGGTGATGGTGTTCGTGCACGGCGGCGCCTACATGCTGGGCAGTTCGGCGACCCCGATTTACGACGGGGCGGGGCTGGCCCGGCGGGGCTGCGTCTACGTGTCGGTCAACTACCGGCTCGGGGCGCTGGGCACCCTGGATCTGTCGGTGCTCTCGACGCCGGACAACCCGATCGACGACAACCTGTTCATCCGGGACCTGGTGGCGGCGCTGCGCTGGGTGCAGACCAATATCGCGGTGTTCGGCGGTGACCCACAGCGGGTGACGGTGTTCGGGGAGAGCGCGGGCGCCCACGCGGTGGCCAGCCTGCTCGCGGTGCCGTCGGCCGAAGGTCTTTTCTCCCAGGTGATTTCGGAAAGCCCGGCCGCGGGAATGTCCCGTTCACCGCAGATCGCCGAAGTGTTCGCCGGCAAGTTGGTCCAGGTGCTGGGCTGCCGGCGCAGCGACGCCGCCTCGGCGCTCAAGCAGGCCGACACCGCGCTGCTGGTTCGCGCGGTCGACCGGTTGATCGGCCAGACCACCAAGGAGATGGCCGGTGCGTTCCCCCTGGGGCCCACCTACGGCACCGAGGTGATGCCGGTGGACCCGGTGGAGGCGATGCGCAGCGGCACCGCGCTGCGGGTGCCGCTGATCGTCGGGAGCAACGCCGAGGAGGCGCGACTGTTCACCCGGTTCCTCAAACTGCTGCCGGTCACCGAGCGGCGCATCGAATCGCTACTGGCCACCCAGGGCATCGAGGGCCGGGACCGGATCATGGCCGCCTACCCCGAATATCCGGCACAGGCCGCGTGCGTGCAGTTCGGCGGCGACTTCGCGTTCGGTTCCGCGGTCTGGCAATTCGCCGACGCGCACAGCCAGCATGCCCCGACCTATGTGTACCGCTACGACTACGCGCCGCGCACTCTGAAATGGACGGGTGTGGGCGCCACCCACGCCACCGAGCTGCTGGCGGTGTTCGACACCTACCGCAGCGGGTTCGGGAAGGCGCTGACGGTGGCCGGTGACCGAAAGGTGGCGCGCCGGATCAGCAACGACGTGCAGAACCGGTGGCGGGAGTTCGCCCGTACCGGTGTGCCCGGCGGCGACTGGCCCCGCTACGACACCGTCGATCGTCCGGTTCTGGTGTTCGACAAGCGTTCTCGCGTGGAACTGGACCCGCACGCCGAGCGGCGGGCGGCCTGGGCGGACTTCAGCATGGGGAATTTAGCGCAGCAGTAGCCGCGCCGACCGCTCCAACAGGTCGGCGATCTGTTGGTAGGACGCGTAGCCCATGCCGGCGCGCACCAGCGCTCCGGCGTAGAGCACCTCGAGTGATTCCGCCACGCCCGGATCGGCATCCGGCCCCAGCGCGGCGGTGAGGCGCTTGTTGATCTCCCGCCCGACCTTGACGCGCAGCTGTTCGACGTCGGGATCCTTGCCCAGCAGGGCGCTGGTCACCGCGCCGGCCAGTTCGGCGTCGTCGGCCACCAGTAGTGCGATGTGCCGCAGCACGCCGACCACCCGCTCGACCGGGTCGGGGGAGTCGTTGGGCGGTGCGGGGGTGGTCGCCAGTCGCCGCCAGAAGACCTCGGCGACCAGATGCTCCTTGGAGGAGAAGTAGGTGTAGGCCGTCGCGGCGCCGACACCGGCGTTGGCGGCGACCATGCGGATGGTCAGGCCGGCGAAGCCCTGGCGGCTGAGCACCTCGACCGCGGAGCGGCCCAGACGGTCGACGGTGTCGGCCTGTTTTGCCGACAGCCGGCGGCGGGTCGACTCCCGAGCTACCGGTTCGGACACATGTCCGGACGCTACTACACCGGTTCGGGGCGGGCAATCCGCCGTCGATTCCCCCATCCGCTAGCGTGACCGGCATGACCGAGGCCGACGACCGCATCGCCGACGATCCGACCCAGCAAACCGAGCGCCTGTTCCACCTGGCCGAGCGGGTGATCGGGTTCATGCCCCCCGACGAGGGCCGTGCCCTCTACGAGGCGGCCGTCGGGCACCTCGGCTCAGGCGTCGCCGTCGAGATCGGCACCTACTGCGGCAAGTCGACCGTCCTGCTGGGTGCTGCGGCCCTGCACACCGGCGGGGTGCTCTACACCGTCGACCATCACCACGGCTCCGAGGAACACCAGCCGGGCTGGGAGTACCACGACACATCGATGGTCGACGAGCATTCCGGTCGCTTCGACACTCTCGCGACGTTCCGGCGCACCCTCGACGACGCCGACCTGCCCGAGCACATCATCGCCGTGGTCGGGTCCTCACCGGTGGTCGCGCGGCACTGGCGCACCCCGGTCGCCGTGCTGTTCATCGACGGCGGCCACACCGACCTGGCGGCCGGCCGCGACTACGACGGCTGGGCGCACTGGGTGGCGCACGGCGGGGCGCTGATCATCCACGACGTCTTCCCCGACCCCGCCGACGGCGGCCAGGCGCCCTACCGCATCTATCGGCGGGCGCTGGACGGCGGAGCGTTCCGGGAGGTATCGGCCACCGGGTCGCTGCGGGTCCTGGAGCGCACCACCGGCGACGCCGGAGAGCCTGTCTAGTTTCGGGGGCGGTTCCCTACCTGCCCTCGGCCTGCACCGGGTGTTGGTTGTTGCGCTGGTCCAGGTTGGTCGGGATGTCGGAATAGCCGACCGGCACCTTGGTCACACCCGGGGTGCCGATCACCCCGGCCAGCCACGGCAACGACGTCGCGAACGCCCGGGCCGCGTACGGCCAGTCGTGGTTGCCCGGTTGCTCGACGATCGCGCAGTCGATTCCGTTGGCCTTGCCCAGGCCGCACAGCGTCTGCGCGGCGGCCATCTGATCGCTGGCCCCGGGCAGGTTGCCGACAGCGGCTTCGATCACCGCGGGACCGTGTGCGGTCCGGGTGGTCCCGTTGACGTCAAACCGTCCCGAAATACCTTCATATTTCCCGTGTTTGGTGATGATGGTGGCCGGGTCGAAGGACGCCCACGCGGCCTGGTCCCCGCCGAACAGCCGGGCGACGGTCTGCTCCTTGTTCCCGGAGTTCGGCGACATGTCGCCGGCGATGTTCTCGAAGGCGCTGAACTTGTCGGGATGCATGGTGACCAGGTCGACCGCGCAGGTACCGCCCATCGACCAGCCCGCGATACCCCAGTTGGTGGGGGAGGCGCTGACGTGGAACCGGTCGATGATGAACGGCCGGACGTCGTTGACCAGGTGATCGGCGGCCCGCCCGCGGGGACCGTTGACGCATTCGGTGTCGTTGTTGAAGGTGCCGCCGGAGTCGACGAACACCAGCACCGGCGCGTTGCCGTGGTGCGCGGCGGCGAAGTTGTCGATGGTGGTGATCGCATCGCCGGTGCGCAGCCAGTCACCCGGGGTGTTGAATTCGCCGCCGATCATCATCACCGTCGGCAACGGGGCCACGTGGTCGCCGAACCAGGCCGGCGGCAGGTAGACCAGCTCGTCGCGGTGCTTGAAATGTGAGCCGTCGGAGGGAATGTCGACCTTCAGGACACTGCCGTGGGCGGGCAGCAACCTGGTCTGCGCGACGGAGGCCACCATCGCGGTCACCGTGCCCTGATCGGTCTGGTCCGGCAGCGGCCCCGCGGTCAGCTGGTTCCAGGCGGTCTGCACGGTGGGGAAGTACCCGACCCACAGGTTCAGCGCGAGGCCCGCGCTGAGCAGGCACAGCGGCACCGCCATCAGCGACGCCGCGCGGCGCCACCAGCGCACATTCCGCCAGCCGAGCACCACCAGAACCGCGGCCAGGCCGGTCATCGCCGTCCAGATCCACAGCCCGTGCGGCGCCGGGTCCCCGGCATAGCCGCCGGTGGAGATGAACTGGTGGGTGATCGCCGCCAGGCCGACGCCGGCGCCGATCAGAATCGGCAGGCTGACGACCCACCAGCGGCGGGTGCGGATCCCGAGCGCGACCAGCACGGTGAGGCCGGCGAGCACCTGAACGGTGATCGGCACCCAGCCGTGCATCAGCGAGATGTGGTGCCGGAACATCTGCGGCGCATCGGCCAGCAACAGAGCACCGGCGGTCGGGGAAGGCGTCACCCGCTCATCCTCGCGGGCAAACCTTCACGGTTGCTGTGAGCGCGCTGGAAGGCCGCCACCCATCGGGGCGGCGGCCGTCGTTCAGCGGGGCTTGGCCAGCGGAAACGGCAGCGTTTCGCGGATGCTGCGGCCGGTGATCAGCATGACGACACGATCCACGCCCATGCCGAGCCCGCCGGTGGGCGGCATCGCGTACTCCAGGGCCTGCAGGAAGTCCTCGTCGAGCTCCATCGCCTCGGGGTTGCCGCCGGCGGCCAGCAGTGACTGCTCGTGCAGCCGCCGGCGCTGCAGCACCGGGTCGGTCAGCTCCGTGTAGGCCGTCCCCAGCTCGACACCCCAGGCCACCAGGTCCCAGCGTTCGGCCACGCCGGGAATGCTGCGGTGCGGCCGGGTCAGCGGCGACACCGACGCGGGGAAGTCGACGTAGAACGTCGGCTCCTCGGTGCGGTCCTCCACCAGGTGCTCGTACATCTCCAGCACCACCGCCCCGGCGTCCCAGCCGCGCTGATAGGCGATCCCTGCGGCGTCACACCACCGGCGCAGGGTGGCCAGGTCCGTATCGGGCTGCACGTGCTCGCCCAGGGCCGCCGACACCGCGTCGTGCACGCCGACGACCGGCCACTGCCCGGAGATGTCGACGGGTTCCAGGGTCCCGTCGGCCCGGGGACGCAGCGCGGTCGCGCTGCCGTTGGCGGCGATCGCTGCGTTCTGGATCAACTCGCGGGCCCCGTCGATCCAGGTGCGGTAGTCGGCGTGGGCCTGATAGGCCTCCAGCAGCGTGAACTCGGGGTTGTGGCTGAAGTCGACGCCCTCGTTGCGGAACGCCCGGCCCAGCTCGAACACCCGCTCCACCCCGCCGACGCACAGTCGCTTGAGGTAGAGCTCGGGCGCGATCCGCAGGTAGAGGTCCAGGTCGTAGGCGTTGATGTGGGTGTGGAACGGACGAGCGTTGGCGCCACCGTGGATCTGCTGCAGGATCGGGGTCTCGACCTCCAGGAACCCCTTGTCGAAAAGGGTGTCGCGGATCGAGCGCAGGATCTGGCTGCGGGCCGCGATCAGCGCGCGCGAGTCCGGGTTGACGGCCAGGTCGACGTAGCGGGTCCGCACCCGCGCCTCCGGATCCGACAGGCCCTTCCATTTGTCCGGCAGTGGGCGTAGGCACTTGCCGATCAGCCGCCACCCGGTCACCAGCAGCGACCGAGTGCCGTTGCGGCTGGCGCCCATGGTGCCGGTGGCCTCGACCAGGTCACCGAGATCGATGGCGGCGGTGAAGTCGACGGTGGCGCCGTCCTCCAGCAGCAGCTGAACCTCGCCGGACCAGTCGCGCAACTGCGCGAACAGCACGCCGCCGTAGTCGCGCAGCCGCAGGATGCGGCCCGCGACCCTCACCTCGGTCCCGTCGGCGGCCGCCAGCGCCTGCGCCACGGTGTGACTGGGCGGTTCGCCGGCCGGGTAGGCGTCGAGGCCGCGGCGGGTCAGCTCGTCGAGTTTGGCCATCCGCACCCGCACCTGCTCGGGCAGCCGACGTCCGTCGGTGCCGACGGGCTCCTCGGCCGGCGGTATCTCGGCGGACACCGGGGTGCGCGGTGCCGTCGTGTGCTGACCGGTGTGCTGCTCGTTGCGCCGGCTGAACGGCAGGACCAGGAATCCCTCGGCGATCACCGAGGCCACCCCGACCCGCGGGATCAGCCGGGCGTCGGAATAGCAGACGTAGCGCGGCACCCACTCCGGGTCGTATTTCATGTTGGACCGGTACAGCGACTCCAGCTGCCACCAGCGGGAGAAGAACATCAGCATCCGTCGCCACAGCCTGGCCACCGGCCCGGCGCCGAGCTGGGCGCCCTCCTCGAAGGCGGAGCGCAGCATGGCGAAGTTCAGTGAGATCCGGCTGAGGCCGAGGCGTTCGGACTGCAGCGCGAGCTCGCTGACCATCAGCTCGATGGTGCCGTTGGGGGACTGTCGGGAACGGCGCATCAGGTCCAGCGACACCCCGGTGGCGCCCCACGGCACCAGTGACAGCATGGCCACCACCTCGGGGTCCTCGCCACCTTCGCGGACGGCCTCCACCAGCAGGCAGTCGCCGTCTCCCGGGTCGCCGAGGCGGCCCAACGCCATGGAGAAGCCGCGTTCGGTCTCGGTGTCGCGCCACGCGTCGGCGTGGGCGATCACCTCGGCCATCTCCGCCGCGCTCAGGTCGCGGTGTCGCCGGATCCGTACGGTCAGCCCGGCGCGCCGGGCGCGGGTGACGGCCTGGCGCACCGGTGCCATGTCCGGCCCGGACAGCTTGAACCGGTCCGGATACAGGATCGCCTCGTCGCCGAGCTCCAGGGCGTTGATGCCGGCGTCGGCGAACGCCTTGGCGCCGGTCGCACTGGCCCCCATCACCCCCGGGGCCCAGCCGTAGGTCAGGCACAACCGCAGCCATTCGGCGATGGCCGCCGGCCAGGCCCGGGGGTCGCCGACCGGGTCGCCGCTGGCCAGGCACACCCCGACCTCGACCCGGTAGGTGATGGCGGCCCGGCCGTTGGGTGCGAACACCACCGACTTGTCCCGACGGGTGGCGAAGTAACCGAGGGAGTCGTCCTTGCCGTACCGCTCCAGCAGCGCCCGGATGGCGGTCTCGTCGTCGCCGGTCAGTGCGTTGTCGGCGCGCTGGGAGCGGAACAGCACGATGGCCGCGACCATCAGCGCCAGCGCCCCGAACAGGCCTAGCAGGGCGTTGACCCAGACGTGGGTGTGGCCCTCGAAGGACTCCTTGCCGAAACCGGAGAACGCGACCACCCGGTTGATGACGTACGGCAGCCGGTCGGCCCGGGCGAGCGTGCCGGGGAACAGTGTGACCAGACCCCAGCCGATGCCGATCCCGACGGCCATGCCCGCGATCAGTGTCGCGGCGGCTTTGAGCAGCGCGGCGCGGCGAACCCTGGCCCAGAACTGACGGTAGGACAGCCCGACCAGGATCAGCGCGACGATGTGGACGGACAGGCCGATGATCTCGCCGGCTTCCCGACCCGCGCTCTCGTTCGGATCGCCGAGGCCCGCGAGGTTGAGGGCGACCGAGGCTCCCAGGTAGATCATCAGGATCCACCAGGCGATCCGCTTGCGGGCGACGAGCGCCGCGGCCAGCAGCGCCAGCACGAACGCCCAGGCGAAGCTGGTGTCGGGGAAGTTGAAGATGTAGTCGTTGACGAACTCGCGCGGCACCTCGATCAGCGCCCGGAACAGCGGCGACACGCTGGCGATCAGCGACAGGGTGGCGATCACACCGATGAACGTCCCGACCGCGGCGGGCACCCAGGCGAAGCTGCCCCCGGAGCGGGCGACCTGCTGCGGGGGACTGATGGACTTCATGAGCAGCGAGGATATGCGGCCAGGCTGGGAGTGCGGTTGCTGCCTCGACGGCGGCGGGCAAAACAGCGTGCCGTGGGTGGTCGTCACCGTGTTCTACTGAACCCCATGACGCATCGGATCTCAGTGTTGCTGGCGGTCGGATCGGTGGGTGCCGTCGTGCTCGCGGGGTGTGGCGGCGCGGACCAGAAAGGCAACGACCAGAACCCCGGTTCCTCGGCGGCTGCCGCCACCTCTGCGCAGCCCTCGCCGGATCGAGCCTCCGCCGACGCGCTGCCGGCCGGGTTCCCGTCGGCGGTTCCGGTGATCAAGGGGACGATCACCGGCAAACGGCCGTCGGGGCTCCAGCTCGAGGGCACCACCGATGCGTGGGTGTTGACCGTGGCCGACGCCGGTCCCGACGCGGAGGCGCGGGCGCAGAAGCTGCTCATCGACGCTGGTTTCAAGCAGTGGAGCGAGGGCAATCCGGTCTCGAACTGTGCGAACGGCTCGTCGTTCGACAAGAGCGTCGGCGACGCTACCAAGAGTGACGCCTACACGGTGACGCTGTGCCCGACGGGCGTCCCGGCCCCCAACGTGTTTGCCGGAAATGGCTCCGATTTCGAGTACGTGGTCAGCGTCATGCACCTCGGCGGGGCCGATTCACCAGCGTTGCCATCGCTCAACATCCCCGAACCGCCCGACCTGGGCAGCCCTCCCTGAGCAGCGAGCGGCCCGCTACTGCGCGAGCGCTCCACCGCGTACCCCTGCGCGCGGCCCGTCCTGGGGAATGCGGACGCCGCTGGCCGCTCGCGCAGCAGCTGGCCGCTCGTGACGAAGTTCAGCCGTTCCCGTCGGCCTTCATCGACCGGCGGATCTCCTCGAGCTTCTCGGCGGCGGCCTTCTGCCGGGCCTCGAACTGCTCCTCGACGCGGCGGCCCTCCGGGGTTTGCGCGGCCAGCTCCTGCGACCCGATGGACGTGCCGAACCGGGTCTCGATCTTCTCCCGGACCATCTCGAAGGTCGGCGCCCCGCCGGCGGTGTAGCCGGTGTCGGCCGGCGCGGCGCCGGTCTCGACGGGTTCGAACACGATTGTCGCCTCAAGGGGCTCGGCCTCGACGGGCACGACGGCCGCCTCCGGGCTCACGGGGTCCGGGGCGTCGTCGTCAGCGGGCATGACGCCACGCTACCCGGCTCACCAGATGGGGCCGGTGTACTTCTCGCCGGGGCCGTGGCCGGGTTCCTCGGGGTCGATACTGGCCTCACGGAACGCCAGCTGCAGGCTCTTGAGCCCGTCGCGCAACGGCCCCGCGTGTGGCCCGAGGTACTCCACCGAGGCGGTGACCAGTCCGGCCAGCGCGGTGATCAGTCGTCGGGCCTCGTCGAGATCGCGGTGCGGGCTGTTGTCCGGATCGGGGTCGGACAGGCCGATCTTCTCCGCGGCCGCGCTCATCAGCATGACGGCGGCGCGGGTGATCACCTCGACGGCGGGTATCTCGGCGAGTTCCCTGACCGGGGCTTCGTCGATTCTCGGTTCATCGGTCATGACTGCTAGACTTCCATGCGCGACCGTCCCGGCTTACCCCAGGACAGCAAGTGGAGTCCCACTCCCACCGCTCACCCCTTCGGTGCAGCGGTCCGGTCACCGGCATCGATGATGCCCGGGTCTGCCCGCGGGCAGGCAGCCTCGGCTGCGACTGGTCGGCATTGGGCCCTGCTCTCGAGCAGGGCTTTGCTGTTCGTAGTGAACAGCTCTGTTCGCTACGAACAGTCTGCCGTGTGGAGAGTTCGCCCACCGGCTTTCCGGCCCCGGCCCGGTCGCAGATGACAGACCGAACCAGGGAGGCCACATCAGCACTGAGACCCGCGTCAACGAGCGCATACGTGTACCTGAAGTCCGTTTGATCGGTCCCGGCGGGGAGCAGGTAGGCATCGTGCGTATCGACGACGCTCTGCGTGTCGCCGCGGATGCCGATCTCGATCTCGTCGAAGTTGCCCCGAATGCCAGGCCTCCGGTCTGCAAGATCATGGATTACGGCAAGTTCAAGTACGAGACGGCTCTGAAGGAGCGCGAGTCTCGCAAGAACCAGCAGCAGACCGTCGTCAAGGAACAGAAGCTGCGTCCCAAGATCGACGACCACGACTACGAGACCAAGAAGGGCCACGTGGTGCGCTTCCTGGAAGCCGGGTCGAAGGTCAAGGTGACCATCATGTTCCGCGGCCGCGAGCAGTCCAGGCCCGAACTGGGCTACCGGCTGCTGCAGCGCCTGGGCGCCGACGTCGCCGAACACGGCTACATCGAAACCTCGGCGAAGCAGGACGGCCGCAACATGACGATGGTGCTGGCCCCGCACCGCGGCGCGAAGACCCGCGCCCAGGCAGCGGAGCAGGCCGGGGGTCAGTCCGGCGCACCGGCCGGTGACGCGCCTGGCGACGCCGAGCCCACCCAGTAGTACCGAAGAACCGAATCACCAACCAACCGAAGGATTTCCATGCCCAAGGCCAAGACTCACAGCGGCGCCTCCAAGCGGTTCCGGCGCACCGGAACCGGCAAGATCGTGCGCCAGAAGGCCGGCCGTCGGCACCTTCTCGAGCACAAGGCGAGCAAGCGCACCCGTCGCCTCGACGGTCGCACCACCGTTGCCGCCAACGACACCGCCCGGGTGAACAAGCTGCTCAACGGCTAACGCCGAGCGCAGTTTCCTCCCCGTCGAACAGCTACACCCGGAAAGAACAGGAAGACCTCAATGGCACGCGTGAAAAGGGCCGTCAACGCCCAGAAGAAGCGCCGCAGCGTCCTCAAGGCGTCGAAGGGCTACCGCGGACAGCGGTCCCGTCTCTACCGCAAGGCCAAGGAACAGCAGCTGCACTCGCTGACCTACGCCTACCGTGACCGCCGGGCCCGCAAGGGCGAGTTCCGCAAGCTGTGGATCGCCCGCATCAACGCCGCGGCCCGCGCCAACGACATCACCTACAACCGGCTGATCCAGGGCCTCAAGCTCGCCGGCATTGAGGTGGACCGCAAGAACCTGGCCGAGATCGCCGTGAGCGACCCGGCCGCGTTCACCGCGCTGGTCGCCGCCGCCCGTGCGGCCCTGCCCGCCGACGTCAACGCCCCGTCGGGAGAGGCCGCCTGAGCCCGACGTCTGCACTGACCGAGCGTTCGGCCCGGGTGAGCGCGGCAGCCAAGCTGCTGCGGCACCCGGGCCGAAAGCGTGCCGGGCGCTTTCTGGCCGAGGGACCCAACCTGGTAGAGGCCGCGCTGGCACGCGGCCTGGCACTCGAGGTGTTCGCCACTGCCGACGCCGAGCTCAAACACTCCCAGCTGCTGGCACGCGCCGATGTCCCCGTGCACCGGATCACGGAGCGGGCCGCCAAGGCACTGTCGGAAACGGTCACCCCACCCGGGCTGGTCGCGGTGTGCACCCTGCCCGAGATCGGCATCGCCGACCTGGAGGCACCCCGCCTGGTGCTGGTGGTGGTCGGGTTGGGTGAACCTGGCAACGCCGGGACCATGATCCGTACTGCCCACGCGATGGGCGCCGACGCCGTCGTGCTCACCGGCAACAGCGTCGATCCCTACAACGGCAAATGCTTGCGCGCCTCCGCGGGCAGCATTTTCGCCATCCCGGTCATCACCGAACCGGATCCAGACGTCGTGCTGGATGTCCTTCGGGCGGCCGGAGTGCAGATCCTGGCCACCACGCTGGATGGTGATCTGGATCTCGATACCGCCGGCGGCCGGCTGGCCGCACCGACAGCCTGGCTGTTCGGCCCCGAAGCGCACGGATTGTCTGCCGACCTGGCCCTGGGCGCAGATCACCGGGTCCGGATCCCAATGCCCGGGGGCGCGGAGAGCCTCAACGTCGCCGCGGCCGCGGCGATCTGCCTGTATGTGAGTGCCCGTACCCGGCGCGGCGAGTGACGTCGTTCATTGCCCGGCCCCCGGGCGCGACCTAGGCTGGCGAGGTGAATCAGGACGGCCGGGTAACCACCCCCGAGCAAGCGATGGCGCAAGCCGCCGCGGCCAGGCAACAGGCTGCAACGGCACGAGCGCAGGCCGTGACGTGGTGGAACGAGACCAACCACAACCCGAGCCTGGTGTCCCTGATTCGCCGGGCCCGCCGCATCCTGCCCGGGGACCCGGAATTCGGCGACCCGCTGTCCACCGCCGGTGATGGCGCCCCCAGCGCCGCCGCGCGTGCCACCGACCGCCTGATCCGCGACCGCGAGGCCGCCTCCCGCGAGGTCAGCCTGGCGGGCCTGCAGGTCTGGCAGGCGATCAGCGAGAAGGTCTCGGGCAAACCCGCCAACGCCGAGGTCACCATCGTGTTCACCGACCTGGTCGGGTTTTCCGACTGGTCACTGGCGACCGGCGACGAGGCCACTCTGCGGCTGTTGCGCAAGGTCGCCGCTGCCGTCGAACCGCCGCTGCTTGATCGCGGCGGGCACATCGTCAAACGGATGGGCGACGGGCTGATGGCGGTGTTCCGGCGGCCCGGGGTAGCGGTTGCCGCGGTGTTGGAGGCGATGGACGCGCTGGCCGACGTCGAGGTTGACGGTTACACCCCGCGGATGCGCGCCGGCCTGCACACCGGGCGCCCGCAGCGCATTGGCGGCGACTGGCTGGGCGTCGACGTCAACATCGCCGCCCGGGTGATGGAACGCGCCACCCGCGGCGGCGTGATGATCTCCGGCGAGACCCTGGAACGCATCCCGCCGGAACGCCTCGACGAGCTCGGTGTCTACCCGAAGAAGGTGCGCCGCCAGTTGTTCGGCGCCAAGCCCAGCGGGGTGCCCGCGGATCTGGCGATGTATCGGCTACTGGCCGACCCACACGTCGCGCGCGCCGCCGACGACGAAGACGACGACTGATCCCGCCGGGAAATCGGTTGTCCCACAGAGAAATCGGGCGGCGACCGGTGAAGCAGCCCGGTGGCGCCCCGGTGCCGCAATAATCGTCGCCATGGACGGTCAGCCGCAGGATTGCGGAAACCCCGTCGGCGGATCGGGCCGACTCAGCCGTCGCGCCATGCTCGGCGGCCTGGCCGCCCTACGGCGGGCGCATCGAGATGCCGACCATGCAGCGGTTGGCCGACAGCGGGCTGACCTACACCCAATGTGCCCGAGGAGGACATCGCCGCCGGTGGCAGCCGGTCGGAATGGCCGCTGCAGAAGGGATTCGACCGGTCCTACGGCTTCCTGGGCGGGGAGACCAACCAGTGGTACTCGGATCTGGTCGAAGACAACCAGTCGGCGTCAGCGGCAAGAAGTACGTCGACGTCGCGCGCGACGCCGAGGCGGTGTTCGCCGCGAACTGACGGGTACTCAGGCGAAGGCGTCGGCCAGGGCCCGGTCCCAGTCGGCTCGCCACGACTGCCGGGGGTGGTTCAGCAACTCACCGTCGGACAGCCACTCGTAGAGCTCCGCGTAGGTGGCGGTGCGGCTGCCCTCGATGCGCCGGTTGAGCATCCGCGGGGTCAGCTCGTCGAACCGGTCGATCCCCATGGATGCCACCAGTTGCGCGGCGCTGGCCACGGTGGCCTGCTGGAAATTGCGCACCCGAATCGACTTGTCCTCGACCACCAGCACCCGGGCGCGCTCCGGATCCTGGGTAGCCACGCCGGTCGGGCAGTGGTTGGTGTGGCATTTGCGGGCTTGGATGCAGCCGACGGAGAACATCATCGCCCGCGCCGCCATGGTGAAGTCGGCACCCTGGATGATCCGGCTGACGATGTCGAACCCGGTGGCCACCTTGCCCGAGGCGCCGATCCGGACCCGGTCGCGCAGCCCGACGCCGGTCAGCGCGTTGTGCACCAGGATCAGGCCCTCGGTCAGCGGCATGCCGACGAAATCCTCGAACTCCTGCGGTGCCGCGCCGGTACCGCCCTCGGCGCCGTCGACGATGATGAAGTCCGGGGTGATGCCGGTCTCCAGCATTGCCTTGCAGATGGACAGGAACTCACTGCGCGACCCGACGCACAGTTTGAAACCCACCGGCTTGCCACCGGAGAGCCGGCGCAGGGTGGCGATGAATTCCATCAGCCCCACCGGGGTGCGGAAGGCACTGTGGGTGGGCGGGGAGATGACCGTCTGCCCGACGGGCACGCCGCGGGTGACGGCGATCTCCTCGGTCACTTTCGGGCCGGGCAGCACCCCGCCGAGCCCGGGTTTGGCGCCCTGGGAAAGCTTGATCGAGATCGCCTTGACCGCCGGGGTCGCCGCCTTGGCCGCGAAGGCGTCCGGATCGAAGGCGCCGTCGGCGTCGCGGCAGCCGAAATACGCCGAGGCGATCTCCCAGATCAGATCCCCGCCGGGCTTCAGGTGGTACGGGCTCATCCCACCCTCGCCGGTGTCGTGGGCGAAGCCACCCAGCGCCGCGCCGGTGTTGAGCGCCTCGATCGCCTGCGCTGACAGCGCACCGAAACTCATCGCCGACACGTTCAGCAGCGCGATGTCATACGGCTGGGTGCAGTCCGGGCCGCCCAGGCGCACCCGTGGGGCCAGGTCGGTCGCGAACTTTGCCTGCAGCGAGTGGGCCAGGAACTCATGGCAGGGTGCATAGACGTCGCGCTGGGTGCCGAACGGCTCCTCGCCCTTGCCCTTGGTGCCCTTGGCCCGCTCGTAGATGATGTCGCGGACCTCGCGCGGGAACGGCGTGTCCTCGGTGTCGGATTCGATGAAGTACTGCCGGATCTCCGGGCGCAGTTCTTCCATCAGGAACCGGGCGTGCCCGAGGATCGGGTAGGCCCGCAGGATGGCGTGTCGGCGCTGGATCAGGTCGTGGGTTCCGACCGCGGCCACCAGCAGCAGCGGGACCGCGGCGGCCACCCACCACGGGCTGACGGCAAACGCCAGCCACCCGGCCGTGACGGCGAGAATCCAGATCAGTGCGATGGGCACGCCGCGCTTCATCGCGTGAGCGTAAACCGGGGTCTCGGCCCGACCGGGTTCAGGAGAACCTAACCCCACCGTGACCCCGGACCACACCGCTCGTCGGAGCGGCCGCGCCGCACCACTAGGATTTCGCCTGGATCCCGCATGCCGGGCGGGCGATCGGCGTAAGGAGCAGCGTGGCCCAGGATGTGGAGGGTTCCGACAAGGACCCGGGTGCGAACCTGACCGACGAGGCGCTCGCCGCAGCCGTGCAGGCCGCCGTGGCGGCCTTCGGCGCGGCGGCCGACCTGACCGCGCTGGCCACCGCCAAGACCGAGCACCTCGGTGACCGTGCGCCGCTGGCGCTGGCCCGCCAGGGCCTGGCGACGCTGCCCAAGTCCGACCGCGCCGAGGCCGGCAAGCGGGTCAACACCGCCCGTACCACCGCCAACACCGCCTACGACGAGCGCCTGGCCGCGCTGCGCGCCGAGCGCGACGCCGCCGTGCTGGTCGCCGAACGTATCGACGTCACCCTGCCATCGACCCGGACCGCCCAGGGGGCCCGGCACCCGATCACCATCCTCGCCGAGCACGTCGCCGACACCTTCGTCGCGATGGGCTGGGAGCTGGCCGAGGGCCCCGAGGTGGAGACCGAACAGTTCAACTTCGATGCGCTGAACTTCGGCCCCGATCACCCGGCGCGCAGCGAATCCGACACCTTCCACATAGCCCCGGAGGGCTCCCGCCAACTGCTGCGTACCCACACCTCGCCGGTGCAGGTCCGCGCGCTGCTGGCCCGCGAGCTGCCGGTGTACATCGTCTCGATCGGCCGGACCTTCCGTACCGACGAGCTCGACTCCACCCACACCCCGGTGTTCCACCAGGTCGAGGGACTCGCGGTGGACCGCGGCCTGACCATGGCGCACCTCAAGGGCACCCTGGACGCCTTCGCCCGCTCAGAGTTCGGCCCGAACGCTCGCACCCGGATCCGTCCGCATTTCTTCCCGTTCACCGAACCGTCGGCGGAGTTCGACGTGTGGTTCGAGGGCAAAAGGGGCGGTCCGGGCTGGGTGGAGTGGGGCGGCTGCGGCATGGTCAACCCCAACGTGCTGATCGCGGCCGGCATCGACCCGGCCGAATACTCCGGCTTCGCCTTCGGCATGGGCCTGGAGCGAACCCTGCAGTTCCGCAACGGCATTCCCGACATGCGCGACATGGTCGAGGGCGACGTGCGGTTCTCCCTGCCGTTCGGAGTTGGTGTCTGATGCGACTGCCCTACAGCTGGCTGCGCGAAACCGTCCGCGCCGGAGCGCCGGACTGGGATGCCACCCCCGCCGAACTGGAACAGGCGCTGATCCGCGTCGGCCACGAGGTCGAGGACATCCTCACCCTGGGGCCGGTCACCGGGCCGCTGAAGATCGGCCGGGTCGTCGAGATCGAGGAACTCACCGAGTTCAAGAAGCCGATCCGGGCCTGCAAGGTCGACGTCGGAGAAGAGCTTCCCCGCGAGATTGTCTGCGGCGCCCGCAATTTCACCGTCGGCGACCTGGTGGTGGTGGCGCTGCCGGGCGCGGTCCTGCCAGGTGACTTCGCCATCGCCACCCGCAAGACCTACGGACGCACCTCCGACGGGATGATCTGCTCGGCCGCCGAACTCGGCCTGGGCACAGACCATTCCGGGATCATGGTGTTCCCTGCTTGTACCGCAGAGCCCGGCGATGACGGTCACGCCGTGCTGGGTCTCGACGACGTGGTGTTCGACCTGGCCATCACCCCCGACCGCGGCTACGGCCTGTCGGTGCGCGGCATCGCCCGCGAGATCGCCTGCGCTTACGACCTCGACTTCGCCGACCCGGCCGACGTTCCCGCGCTGCCCGCCGACGGCGACGCCTGGCCGCTGACCGTCGACCCGGCCACCGGCGTCAGCCGGTTCGCCCTGCGCCCGGTCACCGGCATCGACGCGCACGCGGTGTCGCCGTGGTGGCTGCAGCGCCGGCTGCTGCTGTCGGGCATCCGGCCCATCTCGGCGGCCGTCGACGTCACCAACTACGTCATGCTCGAACTCGGCCACCCGATGCACGCCCACGACCGCTCCAAGATCCACGGCGGCTTCGCCGTCCGGTTCGCCCGGGCGGGGGAGAAGGTCACCACGCTCGACGACGTCGAGCGCATTCTGGACGCCGGCGACGTGCTGATCGTCGACGACGCCGGCACAGCCGCCATCGGCGGTGTGATGGGTGCCGGCAGCACCGAGATCGAACCCGGCGTCTCCACCGACGTGCTGCTGGAGGCCGCGGTCTGGGACCCGGCCGCGGTGTCGCGCACCCAGCGGCGCCTGCACCTGGTCAGCGAGGCCGGCCGGCGCTACGAACGCGCCGTCGACCCGGCCATCTCGGTGGCCGCGCTGGACCGTTGCGCTGCTCTGTTGGCCGAGATCGCCGGCGGCACAGCCGAACACAGGCTGACCGACTGGCGCGGTGACCCACCGCGCACCGACTGGTCCCCGCCTCCGGTGCGGATGCCGACCGCCCTGCCGGACCGCACCGCCGGACTGGCCTATTCCGACGGCACCGCGGTGCGGCGGCTGACCCAGATTGGCGCCACCGTCGCGAGCGACGGCGACGACCTGGTGGTCACCCCGCCGAGCTGGCGGCCCGACCTGGTTCAGCCCGCCGACCTGGTGGAAGAGGTGCTGCGGCTGGAGGGGCTGGACAAGATCGGCTCGGTGCTGCCCACCGCTCCGGCCGGGCGCGGGCTCACCGCCGCCCAGCGGCGGCGCCGTGCGGTCGGCAAGTCGCTGGCGCTCACCGGCTTCGTCGAGGTGCTGACGTCACCGTTCGTGGCGCCCGCGGTGTTCGACGAGTGGGGTCTGGCCGACGACGATCCGCGCCGGCGCACCACCCGGGTGCTCAACCCGCTGGAATCCGAGAAGCCCGCGCTGGCCACCACGCTGCTGCCGGCGCTGCTGGAGGCGTTGAACCGCAACGTTTCCCGCGGTAGCACCGATGTCGCGCTGTTCGCCGTCGCGCAGGTGGTGACGCCGACCGAGCAGACCGGTGTCATCGGCCGGATCCCGACCGACCGTCGTCCCACCGACGCCGAGATCGCCGCGCTGGACGCCTCGCTGCCCGCGCAGCCGGTGCACGTCGCCGCGGTGCTGGCCGGGCTGCGCGAACCCCGCGGGCCGTGGGGCCCGGGCCGGCCCGCCGATGCCACCGACGCGTTCGAGGCGGTCCGGGTGATCGCCCGCGCCGCGGGGGTGGAGGTGGCCCTGCGCGCCGCCGACCCGCTGCCCTGGCATCCGGGCCGTTGCGCGCAGGTGCTGGTCACCGATCCGTCGACCGGGGAGCAGGTCAGCATCGGCTACGCGGGGCAGCTGCACCCGGGTGTCGTCGAGCGCTGTGGCTTGCCCAAGGGCACCTGCGCCGTCGAGCTGGATCTGGACGCCATCCCGGTCGCCGACGCGCTGCCCGCGCCGCGGGTGTCGCCCTTCCCGGCGGTCTTCCAGGACGTCAGCCTGATCGTCGACGACGCGGTCGCAGCCGCCGACGTGCTGGATGTCGTCCGCTCCGGCGCCGGTGAACTGCTGGAATCGGTCGAGCTGTTCGACGTCTACACCGGCCCGCAGATCGGCGAGGGCCGCAAGTCCCTGACCCTGGCGCTGCGGTTCCGGGCCCCGGACCGTACTCTCACCGAGGACGAGGCCAGTGCCGCGCGTGACGCCGCGGTCGCCGCGGCGGCCGGCCGGTTGGGTGCGGTTCAGCGGGCCTGAACTTGGGGGAAGGGCAATCTAGACATGGACCGTCGCGCAAGTTACGCCGCAATCGCGGCGGCATTGGTGTTGGCCGGTTGTTCCGGTGGCCACACGCCGGAAGCCGCTACCCAGACGGTGACAGCCACCCAAACCTTGGAACACACTGCGACCGTCGCGACGACGACCAGCAGCGCGACCACGACGACGACCACTACGATTGCGACGCCAGCGGTACCGGTGATCGACAGGCTGGAGATCGAGACGACGGCTGTCGGCAGCGGTAAGGTCGGTCCGGGCCGCTACCAGCTGAAGCAGGTGTATTCCTCGAGCAAGCCGTATGTGGGCATCAAGTACGGCTGGACGTCGTATGTGGGAGACCAGGAACTCTCCGGCCATGACTGCACCGCCGTCGGCACCGTCACGGGACCCGGTGGTTTCGAGGCCGTCCAGCACTCCGATGCGTGCAGCCGCAGCATGTACAAAATAGGTGATTCGGTGACGTTCAACGCCGTCGGTACCTACAACGTCACAGTGTCGGTGACCCCGAAGGACGGCCAGGAGGTCACGGCGACCGAGACCATCGAAGTGATTGCGATGGACAAGTAGTCGGCGCTCAGCGGGCCTGATCTGACGGGACCGGCTCAGATCGGCATCCGGTAGCCGAAGTACTCGTAGTCCTCGTGTGAGCCGCCCTGGCCCTTGCCGATGTCCGCGAAGGACTCCACGAACTCGACGGCGTCGACCCATTTGACGTGTTTGAAGCCGAGTTCGACCTCGTTGCGCAGCCGCAGCGGGGCGCCGTGCGCGGCACCGAGCGGCTCGTCGTTCATCTCGTAGGCCAGCAGGGTGGTCGGATTGCGCATGTGCTCGATCTTGTGGCTGTCGTAGTACGGTTCGGCGCCGGGCTCCCCGTTGTCGGCGAAGGAATAGAACACCGCGTAGCGGGCCAACGGCAGCGGCTCGACGACCGCCATGATGTCCGACACCAGGACGCCGCCCCACTTGGCGATCCCGGACCAGCCCTGGATGCAGTAGTGCTGGGTGATCTGCTCATGCTTGTCCATCGCACGTAGATCGGCGAGAGTGAAGTCCCGGGGATGGGCGACCAGGCCGCCGACCCGCAGCCGGTAGGAAGCCCAGTCGTCGGCCGCCAATGCCGCAAAGGCGTCCCGGTCCGGCATCTTGCCGTTGGGCCAGAAGTACTGGGAGATATCGCTTTCCGAGTAGGTGCCCTTGGGCACGAACCACTCCATCAGCCCCTTGAGCCAGCCGATGGAAGCACGCCCGACGGCCTGAATCACCCGCGGGTAGCGCAGCGTGAACGGGCTGGCGGCCAGCCACAGCACCACGATGACGGCCATCGCGATCAGGTAGATCACCAGGGCCCACAGAGAGTTGGTGTCGGTGCCGAAGATGATGTGGTTGAGGTTGCCGACCAGACCGGTCGCGAACACCATGATGGTGTGCATGGCGATGAAGATCACCATCCACACCAGGACCAGGAAGTGCAGCGTGCGGGCGACCTGCCGATTGGTCGGCCCCGCACCCAAGCCGAACCGCGCCGCGATCGCCGGGGCCTGCAGCAGCCCGGTGACGAACGCCAGCGGCGCGAACACGAACACCGTCAGGAAATAGGCGATTAGCTGTAGTCCGTTATACGCGACGAAGCCCTCGTTGGGCGGAAAGTCCAGGGAGGCATACTGAATCGCTGTCGACGCGGCGTTGGGCAGCACGTCCCACGACTGCGGGACGATCCGGCGCCACTGGCCGGTGGAAAACAACAGCACGTAGAACACCGCGCCGTTGATCAGCCACAACACGTCGAAGCTGAAGTGCCACCAGCGAGCCAGCCCGATCGAGTGCCGCAGGCCGGGCAGCCCGAGCCAGTGCGGCAGGGACACCGAATCGTCTTTGGCGGTCCACACCCGCCACGGGTCCTCCGGGTTGATCCGGTCGGCGGGCACCGGTCCGCGCATCCGCAGCCAGGCGGTGCCCGGGGTGCTGCCGGAGTTCAGGTACAGCCGGGGATGATCGGCCAGGATCTGCAGGCCGGCCCGGATGATGAACATCATGAAGACGATGTTGAACAGGTGCTGCCAGCGCAGCCAGCCGGGCATCCCGGGTGCGACGTCGGGGTGGGGAGTGGTGTCGGTCCCCGGATACCGGTTGACGAAGTCGGTCATCCAGCCGTAGTTGCGCAGGTGCTGGGCGATCGCGACGGCCAGCACCAGGCCGACGGCGGTCAGCGGGATCAACCACAGCGAACTGACCCACCGGCCGCGGACCCGGATCGCCGGCGCGCGCGCCGGCTCCGCGGTCATCCCGCCGGACCAGTCGTCGACCGGGACGCGCTCGCCGAAGATGTCCACGCTATTGCTGCTCATGGCTATCAACGGTAGTCCGAGCTGCTTACCTGTGTATTTCTTGGGGGATTTTTGCGCTCTGGAATGAACTTGCAACGTAATGCATAACAATGCAGAATGCTGGGAATGACGACTGTCGCGCTCGCCGGAGCCAGTGGCTACGCCGGCGGTGAGATCCTGCGGCTGCTGCTCGGCCACCCTGCCTACGCCGACGGGCGCCTGTCCATCGGAACGCTGACCGCCGCAGCCAGCGCCGGCACCACCCTGGGGTCACACCATCCGCACCTGCTGCCGCTGGCCGACCGGGTCCTCGAACCCACCGAGATCGACCGGCTGGCCGGCCACGACGTGGTGTTCCTCGGACTGCCGCACGGACATTCGGGCGCCATCGCCGAACAACTCGGCCCCGACGTACTGGTCGTGGACTGCGGCGCGGATTTCCGGCTCACCGACCCGGGCGTGTGGGAGCGCTTCTACGGCTCCGCCCACGCCGGCACCTGGCCCTACGGCCTGCCCGAGCTGCCCGGGCACCGCGACGCCCTGCGCGGCACCACCCGGATCGCCGTCCCCGGCTGCTATCCCACCTCGGCGCTGCTGGCCCTGTGGCCCGCGGTGGCCGCCGGCCTGATCACCCCGGCGGTCAACGTCGTCGCGGTCAGCGGCACCTCCGGTGCCGGGCGGGCCGCCAAGGTCGACCTGCTGGCCGCCGAGGTCATCGGTTCGGCCCGCGCCTACAACATCGGCGGCGTGCACCGGCACACCCCGGAAATCGCCCAGGGTCTCGCCGCGCTGACCGAGGACCCGGTCACGGTGTCCTTCACCCCGGTGCTGATCCCCACCGCACGCGGCATCCTCGCCACCTGCACCGCACCCACCACGGCCGGCGTCGAAGAATTCCGCGCCGCCTACGAAAAGGCCTACGCCGACGAGCCGTTCGTGCATCTGCTGCCCGACGGACAACTGCCTCGCACCGGCTCGGTGATCGGCTGCAATGCCGCCCAGCTGGCCATCGCCGTCGACACCGACGCGCAGACCTTCGTCGCCGTTTGCGCGATCGACAACCTGGTCAAGGGCACCGCGGGTGCGGCCGTCCAATCGATGAACCTGGCCCTGGGCTGGCCGGAAACCGAAGGCCTCTCGATCGTAGGAACCGCGCCATGACGACGCAGAGCGAAGCGATGCGGAGGAATGGGGCGAAAGGAGCAGAAACGCCGTGAACCTGGAGAACTCGACCCCCACCGCGCACCCCGCACAACGGCTGCTGCGCAGCCAGGGAGTCACCGCGCCCGAGGGCTTCCGGGCCGCCGGCATCGCCGCCGGCATCAAAGCCAGCGGCAAACCCGACCTGGCCCTGGTGTTCAACGAGGGCCCGGATTACGCCGCCGCCGGCGTCTTCACCCGCAACCAGGTCAAGGCCGCCCCGGTGCTGTGGTCGCAGCAGGTGCTCGGCACCGGCCGGCTGCGCACGGTCATCCTCAATTCCGGCGGCGCCAACGCCTGCACCGGACCCGGGGGATTCCAGGACACCCACGCCACCGCCGAGGCGGTCGCCGCGGCCCTGTCGCACTGGGGCACCGAAACCGGAGCCATCGAGGTCGCCGTCTGCTCGACCGGACTGATCGGCGACCGCCTGCCTCTTGCCAAGGTGCTCGCCGGGGTCACCGAGATCGTGCACGAGATGGCCGGCGGCCTGCACGGCGGCGACGACGCGGCCCGGGCCATCATGACCACCGACACCGTGCCGAAACAGGTTGCGCTGCACCACGCGGTCTCCCCGGACGCCAACTGGACCGTGGGCGGGATGGCCAAGGGGGCGGGCATGCTGGCACCGTCGCTGGCCACCATGCTGGTGGTGCTCACCACCGACGCCGTCGCCGACCCCGGCGCCCTGGACACCGCGCTGCGCCGGGCCGCCGCGCTGACCTTCGACCGGCTCGACGTCGACGGCGCCACCTCCACCAACGACACCGTGCTGCTGCTGTCCTCGGGAGCCAGCGGCATCCGCCCCACCCAGGACGACCTGGACGCCGCCGTGTTCGCGGTGTGCGACGACCTGTGCGCGCAGATGCAGGCCGACGCCGAGGGCGTCACCAAGCGGGTCAGCATCACCGTCGCCGGAGCCCCCGGCGACGACGAGGCGCTGACCGCCGCCCGGATCATCGGCCGCGACTCCCTCGTCAAGACCGCGCTGTTCGGATCCGACCCCAACTGGGGCCGGGTGCTCGCCGCCGTCGGGATGTCCCCGTTCCCGCTGGAGCCCGACCGGATCACCGTGTCGTTCAATGGATTCCCGGTATGCGTCGACGGCGCAGGAGCACCCGGTGCCCGCGACGTCGACCTGTCCGGCCCGGACATCGCGGTGCTCGTCGACCTGCAGCTCGGCGAGGGTTCGGCAACCATCCGCACCACCGACCTGTCGCACGCCTACGTCGAAGAGAACTCGGCCTATAGCTCATGATCAGTCTCCTCCTCCTCGCTTCGCTCGGCATCGTCGACGGATGTTCATCATGACCTCGTCCAATCTCCCCACCCCGGTCAAGGCCCAGGTGCTGGCCACCGCGCTGCCGTGGCTCAAACAGCTGCACGACAAGATCGTCGTCGTCAAATACGGCGGCAACGCCATGACCGACGAGACGCTCAAGGCCGCCTTCGCCGCCGACATGGTGTTCCTGCGCAACTGCGGCATCCACCCGGTGGTGGTGCACGGCGGCGGCCCGCAGATCTCCGCCATGCTGAAACGGCTCGGCATCGAAGGGGACTTCAAGGGCGGCTTCCGGGTTACCACCCCCGAGGTCCTCGACGTCGCCCGGATGGTGCTGTTCGGCCAGGTCGGCCGGGAGCTGGTCAACCTGATCAATGCGCACGGGCCGTACGCCGTCGGCATCACCGGAGAGGACGCCGCACTTTTCACCGCGGTGCGCCGCAGCGTCCGGGTCGACGGGGTGGCCACCGACATCGGCCTGGTCGGCGACGTCGACCAGGTCAACCCGGCCGCCGTCCTCGACCTCATCGGGGCGGGCCGGATCCCGGTCATCTCCACCATCGCCCCGGACGTCGACGGCGTGGTGCACAACATCAACGCCGACACCGCCGCCGCCGCGGTCGCCGAGGCGCTCGGCGCCGAGAAGCTGCTGATGCTCACCGACGTCGAGGGCCTCTACACCGACTGGCCCGACCGCGGCTCGCTGGTCTCCGAAATCGACACCGCCGCACTGGAACAATTGCTCCCGCGACTGGAATCCGGCATGGTACCCAAGATCGAGGCGTGCCTGCGCGCGGTCAACGGCGGGGTTCCCAGCGCGCACGTCATCGACGGCCGTGTCGAACACTGCGTACTGGTCGAGCTGTTCACCGACGAGGGAACCGGCACCAAAGTGGTGCCCCCGGAAGGCACCGCGCATGAGTAACTCCGAGCTGCAACAGCGTTGGTCCGACGTCATGATGAACAACTACGGCACACCGCCGCTGGCTTTGGTCAGCGGCGAGGGTGCGGTGGTCACCGACGCCGACGGCAAGACCTACGTGGACTTCCTGGCCGGCATCGCCGTCAACGTCCTGGGTCATCGCCACCCGGCGGTCATCGAGGCGGTCACCGCGCAGCTGAACACGCTGGGCCACGCCTCGAATCTGTATGCCACCGAGCCGGGCATCGCTCTGGCCGAGGTACTCGTCGGGCAGCTGGGTGCCCCGGCGCGGGTGCTGTTCTGCAACTCCGGCACCGAGGCGAACGAGGCGGCCTTCAAGATCACCCGGCTGACCGGGCGCACGAAGATCGTTGCCGCCGAAGGAGCGTTCCACGGGCGCACCATGGGCTCGCTGGCGCTGACCGGCCAGCCCGCCAAACGGGCACCGTTCGAACCGCTGCCCGGTGAGGTCACCTTCGTGCCCTACGGCGACGCCGACGCCCTGGCCGCCGCGGTCACCGACGAGACCGCCGCGGTGTTCCTGGAACCGATCATGGGGGAGGGCGGCGTCGTCACCCCGCCCGCCGACTATCTGGTCCGTGCCCGGGAGATCACCGCCGCGCACGGCACTCTGCTGGCCCTCGACGAGGTGCAGACCGGCATCGGCCGCACCGGCACCTTCTACGCCCACCAGCACGACGGCATCACCCCCGACCTGATCACCCTGGCCAAGGGCCTCGGCGGCGGCCTGCCGATCGGTGCCTGCCTGGCCGTCGGCGACGCCGCCGACCTGCTGCAACCCGGCATGCACGGCAGCACCTTCGGCGGCAACCCGGTCTGCACCGCGGCCGGACTGGCCGTGGTTCGGACCCTGGCCGCCGACGACCTGGTGCACCGCGCCGACGTCGCCGGCAAGACGCTGGCTTCTGGCATCGAGGCCATCGGGCACCCGCTGGTCGACCACGTCCGCGGCCGGGGCCTGCTGCTCGGCGTCGTGCTGCGCGAACCCGCCGCCAAGAACGTGGAAACCGCCGCCCGCGACGCCGGATTCCTGGTCAACGCCGCCGCTCCCGAGGTGGTGCGGCTGGCCCCGCCTCTGATCATCACCGACGAGCAGGTCGACGTCTTCCTGACCGCACTGCCCACCATCCTCGACACCGCGCAGGAGACCGCATGACCATCCGCCACTTTCTGCGCGACGACGACCTCAGCCCGGCCGAGCAGGCCGAGGTGCTGGCACTGGCAGCCGAGCTCAAGGCCGCGCCGTTCTCCCGTCGGCCCCTGGAGGGTCCGCGCGGCGTCGCGGTGATCTTCGAGAAGAACTCCACCCGAACCCGGTTCTCCTTCGAGATGGGCATCGCGCAATTGGGCGGGCACGCCGTCGTCGTCGACGGCCGCAACACCCAGCTGGGCCGCGAGGAGACGCTGGAGGACACCGGCGCGGTACTCAGCCGCTACGTCGACGCCATCGTCTGGCGCACCTTCACCCAGGACCGGCTGACCGCGATGGCCTCGTCGGCCACCGTGCCGATCGTCAACGCCCTGTCCGACGAGTTCCATCCCTGCCAGGTGCTGGCCGACCTGCAGACCCTGGCCGAACGCAAGGGCGCCCTCAAAGGGCTGCGGCTGACCTACCTCGGCGACGGCGCCAACAACATGGCGCATTCGCTGATGCTCGGCGGGGTGACCGCCGCCCTGCACGTCACCGTCGCCGCGCCACCCGGATTCGAACCCGACCCCCGGTTCGTCGCCGCCGCCGAGTCCCGGGCGCTGGCCACCGGCGGAACCGTCGCCGTCAGCTCCAATCCGGAGGCCGCCGTGGCCGGCGCGGACGTGCTGGTCACCGACACCTGGACCTCCATGGGCCAGGAGAACGACGGCCTGGACCGGGTCCGCCCGTTCCGGCCCTTCCAGCTCAACAGCGAACTGCTCGACCGCGCCGACTCCGACGTCGTTGTGCTGCACTGCCTCCCGGCGCACCGCGGCCACGAGATCACCGACGAGGTGATCGACGGCCCGCACAGCGCGGTGTTCGATGAGGCGGAGAACCGGCTGCACGCGCAGAAGGCGCTGCTGGTGTGGCTGCTGGAGCAATCCCGATGACAACCTCCAAACCGGAGGTCGCCACCACCCGCGCCGGACGCCAGGCCCGCATCGTGGCGCTGCTTTCGGCGCAACCCGTGCACAGCCAGACCGAACTGGCCACCCTGCTGGCCACCGAGGGCATCGAGGTCACCCAGGCCACCCTGAGCCGCGACCTGGAGGAGCTCGGCGCGGTGAAACTACGCGGCGCCGACGGCGGCGTCGGCGCCTACGTGGTGCCTGAGGACGGCAGCCCGGTGCGCGGGGTGTCCGGCGGCACCGAGCGGCTGACCCGGCTGTTGGGCGAACTGCTGGTGTCCACCGACGCCAGCGGCAACCTCGCCGTGCTGCGCACCCCACCCGGTGCGGCACACTATCTGGCCAGCGCCATCGACCGGGCAGCGCTGCCCTCGGTGGTCGGCACCGTCGCCGGCGACGACACCATCCTGCTGGTGGCCCGCGAACCGATGACCGGCACCGAACTGGCCGGCTTCATCGAAGATCTGCGATAACCCCCATACTGACCTCGCCCCGAATCGGGTTGGAAGACAAAGGAGAACACATGTCCGAGCGCGTCATTCTGGCGTATTCCGGTGGTCTGGACACCTCGGTGGCCATCAGCTGGATCGGCAAGGAAACCGGCCGCGAGGTCGTCGCCGTCGCCATCGACCTCGGCCAGGGCGGTGAGGACATGGAGGTCGTGCGCCAGCGCGCCCTGGACTGCGGCGCGGTGGAGGCCGTCGTCGTCGACGCCCGCGACGAATTCGCCGAGGAATACTGCCTGCCCACCATCTTGTCCAACGCGCTCTACATGGACCGCTACCCGCTGGTGTCGGCGATCAGCCGGCCACTGATCGTCAAGCACCTGGTCGCCGCGGCCCGCGAGCACGACGGCGGCATCGTCGCGCACGGCTGCACCGGCAAGGGCAACGACCAGGTCCGGTTCGAGGTCGGATTCGCCTCGCTGGCACCGGATCTCGACGTGCTGGCCCCGGTCCGCGACTACGCCTGGACCCGGGAGAAGGCGATCGCGTTCGCCGAGGAGAACGCCATCCCGATCAACGTCACCAAGCGCTCGCCGTTCTCCATCGACCAGAACGTGTGGGGCCGCGCGGTGGAGACCGGCTTCCTGGAGCACCTGTGGAACGCCCCCACCAAGGACGTCTACGACTACACCCAGGACCCCACGCTGAACTGGAACACCCCCGATGAGGTGATCATCAGCTTCTCCCGCGGCGTCCCGGTGGCCATCGACGGTCGGCGGGTCAGCGTGCTGGAGGCCATCGTCGAACTCAACCGGCGCGCCGGGGAACAGGGTGTGGGCCGGCTCGACGTCGTCGAGGACCGCCTCGTCGGCATCAAGAGCCGCGAGATCTACGAAGCCCCCGGCGCCATGGTGCTGATCACCGCGCACTCCGAACTCGAGCACGTCACCCTGGAGCGCGAGCTGGGCCGGTTCAAACGCCACACCGACCAGAAGTGGGCCGAGCTGGTCTACGACGGCCTGTGGTTCTCCCCGCTCAAGCGCTCCCTGGAGGCGTTCGTCGCCGATACCCAGCAGCACGTCACCGGTGACATCCGGCTGGTGCTGCACGGCGGGCACATCGCCGTCAACGGTCGCCGCAGCCCCGAGTCGCTGTATGACTTCAACCTCGCCACCTACGACGAGGGCGACAGCTTCGACCAGTCCTCGGCGAAGGGCTTCGTGCACGTGCACGGGCTGAGCTCCAAGATCTCCGCCCAGCGGGACCTGCGGCAGCTGTAATGACCACCAACGAAGGCTCACTGTGGGGCGGCCGGTTCGCCGAGGGGCCGTCGGACGCGCTTGCCGCGCTGAGCAAGTCGACGCACTTCGACTGGCTGCTGGCGCCGTATGACATCGCCGCGTCCAAGGCGCACGCCGTCGTGCTGCACGACGCCGGGCTGCTGTCGGACTCCCAGCGCGACGGGCTGCTGGCCGGCCTGGACAGCCTCGGCTCCGACCTCGCCGACGGCAGCTTCGAGCCGCTGTCCACCGACGAGGACGTGCACGGCGCGCTGGAACGCGGCCTGATCGACCGGGTGGGGCCGGAACTCGGCGGCCGGCTGCGCGCGGGGCGTTCCCGCAACGACCAGGTCGCGACCCTGTTCCGGATGTGGCTGCGTGATGCCGTCCGCCGGGTCGCCGACGGGGTCCTGGAGGTGGTCGGTGCCCTGGCTTCTCAAGCCGCCGCGCACCCGGACGCCGTCATGCCCGGCAAAACGCACCTGCAGTCCGCACAGCCGGTGCTGCTGGCGCATCACCTGCTGGCCCACGCCCAGCCGCTGCTGCGCGACGTCGACCGCATCGCCGACTTCGACGACCGGACGGCGGTGTCCCCGTACGGATCCGGGGCACTGGCCGGTTCCTCGCTGGGTCTGGATCCCGACGCCATCGCCGCCAGCCTCGGTTTCGCCGCGGCGGCCGACAACTCCATCGACGCCACCGCATCCCGCGATTTCGCCGCGGAGGCGGCGTTCATCTTCGCGATGATCGCCGTCGACCTGTCCCGGCTGGCCGAGGACATCATCCTGTGGAGCACAACGGAGTTCGGCTACGTCAAGCTGCACGACTCGTGGTCCACCGGCAGCTCGATCATGCCGCAGAAGAAGAACCCCGACATCGCCGAACTGGCCCGCGGCAAGTCCGGCCGGCTGATCGGCAACCTCACCGGCCTGCTGGCCACTCTCAAGGCGCAACCGCTGGCCTACAACCGGGACCTGCAGGAGGACAAGGAACCGATCTTCGACTCGGTGGCCCAGCTGGAACTGCTGCTGCCGGCAATGGCCGGGCTGGTCGCCACGCTGAGTTTCGACGAGGCGAGGATGGCGGCGCTGGCGCCGGCCGGCTACACGTTGGCCACCGACATCGCCGAATGGATGGTGCGCCAAGGTGTTCCGTTCCGCGTCGCGCACGAGGCCGCCGGTGCGGCCGTCAAGCTCGCCGAGGGCCGCGGGGTCGGGCTCGATGAGCTCACCGACGCCGAGTTCGCCGAGATCGACACCGCGCTGACGCCGGCCGTGCGCGAGGTGCTGACCGTCGACGGCTCGGTGCGCTCCCGCAACGCCCGCGGAGGCACCGCCCCCGAGCGGGTCGCCGAACAGCTGGTCGTCGTCTTCGATGCGATCCGGGAGCTGCGCATCCGGCTGGAGCGCTGAGCGGGTTGGACACCGGGGCGGTTCTGGCGCGCGCCCAGCTGCTCGCGGATCTGGGCCGACACGACGAGGCCGCCCAAGCGCTGCGCGACGGACTGGCCGAGGAACCCGATGACCCCGACCTGTTGGCCGGACTGGCGAATCTGTCGCTGCAGACCGGCGATCCTGTCACCGCCTACCGGTGCGCGACGGCGGCGCTGGACAACGACCCGGACGACCGCGCTGCGCTGCGGGTGCTGGCCCGGCTGAATCTGCTCATCGACGATGTCGACGATGCCGTCGAGATCGCCCGCCGGGTGGTCGAGCTCGACCCTGCCGACCCGTCGGCGCACGCCCTGCTGGCCACCTGCCTTTCGCAGGGCAGCGCCTTCGGCGCCAACAAGCGCGAGACGCTCGCCGCACTGGAGCGGGTCGCCGATCTCGCCCCCGACGACCCGGACCTGCTGTTGCAGGCGGCATTGGTCGCCGAGCGGGTGACAGAGAGGGACCTGGCCAAACGGCTGGTGACCGCCGGGCTGGCGGTGGACCCGGCGCACGTGGAGTTGGCGACGACCAACGCGCGGCTGCAGGACTTCACCGTCGGCAAGGCCGAGGCGCTGACCCGGGTGCTGGCCGACGATCCCACCCACCGGCAGGCTCGCCACGCCCTGTCGGAGGTCGTGTGGGGGACGCTGAGCCGACTCGCCAGCGGCGTGTGGATCTACGCGGTGGCGGTGATGCTGCTGTCGGCCTGGCTGTCGCCGGGCGTGATGCGGCACCTCACACCGATCCTGACGGCGCCGTTGCTGATCCACTGGACCCGGCTGTTCATCCGGCTGCGCCGGGTATTGCCGCGCGGCTACCTGTCGAAACGGTTGTGGCGTAATCCGTTTGCGGCCGCCGGGGTGCTACTGGCGGGGTTTGCGGTGTTGCTGGCCACCTTTGCGCCGGTGTTCATGCGGCTGGCCTGGGACAGCGACGGGGTCCGCGGTGCCTACTGGATGCTGGTGGTGGCGGTTCTGGTCGCCGGGCTGGCGCATTTCCTGTTGACGCTGGGCCGGATCCGCCGCGGCGGCGACACCGACTTGGCCACGCATCTGGCCGACCAGGAGGGTTACTGGGCGGTCTGGCTGCTGGGACTCGGGGTGCCGATCGGCATCGGGTGGGCGTTGTCGATGTTCGCCCGCCAGCCCGGTGCACTGTGGTTCGCGCTGATGGTGCTGCCGATCGTGATGGCCGTGCTGTGTGTCGAGGTGGCCGTCAAGATCTGGCGGCTGCCGAACTCGCGGCGCTACCAACTGGTTACCTCAGGGTTCACCGTGCTGTTCGTCGCCGGGTGCGGTTGGCTGTTCACGGTGTGCGCCGGTCATGTGGCCGGTACCCATTTCGTCTACACCGTCCGGCCGTTGTCCCCGGAGAACTTCCCGCGCCCGACGTTCACCGTGCCGACGTTCCACTTTGATCCGTCGTTGCGGCCCTCGAGCCCCCCGACTCCGGGCGGCTGAGCCGTCAGCCCCGGCGGCGCTTCTGCAGGTAGGCGGCGAGTTCGTCGAAAGCCCCGTCGCTGTTGGAGAATTCGACGACGTTGCGGGCCATCGAGAACCACGGGCCGGTACTGGGGGAAAGCGTCTTCAGCACCTTGCGCACGTCGTCCATGGTGATGCAGCGTGGTTCCCCGGCGGCCACCGCGTCGGCCATGGCGCGCTGGGCCGCCGCCCGGCAGAGCAGTGCGACGTCGGCGCCCGAGAAGCCGGCGGTGGTGGCGACCATCGCATCGAGATCGATGCCCTCGATCGGCCGGCCCGCCAGGTGCGCGCGGATAAGCGCGGCACGCGCCGGCTCGTCGGGCGGCGACACGAACAGCATCCGGTCGAACCGCCCCGGCCGTCGCAGCGCGGGATCGAGATCCCACGGGTGATTGGTGGCGCCGATGACGAACACCCCGTCGTTGCTCGGGTTTTCCAGCTCGGTGAGCAACCGGGTGACCAGTTGCCGCAGCACGTTGGCGCCGCGCAGCTGGGAGCGCTTCTGGCCGATCGCGTCGATCTCGTCGAAGAAGATCACCGCCGGTGCGGTGTCGCGCGCGGTGGTGAACAGATCCTGCAGCGCCGCCTCGGTGGTGCCGCTGACCATGTCCACGATGTCGGGCACCCCGACCGGGTAGAACCGGGCACCGAGCTCCCCGGTGATCGCCGAGGCCAGGAACGTCTTGCCGCAGCCGGGCGGGCCGTAGAGCAGCAGCCCGCCGCCGGCCCCGGTGCCGTAGGCGCGGGCCAGCTCCGGATTGCGCAGCGGCCCGATGAACGACATCTCGATCGCGGCCTTGACCCCGTCCATCCCGGCCACGTCGGACATCCGGGTCGCGGTGCGCGGGGCGGGGCGGGCCGGCTCGGGTGCCGGGTCGCCGACGTACTGCGGGCCGACGATGTCGGTGACCTCGGATTCGGCGCGGTCCCAGTCGAATCCGCCGTCCTCGCTGGGAGTTTCGACTGCCTGCGGGGGCTCTGCCGGCGGGGAGCCGGCCGCCGGGGAGCCGAGCGCGGCGGCCAGCCGGTTGACCTCGGCACGGATCTCGGCGTTGTCCGGTGTGATCCGCAGTCCCTCGGCGGCCTGGGCCAGCGCGTCGGCGTGCCGGCCCCGGTCGGCCAGCAACCGGATCAGCCGCAGCCGCAACTCGACGACGTCGGGGTAGTCGGCGACCGTCGCGGTGAGCTTGTCGATCTCGAGATCAGCGCTCATCGGAGCTCCGGTTACCGCGGTGCCGAATCAGTGGTGCCACCAGAACAGCCTAGAAAACTCCGGGGAGCCTGACGTGCGGCAATCTCCGGCTCGCACCTGACTGCGGCCCTGAGGGCTGCGCACTCGCCGAACCGCTTCAGAGGTCGGCGATGTCGTCGGGCACGTCCACGGCGTACCGGCGCAGCACCTCCAAGTCGACCACCTCGAGCGTGCGTTCGTGTGTGCACGCCAGCACCACCGGGGCGGCTGCCCCGTCGAGATGGGCGCGCAACCAGTTGCGCGCCGTGACGCACCAGCGGTCGCCGGGGACGAGGCCGGGGAAGCGGTAGGCCGGCATCGGGGTGGACAGATCGTTGCCGATGCCGCGTTGGTGCTCCAGGAACTCGGCCGTCACCATCGCGCAAATGGTGTGCAGGCCGATGTCTTCGGCTCCGCTGGAACAGCATCCGTCGCGGTAGAAGCCGGTCATGGGGTCGGTGCCGCAGGGTTGCAGCGGACCGCCCAGCACGTTGCGCTCGGACATCGACTCAGTATGCCGGGTAGTGGGCCCGCTCAGCCCAGCTGCTCGGACAACTCCAGCCAGCGCGTCTCGGCGTCGGCGACCTCATCCTCCAACGCCCGCAGCTCGCCGGTGAGCCGGCCCAGCCCGACGTGGTCGGACTGATCGTGGTCGGCCAGCTCCTGATGCTTGGCGGCGATCCGGTCGGCCAGCTTCACCAGCGACCGGTCGATCGCGGCGATCTCTTTCTCCGCCGCCCGCAGTGCGGCCCCGGATAATCCGGCGTGTTTGGGCGCGGAACCGGCCGAAGTCGCCGTACCCGATGCCGCCGAAGCGGGCGACCCTGCCGGCCCCCCCGAAGGCGACCCCGTCGACGGACCACGTGCGGCGGCCAGCGCCAGGTACTCGTCGATCCCGCCGGGCAGATGCCGCAGATGCCCGTCGAGCACCGCGTACTGCTGATCGGTAACCCGTTCCAACAGATACCGGTCGTGGGAAACCACGATCAGCGTGCCCGGCCAGGAGTCCAGCAGGTCCTCGGTGGCCGTCAGCATGTCGGTGTCCACGTCATTTGTCGGCTCGTCGAGGATCAGCACATTGGGCTCGGCCAGCAGCGTCAGCATCAGCTGCAGGCGGCGGCGCTGGCCACCGGAGAGTTCTCGGACCCGGGTGGACAGCTGAGCACGGTCGAAGCCGAGCCGCTCCAGCAGCTGCGTGGGCGTCAGGTCCTTGCCATCCACCGAATAGTCGGTGCGCAGCCGGCCGACCACCTCGCGGACCATGTCGTCCTCGACATCGGCGAGCACACCCGACTGCTGGTCCAACACGCCCAGCTGCACGGTCTTGCCCCGCTTGACCCGGCCCGACGACGGCGTCACCGTCCCGGCGATCAGCCCCAGCAGCGTCGACTTCCCGGCGCCGTTGGCACCCAAGATCCCGGTTCGCTCACCGGGGGCGATCCGCCATTCGACATCGCGCAGTACCGTGACCGGCCCATCCGGCCCGGGGAACGAGACACCGACGTCCAGCAGGTCGACGACGTCCTTTCCGAGCCGCGCGGTCGCCAGCTTTGCCAGTTCGATGCCGTTGCGGATCGGCGGCACGTCGGCGATCAGTGCGTTGGCCGCGTCGATGCGGAACTTCGGCTTCGACGTCCGGGCCGGCGCACCCCGGCGCAGCCAGGCCAGCTCCTTGCGCATCAGGTTCTGCCGTTTCGCCTCCGACGCCGCGGCGATCCGGTCCCGTTCGACCCGCTGCAGCACATAGGCCGCGTAGCCGCCGTCGAACGGTTCGACCACGCGAGAGTGCACCTCCCAGGTGGCGGTGGCGACTTCGTCGAGGAACCAGCGGTCGTGGGTGACCAGCAGCAACCCGCCGGTGTTGCGCGGCCAGCGGGTCTTGAGGTGCCCGGCCAGCCAGGTGATGCCCTCGACATCGAGGTGGTTGGTCGGCTCGTCCAGGGCCAGCACGTCCCAGTCGTCGATCAGCAGCGCCGCCAGCTGGACGCGCCGGCGCTGCCCGCCCGAGAGCGTGCCCACCGGCGCCTGCCAGCCGATATCGGCGACCAACCCGGCCACCACATCGCGGACCCGGGCGTCACCGGCCCACTCGTGTTCGGCTCGGCCCCCGACCAGCACCTCGGCCACGGTGGCCTCGTCGTCGAGCACGTCGGCCTGGTCGAGGGCTCCGACCCGCAGTCCGCCGCGGCGGGTCACCCGGCCGCCGTCGGGGCTGATCGCGCCGGTCAGCATGCCCATCAGCGACGATTTGCCGTCCCCGTTGCGGCCGACGATGCCGATCCGGTCGCCGTCGTCGACGCCGAGGGACACGGCGTCGAAAACGACCCGAGTGGGATATTCCAGGTGAAGGGCTTCGGCGCCGAGCAGATGTGCCATCGTCGCTGACCCTAATCACCCCGGGTGTCTGTGCCACAATCGCGGGCAACTAGGAACGACGGCTGTCCACCGGTTCTGCGGCGTGGCGGCAGGCAGGGGAGTTGCGGGTGGACCTACACCTTTCGGCATTGACCAAACCGGTCGAGCGCCTGATGGCAACCGCACAAAACGGACTCGAGGTGCTGCGCCTCGGCGGCCTGGAAACGGGCGCGGTCGCCTCGCCGTTCCAGATCGTCGAGAGCGTCCCGATGTACCGGCTGCGGCGCTATTTCCCGCCGGACACCCGGCCCGGGGCGGCGCAGCCGGGGGAGCCGGTGCTGATGGTGCACCCGATGATGATGTCGCCGAACATGTTCGACGTCACCAAGGAGGACGGCGCGGTCGGCATCCTGCACGCCGCGGGCCTGGATCCCTGGGTGATCGACTTCGGTGAGCCGGACAAGGTCGAGGGCGGCATGCGCCGCACCCTGACCGACCACATCGTCGCGCTCTCCGATGCCGTCGACACGGTGAAGAAGACCACCGGCAAGGACGTGCACCTGGCCGGATATTCGCAGGGCGGCATGTGGGCCTACCAGGTCGCGGCCTACCGAAAGAGCAAGGACCTCGCGAGCATCATCGCGTTCGGCTCCCCGGTGGACACCCTGGCCGCGCTGCCGATGAACCTGCCGCCGAACCTGGCCGCCGTGGGCGCCGACTTCATGGCCGAGCACGTCTTCAACCACCTCGACATCCAGGGCTGGATGGCCCGCATCGGTTTCCAGATGATGGACCCGCTGAAAACCGCCAAGGCGCGGCTGGACTTCCTGATGCAGCTGCACGACCGGGAAGCCCTGCTGCCGCGCGAACAGCAGCGCCGTTTCCTGGACTCCGAGGGCTGGATCGCCTGGTCCGGCCCGGCGATCGCGGAACTGCTCAAACAGTTCATCGCGCACAACCGGATGATGACCGGCGGCTTCGCCATCAACGGCCAGCTGGTCACCCTCGCCGACATCACCTGCCCGGTGCTGGCGTTCGTCGGCGAGGTCGACGACATCGGTCAGCCCGCCGCCGTCCGCGGCATCCGCGACGCGGCTCCCGACGCCGAGGTCTACGAGACGCTGCTGCGCGCCGGCCACTTCGGCCTGGTGGTGGGCTCCAAGGCCGCCACCATCACCTGGCCGACGGTCGCCGCCTGGGTGCTCTGGCTGTCCGGGCAGGGACCCCGCCCGGAAACCGTCGCGCCGATGGTTCCGCACGACGAGGGGGCCGGCGAGAGCGGGGTGCCGCTGGCCGCCCGCCTGGTCGCCGGCGTGGGCGGAGCCTCGGAGGTCGCGCTGGCCGTCGTCAAGACCGCCGCCGACGCCGTGGTGACCGCCAACCGGTCGATTCGCACGATCGCCGTCGAAACCGCCCGCACGCTGCCGCGTCTGACCCGGCTGGGCCAGGTCAACGACCACACCCGGATCTCCCTGGGCCGCATCTTGTCCGAGCAGGCCCGTAACACGCCCGACGGCGAGTTCCTGCTGTTCGACGGCCGGGTGCACACCTACGAGGCCGTGGACCGTCGTATCGACAACGTGGTCCGCGGCCTGATCGCCGTCGGCGTCCGTCAAGGCGACCGGGTCGGGGTGCTGATGGAGACCCGGCCCAGCGCGCTGGTCGCCATCGCCGCGCTGTCACGACTGGGCGCCGTGGCGGTACTCATGCCGCCGGACGGCGACCTGGCCGAAGCCACCCGCCTCGGTGGCATCGTCGAGCTCATCACCGACCCCACCCACCTCGACGCCGCACGACGGCTGCCGGTGCAGGTGCTGGTGCTCGGCGGCGGTGAGAATCGCGACCTGCACCTGCCGGCCGACGCCGACGTCATCGACATGGAGCAGATCGACCCCGATCAGGTCGCGCTGCCCGGCTGGTACCGGCCCAATCCCGGTCTGGCCCGCGACCGTGCCTTCGTGGCGTTCAGCTCGGCCGGCGGTGAACTCGTCGCCAAGGAGATCACCAACTTCCGCTGGGCGCTGTCGGCGTTCGGCACCGCGTCGACGGCCGCCCTGGACCGCAACGACACCGTGTACTGCCTGACGCCGCTGCACCACCAGTCCGGCCTGCTGGTCGCGCTCGGCGGCGCGGTCGTCGGCGGTGCCCGCATCGCACTGTCGCGCGGGCTGCACCCGGACACCTTCGTCACCGAGGTCCGCCAGTACGGCGTGACGGTGGTGTCCTACACCTGGGCGATGATCGGCGAGGTCATCGACGATCCGGCGTTCGTGCTGCACGGCAATCACCCGGTGCGGCTGTTCATCGGCTCCGGTATGCCCACCGGTCTCTGGCAGCGGGTCACCGAGGCGTTCGCCCCCGCGCGGGTGGTGGAGTTCTTCGCCACCGCCGACGGGCAGGCGGTGCTGGCCAATGTCGCCGGCGCCAAGATCGGCTCGAAGGGACGGCCGCTGCCCGGCGGCGGCCAGGTCCAGCTCGCGGCGTACGACCCCGACGAGGATCTGATCCTGGAGGACGATCGCGGCTTTGTCCGGATCCCGGGCCCCGACGAGGTGGGGGTGCTGCTGGCGCAGCCGCGCGGCCCGATCGACCCGAACGCGTCGGTCAAACGCGGGGTGTTCGCGCCCGCCGACACCTGGGTGTCGACGGAGTCGCTGTTCCGCCGGGACGCCGACGGCGACTTTTGGCTGGTCGGAAACCGCAATCAGGTGATCCGCACCGATCGCGGCGCGGTGTACGCCGAACCGATCACCGACGCGATCAGCATGATCGACGCCGTCGATCTCGCCGTCACCTATCGGGTCTCGGCCCGCGGTCGGCAGTTGGCGGTGACCGCGGTGAGCCTGCGCCCCGGTGCGACCATCACCCCGGCCGACCTCGGTGACGCGGTCGATGACCTTGCGGTCGGATTGCCGCCCGACCTGATTCACGTGGTGCGCGAACTGCCGCTGTCGACGGTCTACCGGCCCGAGTCCGCCGCGCTGCGTGCGGCCGGCGTACCCAAGCCGGGCCGGCAGAGCTGGTACCGGGACGCCGAAACCGGCCGCTACGAGCGGCTGACGGCCGCGGTTCGGGCCGCCCTGGTCGACGAGAACTGATCGACCGGTGGCCTCGGGCCGCCGCTGTTAAGCTCACCGAAAGCGGGTGTGGTCCGCTGGTGGGTACCTGCGAGGAAGGATTTCGGTGATGTTGCGTCGTCGGGCGACCTCTTCCTTCGCGGTCCTGGCCGGTGGGTTTCTCGCGGCCATGGCGATCGGCCTGGCCCCCTCGGCCTCCGCCGATGTGCTCGATGACCTGGCCGGTCAGTACTCGACCGGGGCGGGTGCCGGGCAGGTCGCCAACCTGCTCAGCGATGCGCTCAACCTGCGGGCTCAGGGCTTCGCCCCCAAACCCGCGGACCTCGAGGCAGTCAAGGCCGCGCTGGCGAAGCGGCCCAACCAGGCACCGCTGCTCTCGGCGCTGCAGACGACCGTCGCTCATCAGAAGAAGCGGCAGAGCCAACTCGGGCAGTCCCCGGAGATCGGCACCCCGAAGGCCGGTACCTGGACCCCGATGAACCCGAACCAGGGTGACCCCATCCACGACAACTACGATCGGGCGATCCCGATGCCGGGGCGCTGATCGTGCTCGATTCCGCCCTCCTGGACATCCTGGTCTGCCCTGCTGATCGCGGCTCGCTGCTCTACGTCGAGTCCGAGGCGCTGTTGTACAACCCGCGGCTGCGGCGCGCCTACCGCATCGACGACGGGATCCCGGTGCTGCTGGTCGACGAGGCCCGCGATGTCGACGACGAGGAACACGCCAAGCTCTGCGCGGCGAACTGACTGACCGCGTTCAATCCGGGGGGATCATCGTGTCACGGCCATTCGAGGTGACGGTCGACGCCGAACCAAGTGTCGACGATGTGTTCGCCGCGTTCTCCCGGGAGCAGTACTGGCAGGATCGGGTGACCGCCTACGGCGACAGCATGTCACTGGCCGCGTTCGACGTCGC